>JAPLJC010000075.1 GCA_026388765.1 Deltaproteobacteria bacterium
GGGGCATGGCGCACATATCGGAGGCCGCTGCGCATGGCCGCCAGCATGCGCTCTCCCGGCAGCGTCGTGTCGCTGACCGGCCGTTCCCAACGATAGAGCACCCACAACACCCCCAGGAAGGACAGGGCATTCAAGATGAAAGTCGCCCCGATCCCGGCCACGGCGACCAAGGCGCCGCCGGCGGCGGGGCCCACGGCCCGGGACAGGTTGAATCCGGCGCCATTGAGGGAGATGGCCTGGAGCAGGTCGCGGCGCGGCACCAACTCGGGTACGATGGCCATCCAGGCCGGGCCATTCAGGGCGGCGCCCAGACCCAGCAGGAAGGTGAAGGTCAATAAAACCCAAGGCGTGGTGAGCCCCGCCAGAGTCAGGACTCCCAGGATAGCGGCGGCGGCGGCCATCCACGCCTGGGTGAATAAGAGCAGCCGCCGGCGGTCCACGATATCGGCGAGGGCCCCGGCCGGCAGGGATAACAGGAACATGGGCAGGGTGGTGGCCACCTGCACCAGGGCCACCAGCACCGGGGATTTGGTCAAGGAAGTCATGAACCAGGCCGCCCCCACGCTCTGCATCCAGGTGCCGACGTTGGAGACCACGGTGGCGGTCCACAGGGCTCGAAAGACCGATTGCTTAAAGGGGCTCCAGGCTGAGACGGTCTCAGCCGGGGCGTCCAGGTTGGTGGTCGGATTATCTGCCAAATTAGGGTTCTCCGGCAATATTTAGGCAAAAGATAACCATGGGTCCGCCGGTAGTCCAGACACAGGCTGTGAAGCCTGTGTCACTAAAAAAAAGCAGGGTCCCACAGGACCCTGCCTGGAATTATAACCAGGATTTCCCCTGGCATCAATTTATTCGCTTAGCCCAAAATCGCCTTCAGGTCCGCGTCCGGGGTGCTGATGGGCATGATGTTGAAGTTTTTTACCAGGACGTCCAGGACGTTGGGGGTGATGAAGGCCGGGAGGCTGGGGCCCAGGCGGATGTTCTTGATCCCCAGGTAGAGCAGGGTGAGGAGAATGGCCACCGCCTTCTGTTCGTACCAGGACAGGACCAGGGAAAGGGGCAGCTCGTTGACGCCCACCCCGAAGGCGTTGGCCAGGGCCACGGCGATCTGCACCGCCGAGTAGGCGTCGTTGCACTGGCCGATGTCCAACAGCCGCGGGATGCCGCCGATGTCGCCCAGTTGCTTATCGAAGAAGCGGAACTTGCCGCAGGCCAGGGTCAGGACAATGCAATCCTTGGGGACCTTCTCCACGAACTCGGTGTAGTAATTCCGGGTGGGTTTGGCGCCGTCGCAGCCGCCCACCAGGAAAAAGTGGCGGATCTGCTTGTTCTTGACGGCCTCAATCACCGCTCCGGCCACCCCCAGCACCGTGGTGCGGGCAAAACCGCTGTTGACGAACTTGCCGTTGGTGTCTTCGGTGAAACCCGGCAGGGCCAGGGCCTTGTCGATCACCGCCTTGAAATTGCGGTCCGGAATGTGCTTGATCCCCGGCCAGCCTACCAAACCGGTGGTGAAGAGGTTGTCGGCATAGACCTCCTGGGGCCGCTGGATACAGTTGGTGGTCATCAGGATGGCCCCGGGGAACTGGGGGAATTCCTTGGCCTGGTTCTGCCAGGCCGAGCCGAAGTGTCCATAAAAGTGGGGATGCTTTTTCAGCTCGGGATAGCCGTGGGTGGGCAGCATCTCGCCGTGGGTGTAAACGTTGATACCCTTGCCGGCGCTCTGCTTCAGGATCTCCTCCAGGTCCAGGAGATCGTGGCCCGACACCAGGATGGCCTTGCCCTGCTTGTGACCCAGGGGAACCTTGGTGGGCACCGGGTGACCGTATCTGCCGGTATTGCCGGCATCCAGCAGCTCCATGGCCCTGAGGTTGATTTCGCCGCATTTCAACACCAGGGGGACCATCTCGGCGACGCTCAGGCCCTCGGCCGCGGTGGCCGCCAGCCCTTCGTGGACGAAGGCGTACACCTTGTCGTCTTCCTGGCCCAGGATTTGGGCGTGATCGGCGTAAGCGCAGACCCCCTTAAGGCCGAACAGCAGGGTATGCTTCAGGGAGAGGACGTCGGCGTCCCCCGCCGGGTAGGATTTCAAACCCACCGACTCGGCCTGCTGCAGCATGCCCTCCAGGTTGGCGGCCGGGGTGAAGGTGGCCGGGCCCGCGGGAAAATCGGCCTTGCCGCCCTTGCCCTTAACCTTGGCCTTGAGGTTTTCCCGCAGATGAACACTTTGCTGGATGAGTTTGACGAACCGCTGCGGGTCGAAGTCGACATTGGTCAGGGTGGAAAACGCCGCCTTGCTCGTAAAGACGTTGACTTCCGGGTCGCTGATCCCGACCTGGCGCCCGGCCACCGCCACCAGGGACAAACCTTGCAGGGAATAGATTAACAGGTCTTGCAGCGCCGCCACCTCGGGGTTCTTGCCGCAGACTCCCTGGACGGTGCAGGCCACGCCCTTCGCCGTTTGTTCACATTGATAACAAAACATCTACTGCCTCCCGAATAATATTTTTGATTGCTCAACCTTGAGTTTGGTTACTGCGTCCGGCTCGCCGAACCGCCGAGCTCTTGCCCAGAACATAATCTCTCCCGCCACCTGCGGCCTTGACTTAAGGCAAAAACCTCAAAATTTTTGCCCCCGTCTGAAAATTTTCCGTATTGAGGGATTTCAACAGGTCTGAGGCGCAGCCGTCACGGGTAAAGCAGCGATATGACTAAACCTAAGCACTCAATTTTCAATGACAATCCCCCTCCGACAATTTTGTCTATCGGCCTTACTTGAAAAAGAAGGGACAGGTGCGCACAGGCTTTCCAGCCTGTGCGCACCAGCGAGACTTCGGTGTAGCCAAAAAAATAAGGGCGACCCAACGGGTCGCCCCTTTCTTTTTGCCTCAAACCGCGATTTTCCGTAGGGGCGAACCTTGTGTTCGCCCTGAGGGTCGGATCCGCATCCCCTACCCTTGCAATTCTGGTTCCCAAGTTAAACTTGGGAACCAGAATTTACCCTAGAATTTGCCCCTACTCCAGCAATTCCTTCAAAGCCAGCAGTTCGTCCCGGATGGCTTGCAGCAGGGATTTGACCTCGTTTTGGGGCGCAGGAGGAAAGGTTGGCGAGACTTGCCGCTGGGGCTGCGGCCGGGGGTTTAATTGCCGGCGCATGGCCGTCAGGCTGAGCTTCTCTTCTTCCCGGAGGCGTTTGATTTCCAGGATGAGCTGAATGTCTTGGGGGCTGTAAAGGCGGTGCCGGGAGCGCCGCCGGCTGGGCTTGAGGAGCTTGCCCTGGTCCTCCCAATAGCGCAGCACATGGGTATGCACCCCGGTGATGCGGCTCACTTCACCGATGGTGTAGAAGGCCTTGCGAGGGATGTCTTCTTCTACCACTTTCCTATAACAGCGAAGCGCCTCAAAAAATAGGGACACTTCCTATTTTTACATTGGTTGGGAAAACCAGTTTCGTCAGGTTCGGCTTATGTAGTCAACTTTTTCAGCAAAAATAGGAGGTGTCCCTATTTTTTGCTGCCACGCCGGCTAACGCAATTCCGCCCCCAACTCTTGGGCCAGGGCCTGGACCAGGGCCTGATGGTGCGGGTTGATCTCCTCGTCGGTCAGGGTCCGCTCCGGGTCCCGGTAAGAGAGGCGAAAGGCCAGGCTGCGCTTTCCCGGCAGCACCTGGTCCCCGGTGTAGAGGTCAAACAGACGGGCCTCCACCAGCCAGGGCGCCCCATGCCGGTACAGGGCCTGGTTCACCTGGGCCGCCGGCACCCCGGCGGGCAGGACCAGGGCGATATCCCGGTAAACCGCGGGGTAGCGGGGCAGGGCGGTAAAGAGCGGCAGCGCCGAGGCCTGCGCCAGGGCCGCTAAGGCCAGGTTGAAGACGAAGATGGAGCCCTCCAGGTCGAGCCGGTCGCCCACCTCCGGCTCAACCTCTCCCAACCACCCCAGTTCGAGGTCGCCGGCGAAAACCTTGATCCCCTGGCAGAGGTACGCGGGCAGGTGCTCCCGGCGGAAATTCACCTCGGGGATCTGCAGGCCCGCAAGCAACGTCTCCACTACTCCCTTGAGGTCGAAGAAATCCACCGCCTCCCGGGGGGCGGCCCAGGAAACCTCCTCCCGGGCCCCGTACATCAGCCCGGCGAGCCAGGCCTCTTCCCGCGGCTGTGCCGCTCCGGGTTGGGGCAGGAAGACCTTGGCGGTCTCAAAGAGGCGCAGGTCCTGGACCTGCTGCAGGGTGTTGCGCCGCAGGGTCTCCAGCAGGCCCGGGATGAGGGAGGTGCGCATCACCGCCTGCTCTTCGCTCAAGGGATTGGCCAGACGCAACGGGGTCGCTGGAGAATCTGCCCCAGCGGCTGCCAGGCCATGCAGAAAGTCTGACTGGAAGGCATAGTTGATCGCCTCACAGAAGCCCAGACCCAGGAGCAGTTGCCGCGCCTCGTTCCGGAGGCGCACCTCCGGACCCTCGCGGCGGGTGGCCACCTCGCCCCGGGGCAGGGTCACCGGGATCTGGTCAAAGCCCGCCAGCCGGGCGACCTCCTCGATGAGATCCACTTCCCGGGTCAAATCATTGCGAAAGGACGGCACCTGGACCGCCAGGTTTTCCCGGTCCAGACTCAGGGCCGGCAGGTGCAGGCGCTTCAATAAACCGGCGATGGTTTCGGTGGCGAAGTCCGTGCCCAGAACCTGATTGGTTCGGGAGACCCGCAGGCTCAGGCGGGGATGCTGAATGGGCGCCGGGTATTCATCAATCCTTTCGCCCACCACCCGGCCGCCCCCCACCTCGCACATGAGCTGGGCGGCCCGCTCCAGGGCGTGGATCACCCCGTCCGGGTCCACCCCCCGCTCGAAACGGTAGGAGGCCTCGCTGCTGAGGCCTAACCGCTTGGCGGTGCGCCGGATGGTGGCCGGGTTGAAATAAGCGCTTTCAATGAGCACCTGGCGGGTGCTTTGGGTGACTTCGGAATCAAGCCCCCCCATGACCCCGGCCAGGGCCACCGGCCGTTCGGCGTCGCAGATGAGCAGGGTCGTAGGCTCTAGCTCCCGCTCCTGGCCGTCCAGGGTGGTAAATGTTGCCTCCTTAGACCGGGGCAGACGCACCACGATCTCCCCACCCTGAAGCTGCTTGAAATCGAAGGCGTGCAGGGGCTGGCCGAACTCCAGCAGCACGTAGTTGGTGACGTCCACCAGGTTATTGATGGTCCTGAGGCCCGAGACCTCCAGGCGCCGGCGCATCCAGAAGGGGGACGGCCCCACCTGAAGATCGGTCAACAGGCGGGCGGCGTAACGGGGGCAGTGCACCGGGTCCAGGATGGTGACCTTGGCCTTGAAGTCCTGGGGGCCTCCAGCCGGAGCCACCCGAACCTCGGGATGATGCAAGGGCACATCCAGCAGGGCCGCCACCTCCCGGGCCAGGCCCAGGATGCTCAAACAGTCGGAACGGTTGGCGGTCACCGCCACTTCCAGAACCACGTCAGCGAGGTTGAGGGCCTCGGCCAGGTCCCGGCCCAGCCGCAAGTCCTGGGGAATATCCATCAGGCCCACGTGGTCTTGGGACAACCCCAGTTCGTCTTCCGCACAGAGCATGCCCTCGGACGCGACACCCCGGAGCTTGGCGGCCTTGATCTCGTGGCCGCCCACCGCCGCCCCCACCGGGGCAAAAGGATAGAGACGGCCCAATTCCAGGTTGGGGGCGCCGCAGACTACCCGGTAGGTTTCACTGCCCGTGGTCACTTCCGCCAGCCGCAGGCGATCGGCCTGGGGATGGGGTTCAACCGCGGTCACCTGACCCACCACCACCCCGGAAAAACCGGGGGTTATCCGGTCGAGGCCCTCCACTTCCAGGCCTGCCATGGTGAGGCGGTCCGCCAGGACCTCCGGCGCCACGGCGAGCTCGACAAAATCCCCTAGCCAGTTGAGAGAAAGACGCATAATGGTCTAATTTAACCCGCGCCGCGGCAAAACTCAATAAGTTGCCGGCCAAAAACTTTTACGCTAGTAGCGCAGGCTTCCAGCCTGTGTTTTTCCCAACCAGAGGCCTGTGCCGCTAATAGAAAAGCCAAGGGACCGCCCTGGTCCCTTTAAGGCTATAAAAACTGGACAATTCGTGCTAATTAGTCCAGTTATGAAAACCACCGGGGTTATGGGGTTTGACCGACACCCCCGAACACTGGATAATTTGAAGCATTTTGTCTAAAAGGGACAAAATGTTATTACCAATAAAACACAAGCGGATTACTTTAAAATACTGTTTCATTGTGCTATTGTAATACAAGAGGATTTGAGAGGGCCAGATGGATACGCAACCTAAAATAGCCATAGATTCAAATCTCATCACTTATTTACTTGAAGCAATGTCCCCAGGATATGATCCATTAAGCGATCAGTTATCAAACGAGCGAAGAGCGATGATTCGCATTGCCCTTTATATACATTATAAAATCTATGTACTTCCTACTGTAAAAGCAGAATATAACCGCATTCCGGATAGGATGAAGCGACTAGAGCATGAAGGGCAAACTATTTTAAATACTCGTCAATGGAAATTTGATGATCAACGAGTAGAGGAAAGGAAGAAAGATTTTCTTTTATACCACAAAAACAAAGAAGCAGACTGTAGAATATTAGCAGAAGCAGAATATGTAAAAATGAATATTCTTCTAAGCTACGATAAAAAATTCATTGAAAAACTTAATCTCAAGGCTAATGGGCTTGAGATTATACGACCCACAGAATATTGGGACAGGATGGACGTTTCACCTATGGCCCAGCCTAAACGGCGTCCAGTTCCATCGACCCCTTTATGGCAGCTAAGATGGTGGTGGAGGATTGACGGCCTCTAAAACGGAAACAAGGAGGAACCATGAACTATTCAAAACAGCATATATATTTTCAGATCGCCATTGAATACATAGATAAACCGGGACCAATTCAGGAGAGGCTTACCAATGCTTACAATTTTAATTTAGTCTATATAGAGCCAGAAGAACTTCCTGAAAATATTCGTCAGAGATTCAAAATAGTCCGCAATAAACTGCAAGTTACAGCTGATATGAGCACTGAAGAAGCCGAGGCGATGGCAGTTGAAATAAAGTGCATGGCGCGTTTGCTCGAAAAATATTTGCCAGAAGATTCTTAAGAAAGAGCGCGGTAAAAAGAAAACTGGACAAAATCCCGTCTTTTGTCCATTTTTAAAAAAGCTCGCCGCACCATGCCAAAGTCACGCCTTGCCGCCCCGGGCCATATTCTGCAACACGCCGGGGGCAATTATGGTTATCTTGCCCTTATCCACTTCTATCACCCCTTCACCTTTTAAGCGGGACAAGGTTCGGGACAGGGTCTCACTGATGGTGCCGAGATAAGCGGCCAGGTGGGTTTTGGTGGTGGGCAATTCGAACGCCAGTCCTGGATCGATCCGGCCGTGCGTCTCCTGGCAGCGCTCCAAAATGTAGCGGGCCAGACGCGCCGATACTTCTTTTAAGGACAGGTCTTCCAGCTGCCGGGTCAGATGCAGATTCAGGCGGCTCAAGGTGGCCAGCATATTCCGGGCCAAATGGGGCGAGGCCGCCAGGTGCCGCAGGAACGGGGCCTTGGGGAAAAACAGGGTCCGGCAGTCCTCCAGGGCCATGGCCGTGGCCGGATAGGGGGCCTCGCTGAAGACCGCGGCCTCGGCAAAACTCTCTCCCGGACCCACCAGCCGGAGGATATACTCTTTGCCGTCCGGGGAACTCTTCACCAGCTTCACGTACCCGCTGATCAGCAGGTAAAACCCCAGGGCCTCCCGGCCCTCCCGGAAGATGGTGTCCTGCCGGGGAAAGGCCCGGCTCACCGCCATCTGCGCCAGAACCTCCAGGTCGGCGTCCGACACCCCGGAGAAGAGATAGATCTTCCTGAGGATTTGGGTTTTTCCCCCCGGTTCTTCTTTAGCTTTGGCTTCCACCCCGCCCTCCTCGACGCCCTGCGCCAGGTGAAAATTTGCTCCCATTGTAGACCGGATTGGCGGCCGCGCCAACGAGATTTAGCCGCCAGGTATTAGAGAAATCTTGGTAGCGGTCCAAATTTCGGGCCTCTGGCTCCCATGGTTAGAGACCCGCGGATTGCAGTTGACGCGGCCGGTCTCCCTTGGTAGATTGCTGGCTGGATTATTTTGAAATCTGGAGGCCCTAACCTTAGATGCCTGGCTTGCTGGGCCCTGCGAGCACCAAAAAGGAGCGCGTCATGAACCGCTATGAATGGCCCCTGATTGTCTTATCCCTGATGGTTTTGCTGGCCGGAGCCTGCGGCCGCGCCCCGGAAAATGAGATCCGTATCGGCGTCAATGCCGAACTCACCGGCAGCAAACCCACGGTGGGCGACTCCTGCAAAAACGCCATGGAACTGTTGGCGGCCCAGGTCAACGCCGGGGGCGGCCTGAAGCTGGGGGACAAGCAATACCTCATCAAGCTCTTTGTGGAAGATAATGAAGACAAGGCCGAGTCGGCCGCGGCCACGGCCCAGAAGCTCATCAGCCAGAACAACGTCCTGGCCATTATCGGCCCCAACGCCTCGGGCAATGCCATTCCCGCCGCCCGCATCTGCGAGGATAGCGGAGTGATCATGATCAGCCCCTGGGCCACCAATCCCAAGGTTACCGAAGGCAAAAAATTCGTCTTCCGGGCCTGCTTTATCGACGATTTCCAGGGCCAGGTGATGGCCAAGTTCGCCCGGGATAACCTCAAGGTCCAGACCGCCGCGGTCCTCTACGACGTGGCTTCGGAGTATAACAAAGGCATCGCCGAGTACTTCCAGAAATTTTTTGAAGCCGCCGGCGGCAAGGTGGTGGCCTTCCAGTCCTACACCAAGGACGACAAGGATTTCTCCTCCCAGCTCACCACCATCAAGGCCGCCAACCCCGGGGTCCTGTTTTTACCCAACTATTACAACGAAGTGCCCTTGCAGGTACAGCAGGCCCGGCGCCTGGGGGTCAATTGTCCCCTCATCGGCTCCGACTCCTGGGGCAGCCAGGAGATCTTGACCCTGTGCGGGCCGGAACTGGAGGAATCCTTTTTCAGCACCCACTATGCCCCGGATATCGCCACGGAGACCGCCCAGAAATTCATCCGGACCTACGAAGCCAAATATGGTAAAAAGCCCGATGATGTGGCGGCCCTCACCTACGACGCCGGCAAGCTGCTGCTGAGCGCCGTTTCCCAGGCCGGCGTCCCGGATCGCCAGAAAGTGCGGGACGCCCTGGCCGGGGTGAAGGAATTTGAAGGGGTGACCGGATCCATGAAATTCCACGGCACCGGCGATCCCATCAAGAGCGCGGTCATCATCAACGTCAAGGATTGCAAATTTAAATATTATGCCACCGTTGCTCCGTAAATAACGTTAACCCTTAAGGGGCGGCACCCTGGGGCGCCCCTGCTCCTTAACCAAAATCCTTCCGGAAACTCATGTTCCAACTCCTGGCGCAAAATGTCCTGAACGCCCTGCAACTGGGGAGCGTTTACGCCCTCATCGCCCTGGGCTACACCATGGTGTACGGCATCCTGACCATGATCAACTTCGCCCACGGCGATATCTTCATGGTGGGCGCCTACCTCAGCCTGGCCGGAGCCGCCTTTCTCCTGGGCCTGCCCCTCAAACTGCCCCTGTTTGTGGTCTTCACCGGGGCCCTGACCTTCAGCATGCTCCTCACGGCGCTTTTGGGGGTGACCATCGAACGCCTGGCCTACCGGCCCTTGCGCGCCGCGCCCCGGGTCTCGGCGGTGATCACCGCCCTGGGGGTCGGCCTCTTCCTGGAAAACTTCACCCTGGGCCTGCTGGGACCGGAGCCTCGGCACTTTCCCACCCTGATCACCACGACCTCCTGGCAGGTGGCCGGCCTCACCATCACCCCGCTGCAGGTGCTCATCATCCTGCTGGCCGCGGTTTTGATGATCGCCCTGGACCTCCTGGTGCGCCGGACGCTCTTGGGCATGGCCATGCGGGCCATCTCCTATAACCGGCCCATCGTGCCCCTCATGGGGGTGCCGGTGGACCGGGTCATTTCGCTCACCTTCGCCATCGGCTCGGCCATCGCCGCGGCCGGCGGCCTGATGTACGGCCTGGCCTACCCGGTGCTGGACCCCTACATGGGCATCCGCATCGGCTGGTGGGCCTTCATCGCCGCGGTGGTGGGCGGCATCGGCAATATCCGGGGCGCCATGCTGGGAGGCTTCATCCTCGGGACGGTGGAAGTCTTCACCCCACTCATCCTACCCTCTTCCACCTACCGGGACTTCGTGGCCTTCTCGCTGCTGCTGCTCCTCCTGGTCTTCAAACCCACCGGCATCCTCGGCCGCCCGGTGTTTGAGCGGGTGTAAGGTCAGTGAGCAGTAAGCGGTTAGCAGTGAGCAGAAAAGGATGGTGGGGCGGGCCTCCGTGCCCGCCATCATCTCGTTCCCAAGCTGAGCTTGGGAACGAGATGATACAGGAGATGTGAAATCAATGAAAAAAAGATGAGGCCAAGCATGACAAATAGACAATTTACCACACCAAATACCATCTCTTGCATTATCGTAGTTCTCGGAGTTTGCGTTTTTGTAGATATCATGATAATTGTAAATGCGCCTGCTATAATAATTGATATCTCTACTATTTTAAAAAGCGATTAATCAATATCTGCATTAGAACGTCTATCAGTTATTTTCGGCATTTTAGCTGCTGGTTGCACAGCTGGGTTTTTTTCTTTTACATATAAGGACGCACAGGAAAAAGAACATTCTTCAGTAAAAATAATAGCTTGGTTATTTATTTTTGCCATTGCTCTTTCTGTTTTTCTTTGTATATATTGTTTGCAGGTGATTAGGGCATTTTAAAATAGAGGCTGGCTAAGATTCTTTGTTTTTCTGACTACATTTCTCATGCTCAGTGGCCTATTCTTGCTTGAAAGGTGGGATGCAACTTACTTAAAGGAAATGAAAAAGAATTGTCCTTTCTGCAAGAGTTGGATTTCCCAGGAAGCAACAAGGTGTCCAAGATGCACAAGCGATTTACCACAGAACACTAAACAGGGATAGGGCGGGCTCAACCCGCCGAATTAACTGCAGCCTTTTAACTCCCTCCCCCTTGAGGGGGGAGGGCTGGGGTGGGGGTGGCGTCATCTGTGAAGCTGCGATAGGCGAACGCCACCCTCCCCCTAGCCCCCTCCCCTCAAGGGAGGGGGGACTTTAATATTCAAATAGCAAAGATTATTCATGGTAACTTCGATTAATCAAAAGAAACTCCTCACCTACTTCGGCACGGCCCTGTTGCTCGCCTTAGCCTGGTTCTTGCCGGCTAGTGGCCTGCTCAACCCCTACGTCATCCAGATCCTCATGTATGTGGGGATCAACATGATCCTCACCCTCTCCCTCAACCTGGTGAACGGCTACATGGGGGAGTTTTCCGTGGGCCACGCCGGCTTCATGGGCATCGGCGCTTACGTCGCCGCCATCCTGACCGTGGCGGTGCTGCCCCGGGCCGCCTCCTTCTGGGCCTTCCCGGCGGTGCTGGTGACCGGCGGCCTGGCTGCGGCCGCGGCCGGTCTCATCGTGGCCTATCCCTCGTTTCGCACCCGGGGCGATTACCTGGCCATCGTCACCCTGGCCTTCAACATGATCGTCAAGAGTGTGTTGGAGAACATCGACGCCCTGGGCGGCCCCCGGGGCTACCTGGGCATGCCCCGCCTCACCAACCTCTTCTGGGTGACGGCCTGGGTCCTGATCACTTTGTTGGCCCTGCGCAACCTGGTAAACTCCAATTTCGGCCGGGGCATCATGGCCATCCGGGAAGACGAGATGGCCGCCAACCTCACCTCGGTGGACACCCGGCGCCTCAAGCTCTACGCCTTCCTGATTTCGGCCTTTTTCACCGGGGTGGCCGGGGGCCTGTACGCCCACCTGCTGCAGTTCATCAACCCCCGAAGCTTTTCGATCCTCAAGTCCACCGACATGCTGGTCATGGTCTACCTGGGCGGCGTGGGCAGCCTCACCGGCTCGCTTCTCGGGGCGACGATCTTCACCGTGCTCATGGAACTGCTCCGGCCCCTGGGCCTGTGGCGTTGGGTAGTCGGGCCGCTGCTCCTGGTCCTGCTCATGATCTTCAAACCCGAGGGCCTCATGGGCTTCAAAGAAGCGAGCTGGGTCAAAAAGGCCCGTGGCTGGTTCGGAGGTAGAGGCGTAGCAAGCAGTAAAATGTAGCGACTGTCTTTTCTGTCAAGCTGCCAGATGCAGCTGAGGGTTCCAGTAAGTACGATTTTTGAGCATGGCATTAAGTATCACCAGGAGTTTGCGCA
>JAPLJC010000239.1 GCA_026388765.1 Deltaproteobacteria bacterium
AATGCCATGCTCAAAAATCGTACTTACTGGAACCCTCAGCTGCATCTGGCAGCTTGACAGAAAAGACAGTCGCTACCTTTCATCGCGTTTTTTCCCCCCCCCCAGAATTTGCTTGACAGTGCCGTCCATTATATATAAACAATCATTTATATATTGATTTGAATGCCAACCTTCAAGAGGAGTCCACGGTGCCGGGCCATAACCTGCCCACCCTGGCCTTTCTGGCCAAGAGCCTGGCCGACGAAAACCGGCTGCGGATTCTCCTCTGCCTGGAGGACGGGCGCAAACCCGTCTCCGCCATCGTCGAAGAGCTGGGCCTGTCCCAGCCTTTGGTCTCCCACCATCTCAAGGAACTGCGCCGCGCCCTGCTGGTGACGGTGGAGCGCCGCGGCCCCTTTATCCATTATGGCATGAGCGACCAACGCATTGTGGCCATCCTGGCGGCCCTGGAAGAACTGGCCCTGGACCTGTTGAGCAACCGAAAAACTTTTTAAGCGCGAAAGATGACCCCATGAGCGAAGACCAAATTCAGCGGATTATGGATGGCATGGAGCCGGAGGCGGCGCTGGCGGCTTTAGCCCGGGCCGCGGGCAGACTCTTTCCCCTCCTGGGGGATGAGGCCCTTTTTAAGTTTGTAGTCAGCCTGGTGGGCCAGGCCGAAGGCGATAAGGTGGCCAGCATGGTACACCTCTGACTGGCCGAATGCCTGGGCGAAGGTGTCGACCCGACGCAGATGTGCCGCAGTTTGCTGGAGAAGGTGACCCGCGCCGACCAACTGCTGAAGGTGGCCGAGCCGGAACTACTGGTGCTCTTTGAGGAGTGGCTGGAGGAGTTGGCGGAGGAGGCGGCCGCGGTGGTCAAGGAATTGGGCGCCGCCGACCCCGCCGCCGTGGCCCGGCGGTTGAAAATCCCGCCGGCCGGGACCGAATTTCTGCTCAACAAGCTCCGGCGCGAGGGGCGGTTGTAAGGGGCACGGCGTGCCGTGCCCTATAATCGTAGGGGCGGGGTTCCCCCGCCCAAAAAAATAGGCGGTTTCAAACCAGGGCGGGGAGACCCCGCCCCTACAGTGAGAAGCCATGAAAAGAACCCTTTTCTTGTCCATCCTGGCCATGGCCCTGACCCTGGCCGCCCTCTGGTACGAGCATCGGCCCCTGCCGCCGCCCCATGATGCCACGTGGGAGGAGGTGCAGGCCGAAGCCAAAAATGGCGGCTATCGCCTGATCAGCACCGAGGAACTGGCCCGGATTTACCGGCAAGAGCCGCAAAAGCTTCTCCTGGTGGACACCCGCCAGGATTGGGAATATCGCAGCGGTTATCTGCAGGGGGCGGTCAATTTTCCCATCGAGCCCACCTGGTGGGGCAGGTGGCGGGCCCAGGGGAAAATGGCGACCCTTTTGGGGCCGGATAAAAACCGCCTGGCGGTCTTCTACTGAGCAGGCCTGGCCTGAGTCCGCAGCGACTCGGCGGCCCGGGTGGCCGTCCAACTGGGTTATAGCAACGTTTACCGTGATCCCCTGGGGTTTCCGGAATGGCAAAAAAGCGGCCTGCCCGTGGCCAGCGATCCCCTGGGGCTGTGCGATTACGCCCCGGAGGCCTATGGTCCCGGCCTGCTCTCGGGTTGGGCCATGGTCTGGACCTTGCTGGGCATCTTTGCAGGCGGTATGGCCCTCAACCTGACGCCTTGCGTTTACCCCTTGCTCCCCATTACCGTCTCATATTTTGGCGGCAAGAGCGGCCAGGGCCAGGGGCGCCTGGTGGTGCACGGGCTCTTCTACCTGGTGGGCCTGGCCCTCACCAACTCCATCCTGGGAGTGGCGGCAGCCTTAACCGGCGGCCTCATGGGGGCCATGCTGCAAAATCCTCTGGTGTTGTTGGCGGTGGCGGCCATCCTGGTCTTCTTTGCCACCAGCCTCTTCGGTTTCTGGGAACTGCGCCTGCCCGGCAGTCTTACCCAGGCGGCCGCCAAGTCCTATGCCGGCTACGTCGGCAGCCTGTTCATGGGGGTGTCCCTGGGGCTGGTGGCCGCGCCCTGCCTCGGGCCGTTCGTGTTGGGATTGCTCACCTGGGTGGCCTCCATGGGGTCGCCACTGCTGGGTTTCCTGGTCTTCTTCATACTCAGCCTGGGCCTGGGACTGCCCCTGTTTTTCCTGGCCATCTTTTCCGGCAGCCTGGAGAAGCTTCCCCGCTCAGGGGAGTGGATGATTTGGGTGCGCAAGCTCATGGGCTGGGTCCTGGTGGGTATGGCCGCCTATTTTATCCGGCCCCTGCTCTCCGAAACCGTAAGTCAGGCGCTGCTGGCCGGGGTGGCTTTGGCGGCCGCTATCCACCTGGGTTGGCTGGACCGTTCGACCGCTTCCTTCCGGAGTTTCCACTGGCTCAAGACCGGCGCCGCCCTGGCGGGGGTGATCCTGGCCACTTTTCTGGTCGGTTCCTGGGCTTTCCGGGGCCCCGGCGTAACCTGGCAGCCGTACTCGGATCAGGTCCTGGCCCAGGCCCGGGAAGCGCAGAAGCCGGTGATTATCGACTTCTACGCCACCTGGTGCAGCCCCTGCCGGGAATTGGATGAAATCACCTTTCATCATCCCGACCTCGTGAAATTGGCGGACCGGGATTTTATCATGGTCAAAGTGGACCTGACCCAGAAAGACAATCCCCTGAACACCCGTCTGCTCAGCCAGTACGGCGTCAAAGGGGTGCCGACGGTGGTTTTCCTTGATGATCAGGGTAAGGAATGCGCCGGCCAGCGGCTGGTGGATTATCTGCCGCCGGAGCAGATGCTGTCCCGTATGACGGCAGTGGCTAGGAAATAATCGTTCCAAAGGAGACGACTATGCTTAAAGTCAGGTTTTTCATGAACGAGCCTTGCGGAAAACCTTGAGGGCAGTTGCAAGAGATGCTGCCCAGGTTGGGCGAGAAATATGACCTTGAGGTGGAGGTTATCTCTAAGCCGCGGGCCGAATATCAGACCGCTGAATACCTTAAACTAGGCCTCCCTCCAGCCGCTGCCGCCATGGTGGCTGAAGAGGTAGTGGCCCAGGGAGCCAATATTTCCGAGGGAAAGGTGGAAGCCGCCATTCGTCGCCATTTGGGCTTGCCGGAATTGCCGCCAGAGGCCCAAAAGGGATTTCTGGAACGTCTTTTTAAAAAATAACCCGGTTTAACCAGCACGGAGTAACTTCAGTAAGGAGAACACCATGCTCAAAGTCAGATGCTTTTACAACGAGCCCAACGGCAAGCCCTGAAAGCATTTCCAGGAAATGGTGCCCAGGTTGGGCCAAAAGTATGAATTCGAGGCCGAGGTCATCTCCAAGCCCATTGCCGATTACCAGACGGACGAGTATTTCGAGCTGGACCTGCCGACGGCGCCCGCGGTGATGGTCGGTGAGGAGATCGTCGTGGAAGGCGCGGATGTGGCCGAAGACCAATTGGAGGCCGTCATCTGCCGGCACCTGGGGCTGCCCGCCCCGGAGCCCCGGAAGAAAAGCTTCCTGGGCCGTTTTTTCGGCAGGTAAATTATTAAACTGTCACCCTGAGCGTCGCGGCTCGGAATGACCCGTTAAGAAAAATTATGCCGACCGGTAAAGTTCGAAAGACGGCGATGGTCAAGGCTGGCATCCTGGCGGTTTTCGTGGTCGCAGCCATCCTGGTGGTGCGTTTTTCTCCCGTCAGGGCCCTCCTGACCACGGAGTGGCTGGGCGGTTTCTTGCAGGCTGCCGGTTGGTGGGCGCCCCTGGCCTTCATCCTAATCTACTCCGCTGGGGTCTGCCTGTTCATTCCCGGCACCCTGCTCACCGCCCTGGGAGCCGCCATTTTCGGACCCTATTGGGGTTTTTTGTATGTCTGGGTGGCGGCGATGCTGGGGGCGGCGGGGGCCTTTCTCATCGGACGTTACCTGGGGCGTGAATTCGCCGCTGCTCTCATCGGCGACCGGCTGAAGAAATACGACGACGCCATCGAACGCAACGGCTTTGCCACGGTGCTCTACCTGCGCCTGGTCTATTTCCCCTTCACCCTCATGAATTTCGGCATGGGGCTGACCAAAGTTCGCTTCCGGGATTACCTCTGGGGCACGGGCTTGGGGATTCTGACGGGCACCTTCATCTTTACCTTCTTTGTGGGGACCATCAAAGAAGTCTGGGCCAGCGGCCAGTGGGCCAACCTCCTCTCCTGGAAGGTGTCTTTTTCCCTGGGCCTCTTTGCCTTTTCCCTGTTTATTCCGAAGATCATCAACAAACTGAAAATATGGCAAAAAGTTAAGGCTGATTAGCCTTATTTTTTAGCGGGGAGCTGCCTAGGATTTTTGCCCCGCGATTACGACAAAGACCCCGGCGCCATGACCCTGGTCCACCGGTTCCGGGGCCGTAAGCGTTTTCGGGTCTTGAAAGATGGTCTGGCGGGTCTCGAAGTTAAGGTAACCCAGTGTTTCAAGCCATTCTAGGACCTGCCCGGCCGGGTGAAATCTTGCCTGGCGGTAAAACTTGCTCCTTTCTTGGTTCATTTCGTAATATTGCCCCAGGGGGCTGTCCGGGTCGATCATGCCGATGATCAAATGGCCTTGCGGTTTCAGCACCCTGGTCGCCTCTTTCAAGGCGGCGGGCGGGTCCGCCAGGAAGCACAGAACCGTGACCAGCAAGACAAAATCGAAGGCCTGCTCTTTAAAAGGCAGTTCTTCGGCGTAACTCTGGAGAACATTTAGACCGCGGTTCCTGGCCATCCGGGCCATCGCTCCGGCCGGTTCAACTCCCAGGCGCAGACCCAGTGGCACGGCAAATCTCCCGGAGCCCACCCCGATCTCCAGGCCTTTCCCCCTTGGGGGGATAACTTCCTTTAGGGCCAGAAGCTCGGATTCGTAGACATACCGGTGCAGATCAAACCAGCCATCATAGGCATCGGCTAATTCTTCAAAAACCTGGATATTTTTATGATTCATAATCCTGGGACTCGGAAGGGAAGGGGGCACTGGTTCAATAAATTATTTTATATTATGAATTTGTTGCAAGGTTGATGAGGAAATGGCTATATTATACAAGACAATCTTTTCCGTTCATTAAGAAAAGGACGATATATATGGAATGGCTTCTGATTGTTGTCGTGGTCGGTTTTTTGATCTTCACCTATTTTAAGGGTGGCTGCTGAGGCAGCTGAGGACTGCGGCTTAGTTTAAGCCGCCCAAGCTGCTCACCGCCGGTTACCTTATGGTCCGGTCGCGAATATTGGGGGCGTGAGGCCGCACGCCCCTTTTTATATCCGGTTGCGACTGGCGGCTCATCAAGGTTGTGGGCCGGCGAGGTCATGGAGAGGTTTGAGGTTGATCTCCTTGGGCGATTTTCTGACTTGGGCCAGATCATACTGGGCCTGAAGCTGTAACCAGCTTTCAGGGCTGCGGCCAAAGGCCTGCGATAACCTGACGGCCATCTCAGGGGAAATGCCGGCGTGACCGTTTAACAGCATCGAGAGAGTCTTGCGGGTCACCCCGAGTCCTTGCGCGGCCCGCGTGACGGTCAAGCCCAGAGGCTCCAGACACAATTCCCGAATAATTTCGCCTGGATGGGGAGGATTATTCATGGTCAGTTGGATGCCTTCTTGGTATTCTCCATGTATGAGGAGAAAATGAATTCAGCTAGCGATTTTGCGACACCTACAGCGAACATCGCGTGACGTTCATCAGGTTTATAGTGGCGTGTCTTAGACTTGCCGTGGGCATCGCTAAGTTCGTTCCTGATAGCGGCGATACCATGCACAATGCCGAAGCAACCTGAAAGAACCTGCTTGAAGGATTTCTCAGCGTGCTGACTAGGGTGCATATTGAGTATTTGGCAAGTCTGACGGTAAAGCTCAGGAAGATCAGCCTTTTCATCGTATAACTCGTTCGCATCATCGAGAATATACTTACACATGGATTCTAGGAGATTTCGAGCATTAGTGATAGCTCCCTCAAAATCTGCTGAAGCAATCTTTCCGTCGCACTTGGCAACCTGCTCTGTGATATATACAAAATCGATCTCTTTTAATCGCGAAATCTGACGTGATGGCGTGGGTATAGGAGCTTCAGGGTCAACAAAGAACTCTATCCAATTTATCTCTACGTCATTATCGCGAACGGGATAAACCACCTGAAAAGCACCTATGATCTCGGCCTTTTCTTCATCGGAAAGCTTTTGAAGTTGATCATATTGGTGAATAGGTGCATAAACTTCAACTGTGGTTAATCTGGAGTACCAACGGCTTCCGTAAGTGGAACTCTCGTTCAGATCATATCTTGTCCCTCGAAGCGCTTGCGCTAGTTTCGGGCGATTCCTATAAGTCAAAATATGAATTATCTTGTCCGCAGACCGCATCGGCTTTCCCTATGTGGGCAAATTATAGAATAGTATGCTTCAAAAATCAAAAAGCCGAAAAGTTCACAGCAAGCAGTACCCCTATGAAGACCAGAAAAAGAGGAACCGGGCCTGCGCTCGGTTCCTCTTTTGATTAGGAGAAAGGGTTTTACTGACTACTTACTACTGACCACTATCTTAAGCCTTGGTCTGGGCCTCCGCCGCTGCTGAGGCCGGCACCACCAGCACCGGCACCTGCAGGCCCCGATAGGCTACTTCCCGGATCACCCGCTCGGTGACCGAGCCGATGATGTGCCGGCTGACGAAGCTATGGCCGTGGCTGCCCAGGACCAGGAATTTAACCGCGCCCGCCCCCTCCAGGAAGGAGAGGATGATCTCGGAGACGTCCTGTTCGCCCTCCAGCAGATGGGGGCGCACCTCCACGCCGGCCTTCTGGCCCCTTTCCTTCCCTTCTTCCAGGATTTTCACGGCGTAGGTGTGCTGCTCCTCTTCCAGGTGGCGGTCGATAAAGGCGAAATAGCCAGACTTGCGGTGCTGAATCACCGTCAGGACCTCCACCGGCCGGTTCAGGAGGTGCGCCAGGGACAGGGCTGTTTCCATGGCTTCCCAACCCGGGGCGGAACCGTCCACCGCTACTACAATGGTTTTGCCGTTTGGTTCGGCCATCAATGGTGTCCTCCCTTCCTGAAGATCATACCCACCAGCAGGCCGGCGCCCAGGGCGATGAGCACCGCCATGATGCCGTATAACAGCGGGTGGTTCTGGGAGACGTCGGTCAGCCAGTGCTCCAGGCCCACCTTCTTGATCTCAATGACATCCTTGCCGGAGCCCACCAACTGCTTATCCTTGAAGGCGAAGGACTCCACCACATAACGGCCTTCGGTGGCCGCCGGCGGAAAGCGGAAATAGTGTTTGTAGAGCTGGCCTTCGGCGATCTCCAGGCGAGCAGGATCGGCGACGATGTTATAGAGGTTGGCTTCCTCTTTGATCTTTACCAGGCCCTTGAAGACCTTGTCGGCGTCATCGGGGGCGGCCTCGCCCCGGGCCAGGTGCAGCTTCATTTTCTTCTGCACCGCCGCATACCCCAGCTCCAATTCCTGGGCGGTCTCCGGTGAGACGATCTGCTCTATGGGCTTGGTGCTGTGGATCTTATACACGAAGGGAGCGTCGGTGACATCATACTGTTTCACTGACATCCAGAAGGGTCCTACCCGGCCCTTGACCGAGAGTTTAACTTCTTCGCTCTTTTCCGCGGTGAGCCGGATGATCAAATCACAGTCACGGACCGGACTGACCCCGAAGAAGTGAATCTGGTCACCATGGTAAGACAGGCCGATCTCAATGAGATGCTTGGAGGCCGAGGTCACCACCTTTTGCTGGTCTGCCGGGGCCGTGGTCTGGGCCAGGCCCAGGCCTGAGCTGGCCAGGAAGAGGGCCGCCAGGAGCGTCAATAACCGCTTCATCTTAGTGTCCTCCTCCCTTGGCCGGGGCCAGGCTCACCAGATCGCTGGGGGTGAGGATCAGGTCAAAAAAGATCTTCACGGCCAGGATCAGGACGATGGCGGCCAGCAGGATGCGGATCTGCTCGCCCTTCATGCGCCGGCCGGCGATGGCCCCGAACTGGGCCCCGATAGTCGAGCCGAAGAGCAGGGTTAAGGCCAGCAGCAGGTCCACGGTCTTGTTCACCCAAGCCTGTTGCAGGGTAACGTTGGCGGAGGTGAGCACGATCTGAAAGAGGTCGGTGCCGATGGCGGCGATGGTGGGCATGCCGATGATGTAGATCATGGCAGGCACCATAATGAAGCCGCCGCCCACCCCCAGCAGGGCTGCCATGAAGCCCACGGTGGCGCCGATGCCGAAGGGGAAGAGGGCGGAGGTATTGATGCCCGAGCGCTGGAAGTGCATCTTCAGGGGGAGCTTTTGGAAGATCTGCCCCAGCTTGGCGCCGCCCATTTCCTCGCCCCCGGCCGCGTCGCCCTTTTTGCTGCGCCGGATAGTGCGCCAGGATTCAATGAACATGGCGCCACCCACCAGTCCCAACATGAGCACGTACACCACTTTCATGACGAACTCAAAGTTGCCCATGGCCCGGAGGTATTTGACCACCTGGACCCCGACGGTGCCGCCGGCAATGCCGCCGATAAGAATGACCAGCCCCATCTTGAAGTCCACGTTGCCCAAGCGCCAATGAGCGAAGGCTCCGGAAGAGGCTCCGGCGACGATCTGGTTGGAATCCGAGGCCGCGGCCACGGCCGGCGGGATGCCGACCATCATTAACAAGGGGGTGAGCAAAAAGCCGCCCCCCACCCCGAAGAGTCCGGAGAGAAACCCTACCAGCCCGCCGGCTCCCAGGAGGATGAAAAAATTGATGCTCATTCCTGCGATGGGAAGATATATATCCATCTTGCCTGCTCCCTCCAGGTAAATTGGTTGGGAGATAGTATGTTAAAATTCTCACAAGGAGTCAAGGCCTTTTCCAAATAAACTTATCATGTTGCATATTGCAGCATAATCGGCTAATGTGATGGAAATATCTCTAGTTGGGCCCGGACCTCCGGGCCCTTGGTAGAAATTACTTCTGCTTGAAAGGGTGTATAATGGGGTAAGATTTCCTATTGCAAGAACCGTTGCAAAAAGAAAATTGACCCTCGATGGCCCACGATTCATGGGGTCCGCCCCGGGATGGGGAAATTAATCCTCAGCCGGTAGACCTCGGCGTGCGTCCCCCAGGGGCACAGCACGCTATGCCCTTACGGATATTTTTGATTTTGAGTGCTTGGTAACAACTGGCAACTTGTAACTGATTGCGGAGGACCCCGTGCATCTGAACATCCGCCAAAAGGTGATCGTCGGTTTGATCGCCTCCGTCCTGGGCGTCGGTTTCATCGGCGGCTTTTCCTACCACTATCTCCAGGCCATCGAAGTGAAGCAGCGCATCGTTCAGATCGCCGACGACCTGCGGGAGATAGTCCTGGAAATCCGCCGCTACGAAAAAAATTATCTCCTCTATGGCCAGGAGGAGGATTTCCGCCAGAATCAGCGCTATACCCAGCAGGCCCTGGAGGAACTGGACCAGATCGCCCCGGACGTCCAAAACTTGCGGGTCGCCAGCCAACTGGCCACCTTCCGGCAGGAGTTGCTGGCTTACCAGGGGCTGATGCAACAGTTGGCCGTACATCCCAAAGAACGCGGCCAGCCGGACAGCCGGGGCTTGGAGGAGCAGTTGCGGGGCCGGGGCAAGACCCTGGTGGACCTGTCGGTCCAGCTAGTCGCCTTCGAGCGCCGCCGGATCCTGGAAATCATCACCACCCTGAAGACCCAGCTTCTCATCGCCATGGTTATCTTCCTCGGGTCCATGGGTTTGCTCATGTTTCTGGTCAGCCGTAAAATCGTCCGCCCCTTAAGGGTCATCGAGAACACCACCCGCCGTATCGCCCAGGGGGACTTCACGCCCCTGCCGGTGCTGGACACCCGGGATGAGACTCAGCGGGTGGTGGAGGCCTTTAACCGCATGGTGCAAGAGCTGGAGAGGCGTCAGGATCAGCTGGTCCAGGGTAAAAAGATGTCTTCCCTTGGGATCCTGACCGCGGGTATCGCCCACCAGTTGAACAATCCCCTGAACAACATCTCCACCTCCTGCCAGATTATCCTGGAGGAACTGGACGACGGCGACAAGGAACTTTTGCGTAAGCTGCTGACCAACGTGGAGCAAGAGGTCTATCGGGCCCGGGACATCGTCAAGGGCCTGCTGGAGTTCTCCCGGGT
>JAPLJC010000230.1 GCA_026388765.1 Deltaproteobacteria bacterium
GCACGCCGGCGGCATCCGGGTTTACGGTCGGAGCCAGTTCCATTCGGCGCAGAAGGTGATCGGGGCGCGGCGCTACATCGACTACAGCGAAAAATCGTCTCTCTCCAATGAAAATCTGCGCCAGGCGCTGGCTTCCCTCAAGAGTCTGCGGCCGGTCGGGCCGGAAAGCGAGTTGGATATTGATGAGACCATCGCCCAAACTGCCAAAAACGGGGGCGAAATCGAGCTGGTGTTCGAACGTGAGTTGCGCAACCGGCTGAATTTGATCGTCTTACTAGATAACGGGGGCTATTCCATGGACCCGCATATTCCTCTGATCAGGACGATCTTCAACAAACTGCGGGATCTCTTCAGGGATATCCGCTACTACTACTTCCACAACTGCATCTACGGCAGCGTGTACAAAGACCCGCGGCGGACCGAGCCGGTGAAATGGGAAAGGTTTATCAGCGACCCCAAGACCACGCGCCTGGTGGTCATTGGCGACGCCAACATGGCTCCTTCCGAGCTGATGGCGGCGCATGGGTCCCTCGATATCCGGGCCAGCGAGCGGCAACCAGGCATCGACTGGCTCAAGGATCTGCGCGCCGCTTATCCCGTCAGCGCCTGGCTCAACCCCATCCGGAAGGAGTATTGGGCTCACGAGAGCCTGACCGTGCGGCAGATCGGGCAGGTCTTTCACATGGAAGACCTGACGCTGGCCGGCCTCAAGAGCGCCGTCGCCTATCTGAACCTCCAGGGACAGGCCTTCGATCATCTTTAATCCGGCGGGAAATTTATTTCACCCAAGATTTATCTTAAAGATTTATTTAGATAGCCATTTTGAGGGATGATTTAGGAGGAAACCAACGAAATTCATTAAAAACCGGAGAAATTGCGAGTTTGGCTAATTTCTAAAGCAAGGCGAAAGCCCCTCAGAATCTGCTGAGCCTGTGTGGTTGTAATCTTGCCTCCCAGTTTTTATCATGATCTCGAGGCCCCACCCCAAAAATGAGCCGGTTCCTGGGTTTGTGGATTTTTTGCCCACCTGCCTGATGAGATTGAGCTAAGTTCATTTCCGCTCCAATCCCTTTGACCAAGTCAGAATGGGGTGGTTTAATTTCGTCAAAATAAAAAAAATTGTTATGGGAAAGTTGAGGCTGTATTCTGGGATAACTATCGGGATTGCTTCATAGTTTTTCTTTTAGCCCGAGATAGTGCTTTGGTCTCAAGGATGGGGGGATTATTAACATGCTGCAATATCTTGTCGGCATGGTCATCGGCGGGATCATCGGCTACGTCTTTTGTGCCTGGATGATTCTGGCCAAGATCGAACCTCCAATTGATCGTTAGCTGACTTTCCGCCGCGAGGATAAGCCTGATTTCTCTTTATATTTTATTTTTTTTAAGGGACCGTCCTGGTCCCTTTTTTATTCACTTCTATCCCAGAAAATTCATCTAAATCTCAACCCAGAATAAAGACACGAAAAATGGAGAGCAGGCGCCCTCGCCTGCATAAGCACAGCCGAGGGCGGCTGTTCTCCATAAAAAACCCTCGGATTTTTAAGCAATTAATATTTGGGTGTAATGTCCAATTAGATAGCCAAGATCTAGACGATGTCGTGAATAATTCAGGCTAGGGTTGAAGCACTACAAGCCATTTCCACACTGGAAATGGCTTGTAGCCTACGCGGATTATGGTGGTTCAGGGGCTTCGGTGATCAAAGCTCCCTTGGCAGGGGCGGCTGGCGAGCCGCCCCTGCCAAAACCTTCCCGCCGGTAGAAATTCTGAGGTCAGGCGTCGCTGCCCTTCGGCTCTTTTTCCTTGAGATTTAAGGTCTTTTTAACCAATTCCTTCTCATGCTCGAAATTGACCGTCCGCTGGATGGCGATCCTCTGGGTCGCGGGCGGGCCGGCCCCGTGCCAGGTGCCCACCCCATGCTGGCCGGCGGTCCAATGCTGCAAGAGTTTATGCACCTTCAGGATATTGGCGGTCGGCTCATCCGAGCCGAAGCTGTAAAATTCTTCCACAAAGTCTTTGACTTCCGGGTTGTGCAACTCTTTCAGGGAGGGCATGGTGACGACCAGACCGCCGCCGATGTCGCCGGCCAGGGCCATGACCCGCCAGAAGGACTCGCAGATGTTTAATTTGGCCACGTTGCCCATGAGTTCATCCGGCAGAAAGACCCCGGAGCCCGGCGGCTCCTCTTTGCCCTGACGGGCGGCGGCCTGGCCGCAGGCCCGGCCGGTCTCCCGCAGCACCACCATCTCGGTTATCTGCTCGTTGATGTGCGAGACTTTTTCGAGACCCTTGTATTCCTGGATCAATTTTGACGCCCCGATGATCTGGTTCATGAAGCCCACCTTACAGGTGCCGCCGCAGGTCATACGATGGGTCCGGGCAAAACGGGCCACCAGCTTGCCGGAATACTTGAACTCACCGCAATGGAAGACCCGTTCCCAGGGGACAAAGACATTGTCAAAGATCACCATGGCGGTCTCGCGCTGCCCGAAGACCGGATTACCCAATTCTTCCAGATTATCGGCCAGATCACGCTCCGCCGAATAAGGAGAATATTGGCAGACATAGGTGATGCCCTTGGCGTCAGTGGGGGTGGCGAAGGCCACGGCATAGTCGGCTTCGGCTTCGGAATGGGCCCCCTGGGGCAGCACCAGCAGTTCATGGGAGGCATAGGCGCCGCTGATATTGATCTTGGCCCCCCGCACCACAATGCCCTTATCGTTCTTCTCCATTACCTTTAAGGCGAGGTAGGGGTCAGGCCAATCCACGATCTTTTTGCTGCGGCTGCCCCGGGGCTCGGTCAGGGCCCCGGCCACGGACAGGTCCTTTTTCTGCACGGTCTTGAGGAATTCCAGAAAGCGCGGCCGATACTCGGTGCCCAGGTCCCGGTCCATCTCCCAGGTTGTCGCGGCCAGGGCATGAAAGGCGTCTAAGCCCACACAGCGGTAAATACAGGTCCCCAACATTTCGGCCGTAAAGGTCCCGGCCTCGGCCTTTTTCACCAGATCCTCGATGCTGGCGCAGACATAGGTGTAGCGGTTCACCACCTCGTTCACCAGCGGCGAATAGCACGACATGATGTCTTTATATTTCGGGTCCAGGGCCCAGCCATAACTGGCCTTATTGGCCTCCACCACGGTGCGGGTGTTTTTATTTTTCAGGACGTCGGCCACCAGCTTGCCGTTCATAAAAACCCTGGGTTTCAGATGCTTCAGAGATGCTTCGAACTGCTCCGGCGTCATTAGGGCCATTGGCATTTCTCCTAATAAATTTGAGGTTAAGGTTGTCCTAAGGTCCGCAAAGATTTTTCCCAGGCGGGCGCTCCTGAAACGAGGCCTTGCCGCCTAAGGAGCCAATCGATTCAAGTAATCGAGCATGGCATTGATGGTCTGGTCCGCATTGGCGGGGGACTTTTCCATGCCGTAACTGATCGTGGCCCCTAAAATCCCTGAAAAAATCATCTCGGTAACCGCATTCGTGTCAGCACCTTCCTGCAACTCCCCGGATGATTTCCCCTGTTCTAGAAGTCTGCTGATCATGGCTTTCAGACTGTGAAAACCTTTGTTCACCTCCTGGGCCAGGTTGGGCAACTGGTCGTCCAACTCCACCAACAGGGTCACAAAAATACAGCCTCCCGGCAGGCACTCGGTGTCCTTCAGGTAGAAGTCCCGATGGTTTTGCAGCAACTTCTTCACTTTTTCGACGGGCTTGTCGATCTGTTCCAGACCGATGAGATGATGGTCACGCCAGATTTTGCGGGCTTCAGCCAGGACGGCGAAGAACAGGTCTTCTTTGCTTTTGAAATGGTTGTAGAATCCGCCTTTGGAGGTGCCGGCGGCGGTCAGGATGTCCTGAATCGAAGTGCTCAAAAATCCTTTCAGCGAGAACAGCCGCAAGGATTCCAGGATAATTCTCTGTTTCAGCTCCATTGGCCAACCAAGAGAGACCGACCGGTCGGTCTTTTTTGGGCCACTATATAAAACCCGGCTAATGGGTGTCAAGTCTTTCTTCTGAATTTTTTTGGGGTGCGGGAAGCTGCGATACCAAGTCGCCATCAAACGTGTAACATTTAACAGCCAGTTTTGTAGGGGCGGGGTTTCCCCGCCCGTCATTGGCGGTTCAGCATTTCCTCGGGCGGGGGGACCCCGCCCCTACTTGTTTGACGGCAACTTGGTATGAGAACTACAAATCGTGCCCCAAGGTTCCATCAGGAATAAATATCAGGTCAACTCGGCGCCATCAGATCAGGATTGGCTACCAAATCGAAAATGAATATTTTGGAGCCTCTTGCAAAATTCATTAGGGGGCAGAAATATTAACGAGCCCTGTAGGGGCGGCTCGCGAGCCGCCCCTACAATATCCGCTTTCTGCAATGGTGGTACAGGCGGTAAGCCTGGAGAACCGTCGCCCCCGCCGGTTTGGACCCGCTGAGGGCGGCAGCGAATTTATGGGGTGGCCGAGCCCGCCGTTTTTGGCGGCCGCGGGCCGCCCTAGGGCTCAATCCCGTATTTTTCCAGGCGATAAATCAGGGTGGGTCTGGAGATGCCCAGGAACCTGGCGGCCCGGGTCCGGTTGCCGTGGCTCAGCTCCAGGGCCTGAATGATCAAGCCTTTGATCAATTCATCCAGGTTCAGACCCGCCGCGGGAAGTTTCATACCTGGTGCAACCACGGCCTTGGGGTCGTTCTCCGGCGGATTAAGGCCCAAAAAGGTGAGGTGGGCCGACTGGATTTCCTTGCCGTCTTCCATCAGGATCACCCGCTCAATGGCATTCCGGAGCTCCCGGACATTACCCCGCCAGGGGGAATCCATCAATATTTGCCGGGCTGCCGGGGAGATGCCACAAAAATTTTTGCCGAATTTTTCATTGAAGCTGTTCATGAAAAACAAGGAAAGGGGGAGGATGTCGACCTGGCGCTCCCTGAGGGGCGGAATAGTGATTTTGGCCACGTTTAAGCGGTAATAAAGATCCTCGCGAAAGCG
>JAPLJC010000186.1 GCA_026388765.1 Deltaproteobacteria bacterium
TGAAGCTCACCGGCGAGGCGCTCCACGCCGGCCTGGCCGAGGGCGGGGAGGTAGGATGAAGCTGCGCTTCGTCAACGCCAATCTCGTCGTGAAGCTCAAGACCTTCTACCGGGAGAGGACCGCAATGTTCTTCACGATTGCGTTCCCGATAATCCTGATTCTCGTGTTCGGCACCATTTTCCTGGAGCGGGACACATTGAATTTAGAACTTTACGTGCAGGACCTCGATCACACCCATGCCTCGGCCCAGTTCGTCAAGGCCCTGCAGGTCAACGGGAACTTCAAGCTAATTGAGGTCGATCCCGCCAGCGACGCCAGGGAGTACGCCAAGAGCCACCGGCTGAACCTTATCCTCGTTATTCCCAAAGACTTTGAAAACTTGCTCCATCAGAGGGTAGACCTCGCAACCCCCACCTCCGTGATCCTCACGTATATCAACGACCCCAGCTCTACTTCGGTGAAGACGAAGATCGAATACCTGAACACGGAGTTTGCGGGGATGAACCAGAGGATGTCCGGGAAGCCACCGTTCTACCGGACGGAGGAGACCTCGATACTCAACCGGAAGTACCGGTTTATCGAGTTCTTCATCCCCGGGGTCATCGCCATGGCGGTGATGACCGCATCCCTGTTCGGCACGGTGAACACGAACACGGAACTGTTGCAGAAGGGGATCATCCGGAAGCTATCCACCACACCCATCACTCGTACCGACTGGATACTGTCGAACATCCTGTACCAGTTCACCCTCGCCATTATCTCCACGATGGCGATGCTGCTGGTGAGTTACCTCGTGTTTCACGTCGACCTCCAGATAAACTTCTGGATCCTGGTATTCATTTTGCTTGATGTCTTTGCCTTCGTCGGCATCGGCATGATACTCACCCGCTTTGTGCAGGAAGCGCAGAGCGCCGTCGCCGCAGCCAACGCCATCTCGTTCCCCATGATGTTCCTGGCGGGGAGCTTCTTCCCCATCGAGATGATGCCGGGCTTTTTGCAGACGTTCGCCAAGCTACTGCCTCTGTATTACGTGAACGAGGGCCTGCGGGCCTCCATGGTATTTGGCGACAACCTGGCCGCCCTGCGTTACGCCGCCATAATCGGGATTTTCGCGGCCGTGGTCTTCGCCTTGGGCCTCATCGCCACCAAATGGGAAGAGGGTAAGTGATTGCCCTCGAGCCCCCTTTCCCGGTGCCCTCGCGCTCAGTGAGCGCGGTGGCCAGCAGGGGCTGCTTTCCAGCCGTCCCCCCGAAATCCAGGTTTCCCGTCCGCACCATTTCAGCCCCTTTTCTTGGAAAAGATCGGCAAGGTGGACCCCGTCCCCTGCCCCACATTTCCAGGGCGAAGATTTGACCGACCAGACGTTGGTTGGTTTAACCAAAAGTGATTCCCGGAAGGTGAAGACGTGAAAATAAAGCTGATCGCCCCTCATGAACAACACGAATACACCAGTAATTTCAGGCTAAAGAGGGTAAATCTGCCGCTGATAGCCGCGCTGACCCCGCCTAGCCACACGATTACTATGGTCGATGAAGTTTTTGCTCCCGATGACCTCAATCAAGAGGTGGATTTGGTGGGGATCACCGTCATCACCGACCTGGTCCCAAGGGCCTATCGGATGGCCGACACCTATCGCCAAAAGGGGGTGAAGGTGGTGCTGGGAGGAATACACCCCACCATAATGCCTGACGAGGCTTTAGGACATGCGGACGCGGTAGTAGTGGGAGAAGCTGAGGGTGTCTGGGCACGACTGGTAGCCGATGCCGCCTCGGGACAGCTGCAAAGACTCTATCGGGCCGATAAAAAGACCGATCTCACCGGCCTGCCCAGACCACGGCGAGATCTCTTCGCCAAAACCGAACCTCGGATGTCTGCTCCGGTTTATGTCGGCGTCGAGGCCTCCCGCGGGTGTCCGTTCGATTGCGAATTCTGTTGCAGTGGCCAGATCATGGGGCAGCAATATCGAGTCCGGCCGGTTCAAGAGGTGGTTGCCGAGATCGAGTCCATTGATTCCACTGACTTCTTCTTCGTCGATGACGCCCTTGGCATGAACCGGGAGGCAGGGAAAAAGCTTTTTACTGAAATGATTCCCCTTAAGCGTCTCTGGATGGGGCAGGGAACCGTGTCATTAGCTGAAGATGTGGAGCTGCTAAAATTGATGCGACGTTCGGGGTGCCGGGGGCTTTTGCTCGGATTCGAATCGGTCCAAAAAGGCACCCAGCATGAGGTGAAGAAAATCAAGAACCTGAAGATCGATTTTTATGAGGCCATGCGCCGCTTCCATGGCGAAGGTTTCGGCATCCTCGGCGCCTTTATTTTGGGCTTCGATTACGAAAACAAGGATGTGTTCGAGCAAACCTATGAATTTATTATAAAAAGTGGTCTGGATGTTGTCCAGCTGCGGATTCTCACTCCTCTTCCCGGAACTCGCTTATATAAACGTCTCTTCAGTGAAGGCCGGTTGTTTGAGCCTGATTGGTGGCTCCATGGGTATCCTCCGGATACACTCCTTTTCCAACCGAAGAGCATGACGGCTGACGAGCTCCTTAGTGGCTACGCCCACTTGACCCGGCAAACCTATTCGTCCGGCTCCATGCTCAAACGGTTCTTGGGCATGAGCCCCTGGAAACGGACTCTCCGCGGTTGTTTAATGTACGCTGGCATCAATATCTCTACCCGCGACCGTTATTTCAAAAGCCTGAGGATTCCCCAGCCCTTTGTCGGGGCGGCCAACGTCAGAGGCGAGCTTTAGGAAGTTTTTGAAAAGGTGGGAAAACCATGGGGCTTCATCTGCAATGACCAAGATTTGAGCTGACAATCATCAAACCGAGATTAGATTAGACCTGACACTTGGGACTAAAACTTTAAATGTCGCCAGGGTCTTAAATAGAGCTAAGATATCCATATCAACCCAACCATTGTCGACGAGGGCAAAGGAAAAGGCAGGGCCTTAAAGACCCTGCCTTTCCTGCTCCAGCCGTAACGTCTTTGGATATCCTAAGGAGTGCTCACCGGGCAAATTGCCGTTAAATCTAAGTTATTGTTTCCTAACCAAGTCTTAATGTCGGGTTCCTTGGCGATCAAAGCCATCACACTGGGTTCTTTGGCTGCGGCCTTGAGGTCGGCCTCGATGGCTTGTTTGGTCTTGCCATCCGAGGGACCCGCCTTGAACCCGGGATCTTGATAAATGCGACAGAGGGCCCGATTAAATTCATAAATCTGATAGCCCTTCTCTTCCAGGTTATCCCTGATTTCTATGGCCTTGCTAAGTTCTTCCTCAGCCTCGCGAGCCTCGCGGTGCTGATCGTCTTGATCTTTTAAGGCAAAGCCGAGTTCGGCGTGGTTGGCGTGATAAATTTTTTCAACATCTGCGGCGATCAGGGCCCGGAATATGGGTATGGTCCTCGCCATCTTGACCTTGTCAACTTGCCAGTTTTCTTCCCGAAGTTTCTGGGCCTTGTAGAAGATGCGGGAGCGCGCCGGCGTGGACGCCGGTTTCATGGCCGCGTTGAGCTCCTCTTGGGAAGGTATGGGAGTTCCCGATATTGGATTGAGCAGGCGTTCCACCAGACTCAGGGCCTTCTTGTCGATATCGGGCTGCTCTTCCAGACTTGTAATTTTGCTGGTCACCTGGGTCAGCTGAGCACCGATAGCCTCTATTTCGTCGTTTAGAGCTTTGCCAAGATGCAAGCGGGTCCATAAGTAGCCCACCAGAAAACCACACACCGTGAAGAAAATGAGCAGTCCCACGGCGAAGACTTCGCCATGAGAAGCACTACCTCCGAGGCCGGGGGCGAAAAATATGGCGTATCTCTTCAGGACCCCCGGGAGGGCGGTGAGTTGGGTCAAGCCGGCGCCCACGAGAATTTTGCAGAGCCAATCCGAGATTTGTTCCAGATTGGTGTTATCCTCGTACCTCGACTGTCTTGCCAAGGTCGGACCGCTCGATGGCGGGGCGGGCGAAGGGGCGGCCTGAGCCGGTGTCGCCTGGGTAGCGGCTGGGGGATTCGGGGTGGAGGCAGTGGTCTGAGGCTGTGGCGAAGACGGATGGGGCTGGCTCTGCGTTCGGGGAACTCCAAAGATGAATCCCAAAAGCCCTCCCGAAAAGAATGCCGCTATGGCTATTAAAAAAGCGACGCCGATGATCGAGAGAAATTTGGGCCATTCTGGAGCTTGCCAGGCAGATAATATAATTCCTAAACACCCGATGGCTAAACCAGCCAGGATGGTTTTCAGCACCATGCTTCTGGCACGTCTTTCCCTTTCCTCTTTTTCCCTTTCCTCTTTGGAATTTTCTGGCGACATGGCTGTCCTCCCATACTGTGAGGGGCGGGGCAATGACTCCGCTATGTTTAGGGTAAAGGTACTTTTAGCAGCTTATGCTGAAACCTCCTGATAATTGTTAGGCCAGCGGAAATTCAGAACCGCTGCCAATGGAAAGTGCTTTATGCATACTGCGGCAGGATCACCCTGATTGCCGCCGAGACAAAGTATGCCCGAGTTGTCTTCGTCAAGGTGCATGGCGACGTGAAAATTTGTACATAGGCTTTTTCTTGCCACAATAAATGCAATGGATTGGAATCACTGTCAAGGATTTTTTAATAAATGATCTTTTATTAACTTTCGAGATTATCGCGGTAGCATCAGGTTTTTAATTTTGGGCAATTAAACTCAGGATGAGGCACGATGGATACCAGTGAAGGCTTAACGGAAGCTCAAATTAAAAAAGATAGCAGGATTGCGGCTAACTTGCCAGGTTAGACAATTATCCTCAGTTGAGCGAAAAATCCGGATATGATCTGAATAGCGGAATTGACCTTTTGTGGAGGGATTTCCAGAATCCTTTTTTATCCGATGATATTATGCCTTGATGGAGAGGTTGTCTGGTCAAATCTTGACCATTACCCTTTCATCTGACGGCCTTCAGGAGATTCTCCCATTTCTTCCGGTCCAGTTTTCGTGGCGCTGGTCCGGTTTATCAAGCCTCTCTCTTCTCCTGGCCGCCTCCCGTCGCCCACCAGCGGTAAAGTCTCGGGCCGATGAGGCTGCACCCGGCGGCCAACAATGCTCCGGCGAAGAGATCGATGACATAGTGATACCTCAGGTAGACCGTGGAGAGGATGAGGGCGCCGACGATCGGGCAAAAGAGATAGAAGAGCCGCCTGGCGTAATGATAGGATAGAAATAAAACAATGAGAGCGATCGCCACGTGACCGCTGGGCATGCAATCCCGATGGTTACCCTCCACAAAATCTATGAGATGGCTCACGAAATCGGTAATAAAACCGCCGTTTAGGGGAACCGACTGGAGGTGGGCCAGGGTGTACCGCGGGCCAATCGCCGGGAAGAGAAGGTAGCCGAAGAAAGACAGATACCAAACCAAGAGCAAGACAAAGACCGCCAGCTCGAAATCCCGCCTCGGATTCTTCAGATAGAGGGTATGAACGAGTCTGGCCGGCAGGAAAAAATAACTTAGATAAGCTACGGACAGGACGCCAGTGAGCCAGGGAACGATCCAGCGTTCCAGCCAAACCGTTGGATGGACGCCAAAGAGGAAAAAATCGATGCGGATCAACTGAGGATCAACGTCGGGATGGAGATACTGGATCAGGTCACCGAGGGACTGGTAGGTGAGGATAAGGTAAAGGATGGGGGAAAAATCATTAATAAACTTACCCACCCGGCCCATCACCCCTCGGTCGGAGCACCATTTCAAGACCAAGAGGACGCCGGCACCCAGGGCATAACGCCAGAGCAGAGACCGCCAAAGTGGAATTTGGTCCCGAAAGAAGAGGACCAGCAAGATCAGCCCGATGAGAAAGAGAAGAGTCAGCCCGTGAATGGGATTGATGCGTCTCATCGGGGGAAAATATATCCTAAACCGGTGGGGAAATCAAAAAATCCCTATCAACGTCAATTATTTTCTCCCCACTTATTGCCTCATGGAAAAAGCTTAGCTGGCTGCTCCATAACTTTCCTTAAGCCAGAAAGAAATACAGGTGTGATCTAGATACGTGAATTTGGGGGCCTCGTTGATAAGTCTCGGATCATAGCACTCCTGGAGTTTCATGAGTTTGCCACCGCTAACTTTCCTTAGAGGTTCAGAAGACCTACGTTCCAGCTCCTCGAGGCCTGGAGCCCGATGCCGGGGAATGGACTAGGGGTGGTCAGCAGTCACCGGCACCAAATAGCGCAGATTGGACCAGCCGACCAGATCGCGCCGCACCTCCCGAATCCTCCCCCATCCGCCCGAGGTGCCCAGGAGTTCCACCTCGTCCTGGAAGTTGAGGGTGGCGATCTGAGGTGCAGACCTGGCGGGGCCATCCCGGAGGGCCAGGTAGTGGATGTTCACCAGGTATATGGGCGGTGCTGGTGCAGGTGTCTTCACTTCCGGGGGAGAAAGGGGTGCTGGTGCTGATGGGCCGGATAGTTCCTGGGGCGCAGGAGCCATGGGAGCCGAAGGGGCTGTTCCTACCTTGGGGGGCGAGGTAGTGGGAGTTTGCCCGGAAGCGGGTGGAGAGGGCGGCGGCGCCATTAGCTGAGGTGGCCTGGGACTTTTGTTGAAGAGGAAGACTAAGAGGAGGACCACGATGACCAAACCAGCGCCGAGGCAAATACCTATGACCCAAGGAGGGCGCCTCCGGGCCCTGGTCAGGGTCTGAAATGATGCCCCAGCCATTTCCGTCAGGCTGGCGTTGCACTTGTGGCAGATTTCCTGCTGAGGGGCTACCCGGATGCCGCATTTAGGGCAAAGATGATCCCCTTCTCCGGGATTTGGGAGGTAGCTGTCACAGGTTGAACAGTAACGCTGGCCTATCCATATGGCCGCGTTGCAGCTAGGGCACTGGGACATGAAGGACCTCCGGATCGGGCCGTTGGCCTCTCGGTAATAAAATCTTTTTGGGTCTCTTTGTCCTGGAAAATCCGCGCATGCGGTGGGTCAGCACGGAAAGAAGCTGGAAGGGTCTTTGAAGGCCATCGATTTAGCGGAACAACCAAATCGAATGACCCTCCATCATCTTCGGGAACGCACCGCAAACGCCAGTCTGCCGTAACCGTAGTTCAAGCCGTGCGAGTTCACCAGGCCGCTGTAGAAGGCGAAGCCCCAGGCCGTCCGGGCGTCGTCCATCTGCCCGGACCAGACCCAGACCCGGGTGGTTTGAAATATCGGGTCCATATTAGTAGGGGAGGCCCCTTTTTGATAGATGGCTTTCAATTCCGCCACGGTGGGCAGACGCCAGCCACCCCCGGCCACGGTGAGATTCTCCGTCCAGGCCTTGGCCTGGTGCCAGTTGTTGTCTTGGTTGGGACCAACATACCATTCAAGGCCAGTGACGCGGTCGGTGATCACGCCATCATTGGCTTTGGTAAATCTAGTTTGTAGCGGGTTAACCTCCGCCATGGGTGGGCCCTGGCCCTCCAGGGAACTGCTCTTGGCGCAACCCCACACCGCCAATAAAATCAAAGCCATCATGCTCAAACGAAACCATTGTGCCATGCTATCACCTCCTCCGGTTAATTGAGTGAAAATGGTCAAGGACAGACCTTAAAACGTTCCCCATCTCGAAGCCAATTCTTATCGTAGGGGCAATGATAGCAGAAATAGCCATCTTTGGTCATAACCAACCTGCTCCACAAATTTCTTCATGGCCCATTTTGGCCCAGGGGCTCAGGATACGCAACCGGGCTAATGCCTGCTCACTTTTCCGCCTCGGGTGGCGCCACGATGGTCAAGACCGGACAGGTGGCCTGGCGCACCACTTTTTCGGCCACGGACCCAAAGACCAGCCGCCGCCAGCCCGTCAGCCCATGGGAGGCAATGACGATGAGGTTAACGTGCTCCTGATGGGCGATCCGGAGGATTTCTGGAGCTGCTTCTCCGGTGGTCACCATGGTCCGGGTCCCCACTTTATGATGGGCCACCAGGTCTTTGAGCATTTGCTCCGCCTTGATCGCCAGTTCTTGCTGGAACAGGGGCACGTCAAAATTGAAGGACTCTTGCGGGTCGGGGAACGAATGGGGGACCGGCAACGGCGGAATGACGTGCGCCACGATTAATTCCGCCGCAAAATGGCGGGCCAGTTCCTCGGCGTCTTTCAGGGCGATGAGAGCCGGCTCACTAAAATCGGTGGGACACAAAATTCTTTTAAAAGGCAACATTAACTGGGCATCTCCCTCAGATTATTTACCGGTTTTTAATTTAGCCACTATCTTATGGATTTGCAAGCGCGGCCGGCCGGTAATCATCTCGCCAGGCCGGTAATATCCGCCAGGGAGCGGACTTGCCAAGTCAAGGAGACCGATAGCAAGATTATCAACCTGATCATTTTCAAACCCGGCCCATATCATAGTTGTATCTCTGTATAGATTTAATATATTATAAGAGAAATAGGGGATTCGCTGTCTCAAATTCAGGATATTCCCAATTGCCAATTGGACAAATTGCTTTAACCTGTCAAATAAGCATTTTCTATGAGAAATAAGTGCTATTCACCTCCTCAAGGAAGAGGAACCCTAAGAAGGTCTAGCATGCATCATGAAACCTCTAGGTGGATACCTTTCTCCACCTGGAGGTTTTTTTATCCTTCCGAGGGGTTCTCGGCCTCAATATTGGGATGGGGAGTAAAATCAGCTTCTGGTGAAGGGAAACAGGCAGATCGTCACCCGGGGCCGGGATCGTTCCCCGCTGAGGAATATCAGACTTGAAGACCTTGCGTCAAATACTTTCGGGCGGGTCCAACTGGAAGGTCGCCATCGCGGTCACAGCTCTGGCTGTGTGCTTCTCCCTCTTATTAGTGAAAGTTTATCGTGCCCAGACTGAGTTACGCGAGTCTGTCCTGAAAAATTTTAAACAAGATTTGGAAAAGCATGCCGCAGATTTGAGTTACTTCTATTCAGAACGAAGAAATGACTTAAAGAATCTCCCCGCCAAACGTGAAATTTCCATTTCCTTTGAAAATAAGGCCCTGGGCATGTCCCTGGAATCTGGACTCAAGGCCAATCTTATTGCTATTAAAGAGAGTCTGGACCTGGTCTTAAAAGAGAGGATGCTGGGCCAAGACCGGATTTATACCCGCTTCGTTTTTGTCGACAGTTCCGGGAAATGTCTCATCGACACGCAAAGGGATCCCGGTTTAGGCGCGCCGGGGAAAAAATGCGAAGAATTTCTGACTCCGGAAAGATCCGACCCATTTATTCTGGTCAAACGACTGAATGACAAAGCGGAGTTAATCGCCTCCAGTCCGTATTTTTTCAAGGGGACCTACTCCGGTCAGATCATCGCCTGGATCTCCACCGAAGCGGTGCAGAAACACCTTATCGGCGCTGACAGCCAGTTCCATCCAAAGACCGTCAGGACTTTTTCAAGTCAAGGCAACTTTTATTTGCCTACCCGCGCGGATGGGCCCGCCATCTCTTCGGCTCTGCCTGATATCGCCGACATGGGAGACCGGGAATACTTTGACTTCAAAGGGGCTAACCGGGTGGAGATGATCTCAACCTGGGCGCCGATCAAGGATACTCCTTTGTTCCTGGTGGGAGTCATACCTGCCCATGAATTATTCGGTTATCTGTCCCCCTGGCATCTGGCCATCCTGGCCCCCTTATCCGTTCTTTCTTTGTTGGGGGCGGGCGTTGCCTGGTGGACCAACACCCGCAACCTGATCCTTCAGGCTCGTCTGGAAGAAGCCGCCCTGCGGGGGCAAGAAATTGGCGAAAAAAACCAGCAACTTGAGGAAGAGATCCTTGAACGTCGGCGGGCGGAGGGGGCGTTACGCAGCGCCGAAGAGAATTATCGCACCATCTTTGAAAATGCCGTTGAAGGCATCTTTCAGACCACCCCTGCTGGCCTTTGCCTCAGCGCCAACCCCGCCATGGCAAAGATACATGGCTACGACTCGCCGGAGCAAATGCTGTCCGAAATCACCGATATCGGGCGCCAGGCCTATGTCGATCCCAAACGCCGGGAGGAACTCGGCAGGCTAATTGAATCCGAAAGTTTTGTCAAAGGCTTTGAATATCAGATTTACCGGAGGGATGGGGCTAAGATTTGGCTTTCCGCAAGTGCCCGGGCCGTTCGCGACGAGCACGGCAATATCCTTTACTATGAAGGCTTTATCCAGGATATTACCGAGCGCAAGGAGGCCGAAGAATTATCCCAAAATCTGATTACCGCCTCGCCCATCGGCATTTATATTTTGCAGGAGGGCAGGTTTCAGGTCGTTAATCAATGGTTTCATGCGATTACTTCCATTAGCAAAGATGAATTGCCCCTGACCGATCCTGCCAAGTTTGTTCATCCGGATGACCGGCAAGAGGTCAGTAAAAAAGCCCTGAGTATGCTGGAGGGCAAAAGCTCCACCCCTTATGAATATCGGGTTATTTCCGCCGGGGGAAATATCAAATGGATTGTGGAAACCGTGATCCCCACCACTTACCACGGCAGAGAGGCCGTTCTGGGATTTTCCATGGACATCACCGGGCACAAGGAGCTGGAAAAACAACTCCTTCAGGCCCAAAAAATGGAAGCGGTGGGGAGATTGGCCGGTGGAGTGGCCCATGACTTCAACAATATGTTGGGAGCCATCATCGGCTACACGGAAATGTTGATGAAGCGGCTCAACC
>JAPLJC010000021.1 GCA_026388765.1 Deltaproteobacteria bacterium
CCCGCCAGGATATCCAAGGCGTGTTGATAGTGCTGATCTCGGTCGGCCTTCCACTCGGGTTGCTGGCTTGGGGCAGATTTCATCCGGGCGGGCTCGTGTGGGGGCTGATGTCCCTGCCAGTAGCCGCCCTGATCGCCGTCCTGATGTTCCAGTCTGTCCGTTCGGTTTATCGCTGGATAATGTAAGGTTACGAGAGACCTGGTTTTCTATATTCGTCTGATGTGAAGCGGACAGCTGCTCCGTCGCTCGGAAATGGGCGTTTTGCCAGAAATGCGCGATAATTGAGAAGGAGTCTCGCCGGTCCCGCCGCTGCTGCTGAACCCAGCCGTTGGGCGCGAAATAAAATATAATTGGGCCGTAATCATCCAAGAAACCAGAAGATGACGAGCATGCAAGAAAACCCTCAAAGCCTCGTATACAAGGCATTTGATAAGTCTCCAGAACCAATTACCGGGTTCTTATCTCAACTTGTCGCGCGACGGTGTCAAACAACCATCCCTCACGTCCTTGATGTTGGATGTGGCCCTGGCCGCATGATCCCGGAGTTCCGTAAGCTTGGATTCGTCATAGATGCTATTGAACCAGATCCGGACTATTTTGCGCAGGCAAGGGTTTTTCATGATGGATCTCAGGTAAACGTGAGGAACATGGGATTCCTTGAAATTGACGATGAAGACAGATACGATCTAATCACAGCGATTAACGACCCTTTCTCTTATCTACTTTACGTAGAGCAGAGAGCGTCTGCCATACACCGCCTTCATAGAGCGCTAAAGAAAGATGGCATTCTTTTCCTGGATATTCCGAATATCGTCTGGATTCTTAAAAACTATATAGAACCACAATCGATCAAGGCGACCTATGGAGAATATGAAATCCTCAGGGAAATCAAGCATGAGTTCGATCTCGTGAATTGCATTATGCTGCATCGTGATCGCTTCGAGATCCGCAAGAACGATATTCTCCTTGACACCGTTGAGAAGACTCATCTGTTTGCTATCATTGGGTTTCCCGAACTCGACTATTTTCTCAAGAGTACCGGTTTCGTGGAGATAGAGACGTATAATTCTTACAAAGCTCGTCAGTCCGAAACATTATCATCATCAAGAATAATGATTTCGGTACGAAAAGGATAAATGGGAGTCCATACCAAGAGAGCTACACAAGAGCAGGACCCTTTCTAAGAACTACTTGAATCTGCAGCATTATGAACCACCACACCTCCGTGAATTTCTGTTGAATACTCTGCGGCGATGCGAACACTCTGATGATCTGTTAGACGCCCAACAAAGCGTCCACCGGACGGGACTACCGCCCACGAAAACTGAGGCGTTTTGCAAAGTTTCGTGCTATTATGAGTTTGTATTATCTCCATCACGATGGCAGGAAAGCCACCCCGTTAGGCGGCCTCTCTGGCAAATCAGCACTGATAGTAACATTAGACGAGTAAAGGGAGACGCGAAGCAACACCACTGACCAAAGAACTTGGAGCATCTGAAAATGAGCCGAAACACGAGTGAATATTTGCCTGCCATTCTAAACGGGGTCACTGGTATTGGAGTCCTCCTTATGAGCTTCTTTGTGGATCTTCGCTTTCCTATACCCAAAGAGATAGCGAAACCTTCAGGTTTGTTTATTGTTGCTCTCGGAATGTTCTTGGTTATCTGGGCATCGCTCTACATCAGAGAAGCGATGTGGGGAGAAGTAGAACCGCGATTGAATGTTTTGGTACAGGAAGGGCCATATCGGTTTGTACGTCACCCGGTTTATCTTGGAATGACTATTGCGCTTGCTGGTGCCACCGTTACTCTTAGAAGTTGGTTGGGGATAATGGGTGTGTTTTTCTTGTTTCTCCCCACTGAAATCTATCGGGCAAGGTTAGAAGAAGGTGCTTTATCTCGCAAATTTGGGGACGAGTGGAAGAGGTATGCTACCCGAACAGGTTTCATCTTGCCGTTCGTGGGAAAGCGTAAAATGGAATGTTGAATCAAGGGCAAGAAACCCGCCTAACACGTAGAGAGGCGCCATGAATACAGTTGCCTTATGGTCCACAGCCCTGGAAGTAATCCATGCGCTTGCTAAACACTATGTCCCGGCAATGGATCAGACCGCTGCTGAATTGAAACTGCCCGAATGGGGTGGATGGCTATTGCCAGCGTTGGTGTTTGAACCAGAACCTATCTCGGCAACGCGATTTCGCGTACGAACTCCATACACATCTGCCCGATTGTACAATGAGCGATTGGCAAAGGCAGCAAAGCAAGGTTTCCTGACCCCAGTTGCGGAAGCGGAAAACGAGTATCGCCTGACAGAGTTAGGAAGACAAGCAGCAGCATGTGTCATTGGGGCAGCGTATGCGAAGATGACAGCGCTTCAACCTATGCCCTCAACCGATTTAGAACGGTTGGCAAGTCTTCTTCATCAGTTGGTGAAGACTTGTCTGACCACACCAGAACCGCAAGGGAAGTGGTGCATTATTCACTCTCAGCGAACCGACCCAGGGGAAGATGCCTCAGTTGTGGTGCGAATTGACCAATACTTGAGCGATCTGGCCGCCTTTCGTGATGACGCACACTTGGCCGCCTGGCAATCTCACAGTATTGAAGGTCATATTTGGGAAGCCTTTACGTACCTTTGGCGCGGAGAAGCCACAACGCTAGATGGGCTGTCTCACAAACTGGAGCGTCGTGGATATTCACGAGATGAATACAAACAGGCTTTGGAAAATTTGATAAAGCGCGACTGGGTCAAAGAGGAAGCAGGAGAATATCGCGTAACTCCTCCAGGGCAAGAAGTTCGCCAAGCGGTGGAAGAAGCTACTGACCGCTATTTCTATGGGGC
>JAPLJC010000160.1 GCA_026388765.1 Deltaproteobacteria bacterium
GGCCCCGCCCGTTCATAAACCTCCCCGAAGACCAGGACCTCGACGCTGCCGGCCAGGTCCTCCACCGTGAGAATAGCAAGGCGGCCGCCTTTCTTGCCGATCTTCTCCTTCAGGGAGGTAACCACCACGCCCAGGGCCACCTCCTGGGAATCGGGGATCTCGGCCAGGTCGGCGGTGGTGACCTTAACCCGGGCCTTGAGGAGGGCGCGGTGGGCGTCCAGGGGATGGCGGGAGAGGTAGACCCCCAGGGCCTCCTTTTCGCGGGCCAGTGTGACGGATTTATCCCAGGGCTCCGCCTACGGAAGCCAGTCGTCGTCGTTTAAGGACAAGGTCAGGCCGCCGAACATGGAAATTTGTTTGTTGGCCTGCTTGAGCTTCAAGTTTTGGGTCTTTTCCAGGGCTTCGTCCAGGCCGGCCATGAGGCGGGAGCGCCGGGGCTGCAAGGGGTCGAAGGCCCCTGCCTGGATCAGGGACTCCAGGACCTTGCGGTTCACCTTGTTGAGGCTGATGCGTTCCAGAAAATCCCGGAAGCTCTCGAACCGGCCCGGGCCCCGGGCCTCCAGGATCTCCTGGATGGCCCCCAGGCCGACGTTTTTCACCCCGGACAGGCCGTAGCGCACCTTGCCCTCTTCTACGGTAAAATCGCGGTCGCTCCGGTTGATATCCGGCGGCAGCAGTTCGATCCCCTGGTCCCGGGCCTCCATGATATGTTTCGCCAGGGCCGTGGTGTTGTTGATTTCGCTGTTTAAGACCGCAGCCAAAAATTCCAGGGGATAGTGGGCCTTGAGATAGGCGGTCTGATAAGCCACCAGGGCATAGGCGGCGCTGTGGGACTTGTTGAAGCCATAGCCGGCGAATTTCTCGATCAGATTGAAGAGTTCTGTGGCCCTGGCCTTGGCCACCCCCCGGGTTACCGCGCCGGAGACAAACCGGTCCCGCTGGGCCGCCATCACCACCGGATCTTTCTTGCCCATGGCCCGGCGCAAAAGATCGGCTTCCGCCAGGGAGAAGCCCGACACCACCGCGGCGATCTGCATCACCTGTTCCTGATAGAGGATTACCCCGTAAGTCTCCCTGAGGGTGGGCTCCAATTGGGGCAAGAAATACTCCACCCGGGCCTCGCCGTGCTTGCGCCGGACATAATCGTCGTGCATGCCGGTTTCCATGGGGCCTGGCCGGTAGAGGGCCACCAGGGCGATGATGTCCTCAAAGACGGTGGGCTTCAAGCGCACCATCAGGGCGCGCATCCCTTGACTCTCCAACTGGAAGACTCCGGCGGTGTTGGCGGCCTGCAGCAGCTGGAAGGTGGCGGCATCATTAAGCGGGATGGTGTGAATATCGAAATCGGCCAGGTGATTCTTTCTGATCAGCCGCACCGCCTGGTCGATGACCGTCAGGGTCCGCAGGCCCAGGAAGTCGAACTTCACCAGGCCCACCTTCTCCACCCCCTTCATGTCGAACTGGGTGACCAACTCACCCTTGTTGCCTTTGTAGAGAGGCAGGTATTCGATCAGGGGGCGGTCGGCGATGACCACCGCCGAGGCGTGGGTGGAGGCGTGCCGGGGCAGCCCCTCCAGAACCGCGGCGACATCCAGCACCTCTTTAACCGCGGGGTTGTTGTCCCGGAGCTCCCGGAGCCGCGGTTCCATCTGCAGGGACTGCTCCAGGGTGACGTTCAATTTTTCCGGCACCAGCTTGGCGATCCTGTCCACTTCCGCATAAGGTACTTCCAGGGCCCGGCCCACGTCCCGGATCACCTGGCGGGTCTTCATGCTGCCGAAGGTGGTAATGTGCGCCACGTTCTGCCAGCCGTAGGTCCGGGAGACGTAGTCGATGATCTCGCCCCGGCGCTCGTAGCAGAAGTCCACGTCGATATCCGGCGGGCTGACGCGCTCGGGGTTAAGGAAGCGTTCAAAGAAAAGGCCGTAGGCCAGGGGGTCCAGATCGGTGATCCTTAGGGCATAGGCTACCAGGCTCCCGGCGGCGGAGCCCCGGCCGGGTCCCACGGGGATCCGCTGTTGCCGGGCGTAATTGATGATATCCGCCACCACCAGAAAATAGCCGGCAAACCCCATCTTCACCAGGATGTCGATCTCGTATTCCAGGCGCTGCCAGTAGGCCTCCTCAGCCTGGCGGGGATGGCCGGCGGGGGACCCCAAACGGGCCTTGAGCCCTTCCCGGGCCCGCTCGGCCATGAGGGACTCCATGCTCTGGCCCGCGGCCTGGTGGTAGACCGGGAAGCGGTAAGTGCCCAGGTCCAGGGTAACGTCGCAGCGGGCCGCGATCTCCCCGGAAGCGGCCAGGGCCGCCGGGTGCGGGATGGACCGGGCCATCTCTGCCGGGCTCTTGAAATAGAGCTGGTCGGTCTGAAACTTCATGCGGCCGGCGCTGTTCACGGTCCGGCCCGTCTGGATGCAAAGCAGCGCATCCTGGGCCTTGGCGTCTTCGGGCTTGAGGTAATGCACGTCATTGGTGGCCACCAGAGGAATCCCCCAGCGGGGCGCCAGCTCGATCAGGGCTTCATTCACCTTGAGCTGCTCCGGCAATTCGTTCGCCTGCACCTCCAGGTAGAAGCGCCCGGGGAAGATCTCGGCGTATTCCCGGGCCGCGGCCTCGGCCCCTTCGGGGTCGTCGTTGACCAGGCGCTGGGCCACCTTGCCGTGTAGACAGGCGGACAGGGCGATCAGGCCGCCGTTCAACTCTTGCAGGAGCTCCAGATCCACCCGGGGGCGGTAGTAAAAACCCTCCAGGTGGGCCCGGGTCACCAGCTGGATGAGGTTTTTGTAACCCTGGTTATTTTCCGCCAGCACCACCAGGTGGTTATTATCCCCTTTGCCGCCCTTGCGGTCCTGGCGGGAGCCTGGGGCCACGTAGAGCTCGCAGCCGAGAATCGGCTTGATTCCCGCGGCGTTGGCCTTCTGATAAAAATCCAGGACCCCGAAGAGCGAGCCGTGGTCGGTGATGGCCACCGCGCCCATCTCGAAGGCCGCCGCCTGGACCAACAGGTCCTTGACGCGGGCGGCCCCGTCCAGCAGGCTGTAGGCGGTATGCACGTGCAGATGGACGAACTGGGACTCGGACATAGGCTCCCTGTCTAAAAACTTAACCTTATAGAATTATAACCAAAAATATGTAAAAGAGGGAATTTGGTTTCTGTTTACCAAGCACTACGATGCTTTACGTTCTGCCGGGCTGGAGACATGTAGGGTGCGCCCTGCGCACCCATAATGGTGGCACAGGTTTCCAACCTGTGCCTCACAGGCCGGAGGCCTGTGCCACTAATTCAGGGTTCCGGCCATCATACCTCGAATAGCCGGCCCGGGGCAAGGAGGAAGTGGGAAGGATTAACTGGCCTTATCCGCCGGCTTTTTCACTCGGCGCCGCGCCCCTTCCTTCCGCCCCAGAGCCTCGGCCAGGACCGCGGTCACCAGGGTGTTCATGCTCACGCCTTCTTGTCTGGCCCTGGCCACCAGGCGGGCATGGAGACTTTTGGGTAGGCGTTGCACAAACTTGCCGCTCGGCCCCTCCCCCGGCTTGGGAATGGGGTCGCCCCATTTCTCTGCCGCTCGAAGCCAGGCGGCTTCGGCGTCCGCCCCGTTGCCGATGGCCTCCTCAACGGTCTCGCCATCGGACATACAGCCAGGCAAATCGGGAAAGGTGATGAGATAACCATCGCCCTCTTCAGCGGCCAAGGTGCGAATTTCAAAGGGATATTTGGGCAATGCCATGACTAGTTCCTTCGAACCCGGTCCACGAGTTCCACAAATTTTTTTATATTTTTTATATAAAAAACCTCTGCGAAAAGCCTTTTTGTCATCCTGAGCGAAGCGAAGGATCTCAGCTTTTGGTGGCACAGGCTTTCTAGCCTGTGCTGGAATGGGCACAGCCTGGAAAGGCTGTGCTACCAAACCGAGATTCTTCGGTCGCTTCACTCCCTCAGAATGACAGTTGAAAGGACTTTCGCAGAGGTCTCTATAAGGAGGTTTGATGGGCCTAGAGGCGGGAACGCTCAGATGCTCCCCCTCAGGATGACGGAAAACCACATGACTCGTGCCTTCATGATCCCAAAGGATCCCGTAACGATCAGCCAGACCTTTCAAATCCTCGATCCGCCAGTCCCGGGGATTCCGCCGCATCTTCGCCAAGGTTTTGTCCGCCTGAACCATATTTTATGATACTATATTTAGTATTGATGTCAAGGAGAAGAAACTTCTCCTAACGCCTCGGATAAAGACTCTAGGCGCTATAATCCCATGGTTGTAAGAAGTTGCTCTTTGAGAAAAGGCTTCCTTGACAATCCCGGCCCCAAGATAATAATATGAAACATTTGGAAATTTCCGTAATCTCTGGCGGTTTGTTGACGGCACCTGACGAAAATATCTCGTTATCCCCGAGGGAGGGAGGAAGAACATGAGGCAAACAGAGGGCATCCGGTATCTGGCGGTAGTGCTGCTGGTCCTGTTCCTGGCTGGCTGTTCCGAGACTTACGCCTATCTCCCTTCCGTGGGCAAGCCGGCCCCGGCCCCGGGGACTGAGGCCCCGCCGGCGCCGGCGACCGAACCCGCCCCGGCAATGGAAACTCCGGCTCCCAGGCCGGACCTGAACCAGCAGGTCCAGAGCCTGGAGGCCCGGGTGCAGCAAATGGAGAACCGGCTGGCGCAGATGGAAACCCGGCCCTCCGCTCCCAGCGCCCCGGCGGTGAAGGCCAAGGAGCGCCCCAGCGCGACCCCGGCGCCGGCGCCGGCGCCGACCGCCTCTACCGATAAGGTCTATGCGGAGGGGCTGCGCCTCTACCAGGCCAAAAAATTCGCCCCGGCCCGGACCAAGTTCTCCCAGTATCTGAAAGAGCAGCCCAAAGGCCCCAAGGCCCCGGAGGCCCGCTATCACCTGGCCGACAGCTTTTATCAAGAGGGTAAATACCAGGAGGCCGCGGTGGAATTCAATAAACTGGCCAGCCAGTCCCCCAAGAGCATCCTGGCCCCCGCCGCCATGTTGCGCCAGGCCCTGGCCTATCAGAATTTGCATCAGACCGCCTCTTATCGCAGCACCTTGACTAAACTGGTCCAGGCCTACCCCAAGAGCCCCGAGGCCAAGGAGGCGGGAAAATGGCTGAAGGAAGGCAAAAAGGAGGCTCCCGCCAAGGCCCCGGTGAAGACCGCACCCAAACCGGAGTAACGGAAAAAACCTGGCCGGTCCTTTTAAAGGATGACTTTCGGCTATCGACGTCTTAAGTTTTGATTGATAAGCTTCAGCCACAGCAAAGGCGATCAGCTCATTCAAGGCCTTACCTCCAGATAGATGTCATTCTGAACGAAGCGCAGAATCTCGAGGTTTATCTTTATCTCGTTCCCCAGCTCTGCTGGGGGATTATTACTTAGCGGCAAAGTTGCCGATGGATTAACTCAACATGCTGAAATTTATTCGGAAATATTCGCGGTCTTGGTTTATCTGGCTGTTTCTCGGGGCCATCATCGCGGTCTTTGTCTTATGGGGGGTCGGCGGCTTTGAGTCGCGCCGCTTCCAGGAAGTAGCCACAGTCAACGGCCAGCCCATCCTGGTCACCGCCTACCAGCGGCAATTTACGGAAATGGTGAAGCAGTACCAGGAGCAGAACCGGGGCGAATTGACCGAAGAGATGGTCAAGGCCATGCGCCTCAAGGAAGCAGCCCTGAACCGCTTGATTGATGAAGCCCTCATTATCCAGGCGGGGGAGCGCCTGGGGCTCCAGGTGACCGATGCCGAACTGCGGCAGCAGATCCAGAGCTATCCTTTCTTCCAGAGGGACGGCAAGTTTGATGAAAAGACTTATTTCATCCTGCTGTCCCGGAATCATCTGAATAGCGCCGACTTCGAGGAACAGGAGCGCCAGCGTCTCCAGCTGAAGAAGATCGTCGAAGAACTGGGGTCCCTGGCCAAGGTTTCCGACGCCGAAATGCGGGAGATGTTTCGCCTGGGCAAAGAGGCGGTCAAGGTCAGCTACCTTGCTGTCACTCCGGATAAGTTCATGGCCAAACAGCACCCCAGTGAGGCCGACATCTCCCGCTATTACCAGGACCACCAGGCGGAGTTTAACCTGCCCTCCAAGGCCCGGGTGAGCTATTTTATTTTCCGCACCCAGGATTTCCAGGATAAGGTAAAAATCTCCCCCGCCGAAGTGGAAGGCATCATCAAGGAACACCCGAGCGAATACTCTCGCCCCAAGGTGATTCGCGTCCGCCAGATACTTCTGGCCCTGCCGCCCAAAGCCGACCCCAAGGAGCGGGAACGCCTGAGCCAGCAGGCCCAGGAGATTCTCGGGAAATTGCGGGGTGGGGAAGACTTCGCCCAGCTGGCCAAGGGCCAATCCCAGGACCCGGGCAGCAAAGGCAAGGGCGGGGACCTGGGCTATGTCCAACGGGGCCAGCATCCCCCGGAATGGGAGCGGGCCGCCTTTGCCCTGAAACCCGGGGAAGTGGGCCGGGCCGACACTCCCCAGGGCATCTATGTGCTCAAGGTGGAGGAAGTCAAGGAAACCGAGCCAATGCCGGACGCCGAAACCAAGGTGACCCAGCGCCTCAAGCAGGAGCGAGCCAGAACCATGGCCCAGGAGGCGGCGAGAGAGGCCCGTACGGCCCTGTCGCAAGGGACGGCAGCGGAGGTGGCCAAGAAGTATGGCGTCAGTCTGAAAGAAACCCCCTTAATTGGCCTACAGGATCAGGTCCCGGACCTGGGCCCGGCGCCGGCCTTCAACCAGGCGGCCTTGCAGCTCAAACCCGGGGAGACGAGCCGGGTGGCGGACCTCCCCAACGGCTTCGCGGTCATGAAGTCCCTGGAATACCAGGCGGAACACGTGCCGCCCCTGGAGCAGATCAAGGATAAGGTGGCCCAGCAGGTGAAGAAGCAAGGGGCCCTGAAGGAGGCGGATCAGGAGGCGACCCGATTGGCCGACCGCCTCAAGAAGGGGGAAACCCTGGCTCAGGTGGCGGCTGCGTCTGGCCTGCCCGTGAAAGAGAGCAATTTTTTTACCCGGTTTGAGGGCCTGGAAGGCCAGCGACAGGCCGAGGCCTTGACCAGCGCCGCCTTTCTCCTGTCGAAAGAACGCCCCTATCCCGACAGCCCGCTCCTTTGGCAGGAGAAGTACTATATCTTGGCCTTCAAGGAACGGCGGCCTGCCGATATGGCCGAGTTCCAGAAGGAGCGGGAAAAGATGCTGAGCCAATTCCTCGAGCAAAAAAAGCAGGAGCTGATTTATGCCTGGCTGGACGCCGAGCGGCGCCAGGCCAAGATTAAGGTTTATGAGTTGCCTTGAGCAGCTCTCCGAATGACCTTACCAGGTTGGACTCTCTAGATAAATTCGCGCTGGTACGAGGACACAGTAGCAATGGAAGCCAAACAGTTTAGCAAAACCGCTATGGGCACGGCCTTTATGCGCGCTTACCATGCCACCCACGACCATCCCAAAATCTTCGATGATTTCCTGGCGCATCGCCTGATAACGGAGGTAGAACACCGGCACATGGAAGCGCGCCAAATCGAGTTGTTCCAGCGGCTTGATCCGGCCCGGGCCGCGTTATGCCCTGATCAGGCGAGCGCCCTGGCGTGCTGGATGCAGACCTGGGCTCCTCCTCCCATCGCCCTCGGCCGGGCGCGCTATGCGGAAGACATCCTGGAGCAGGCCGTACAACAGCAGCAAGTGAAGCAGTATGTGATCCTCGGGGCCGGGATGGATACCTTTGCCTTGAGGCGCCCGGATTTGCTGGAGCGGCTGCAGGTATTCGAGGTCGACCATCCCGCCACCCAGGCCCATAAGCGCCGTCGCCTCCTGGAAATAGGCCAGGAGCCTCCGGCCCAACTCCATTTCGTGCCGGTGGATTTCAGTCGGGAGAACCTGGCCGACGCCCTGAGGCGCTCAGCGTATGACCCGCAGACTCCAAGTTTCTTTAGTTGGCTGGGCGTCACCTATTATCTGACCCGCGCCGCGGGGTTCGCCACGTTGCGCGCCATCGCCGAGGTTGCTCCTGCGGGTAGCGCGGTCATCTTCGATTATCTGGATACCGACGCCTTTGTCCCCGAGAGAGTGGCTAAACGCGTGCAAATTATGATGGATAACGTGCGGCGGCTGGGAGAACCGATGATAACCGGCTTTGACCCGGCCACGCTCGCGGCGGACCTTGCAGCCATTGGCTTAAGTCTCCACGAGGATCTGGGCCCCGCCGACATCGAAGCGCGTTTCTTTGCGGGGCGCCCGGATGACTATCATGCCTCTGAGCATGCCCGCTTTGCCTGGGCGGTGGTCGCCTAAAAGGCCCCACCTGGCGGGAAGAGCGGTAAAAAACATGGTTGGTCTGTCAGCGAGGATCTGGTCCCTTTTCCCAGGAGCGCGGGAAATATCTGGCGGCGCCCGGCCCTGGTTGTGATAAAATTTCACCAGAGCCCTTGGGAATAGTCAAATTGCCGTCCAGCCCGGCAGCCTGGGCGTCTTGCCTGTGCCGGCGCCGGCCCAAGCCGGCAGCTACATAAGCCTGCCCTGAGAGGAGGAGACATGCTTCAAGGTATAGTTAGCACCCTGTCCAGCGCTTATGTCGAAATCATAATTTTATTCTTCCTGCTTATCGCCTTTGTCATGCATCGCCGGGACCCGCGCCTGGTGGTTTCAGGCATCCGCATAGTACGGACCCTGTTGGTGGTTTTGATTTTCTTTTATTTCATGTTCATCTGGGCCAGCACCGTACAGCCGACGCTGCGCAGCATCAGCGTTTTCGGGATGTTTCTGGTCAACCTCTTCATGCTTTACAATCTGGTTCTTGCCAGATTGGAGCGGCCGTACCGGGACGCCCTGGGGCTGATCACCAAGGAGCCGGAAAAACATGAGCTGATCCATAATGTCTGGCACACGGGCAAGAGATTTTATTATCTGCGTTATGCCTGGTCCTCCCTGTTCAGCGGTGCGAACCCCTTGCATTACCTGCACGACCTGGCCACCGAAAGGGTTCGGGACGACATCAAGGACATCCTACGGCATTACGGCGTGGAGCAAAAAATGATCACCGTGCCGGTGATGGCGGGCTTTTTAAAGAGCCAGATCGCCTGCGACCAAACCATGCCGGCGGACTTTAAGGACGTGATGGTAAAGGCCATCGACGATTTCTCCCAGCACCCCTGGATTCAGGAACGGGGCAATGAATTTCTGCGGCTGGCCACGGAAAGGCCCGAGGACTTACACTTTCCCGAATGGATGGCTAGCTTTGATGCCTGCGTCAAAACTTACAAATCCAAAGAGCCTGTTTGAAACTATTGGACCCTGCCAGGATTTCTGCTGCCAGTTGCGCCGTCGGTAAGCCGGGTGCTGCTTTACCGGCCGGAGGAATGATGGAACCGGTGTCGATTACGGAAATTACTTCCCGGGTTGCGGCCCTGCAACGGGCCCTGGCCGAACATAACTTCGACCTGGCCCTGGTCCACCAGGGCGCCGACCTGTTCTACTATACGGGTACGCTGGTGGACGGCTTCCTGGCGCTGTCGCCCCAGGTCAGTCCCGTGCTCCTGGTGCGCCGGCCCCAGGGCCGGGCCGAGGCGGCCCCGCCCGCCTGGCCCCAAGTTTTTTATAAGGATATCAAGGAACTACCGGCTATCCTGGAGCGCGCCGGGCTCAAGCCCAAGGGGGCGGTGGGCCTGGAACTGGACGTCATGCCCGCCGCGATGTATCAAAGGCTGCAGGAGAAACTCTTCCCGCAGCAGTCCATTCTGGATGTCTCTCCCCTGATCCGGCGCCAACGCATGGTCAAGAGCCCCTTTGAAATTGAGCAACTGCGCCGGGCCGCGGCCATCATCGATCGGGCCTATGAGCAGGTGCCGGAAATAATCAAGCCGGGAATTTCTGAACTGGAGCTCTCCGCCGCCCTGGAATATCGGCTCCGGCTCCTGGGCCATCAGGGACTGGTCCGGGTGCGCAACTGGGACCTGGATCTTTTTTATGGGCACGTCCTCTCCGGGACCGCGGGACTGCACCCCGCCTATACCGACACCCCCAGTGGCGGTCTGGGCTTCAGCCCCGCCTTTCCCCAGGGGCCGTCGTTGAAGAAGCTGGCCGCGGGTGAGCCCATCAGCATCGACCTGGTCGCCTGCGTCAACGGCTACCTGGTGGACATGACTCGGATGTACGCCCTCGGGTCCCTGCCGGATCGGGCCTGGCAAGCCTGGGGACTGGTGCAGGAACTGCACCAGACCTTTCAGCAGGAGGCCCGGCCGGGAGTAACGCCTGGCCAACTCTTTCACCGCCTGTGGGACCTGGTCCGGGCCCGTGGGTTGCAAGACTGTTTCATGGGTACGGGCCCCGACCGGGTGAACTTTCTGGGCCACGGGGTGGGGCTGGAGCTGGACGAATTTCCCTTCATCAGCGCCCGCTTTCCCTATCCCCTGGCGGAGAACGTAGTGCTGGCCTTCGAGCCCAAGTTCTTCCTGCCGGAGATCGGCATGGTGGGCCTGGAGGATACCGGGGTCATCACCTATGCCGGGGTGGAGTGGCTCACCCGCAGCCCCCGGGATCTCATGATTATTTGAACCTCTGGATCAAATCATTTGCAGGGGGGCAATATTCCCTTGACCACCAAAGCACTTAAGTGTTAACAAATTAGTTATAATAATGTATTATTTATGGGAGTATGATCCGGGAAGATCGGAAGAGAGGTATTTAATGAGAGGAACCCGGCATTAACTGAGATGAACCTCAAAAAATATTTCATCCCCCTAACAGCCCTTTTCCTATTGGCGGCCTGGCCGCTGTCGATCGCGGCGGCAGAGCCGGGAATTATTTGGGGCGGACCCCCACAGGTGAAGCAGGTGGCCCTCACCTTCGATGACGGCCCCTCGCCCCGCTGTACTGCGAAAATTCTGTCCTTGCTGAAGCAATATCAAGCCCGTGGGACTTTCTTCGTCCTGGGGGCCCACGTGGAACGCTATCCCTGGCTGGTGCAGGCCGCCATCCGGGATGGCAACGAGGTGGGCAACCACAGTTTCGCTCATCCCCGCCTCACCAAGAGCAGTGAGCTTTCCCGGGAACAAGAATTGGAGCGCACCGCCCTGGACCTGGAGATGTTGGGGTATCGCCCGGACCATCTCCTGTTTCGCCCGCCGTTCAGCGCCTATGACGGCCGGCTGGTGGCTTACCTGGCCCACACCCATCGGCAGATGGTGTTGTGGGGCATCGACTCCGGCGACTGGCGCGGCCTGCCGCCGGCGGAGATTGTCCACAATGTCCTCGACCGGGTGCGTCCCGGGGCCATCATCATTTTTCATGACTGCGATGAAAAGGAGCAGGCAGACCGGCGCCCCACCGTGGAGGCCTTGAAGGTAATCCTGCCGGCCTTAAAGGCGGCCGGCTACCGGATGGTCACGGTTTCGGAACTCGTGGCTGGGGGTGATGCCACGAAGCGCTCTTCGAGCCAATCGGAGTCGCTCCTGAAACAACCGGTCAAACCGCGCCTCGATCCCGCCGGGAAGAAAACTATTTCCGGTTCGTTATGATAATGCGCGGCCTCATCTCGGCGCTGATATCCATAATCATTGATTCTTCTCGCCTAGTTACCAAATAATCCCAATAAGTTAGATCACTAGTTGCCGATCTGCGCGCGGCCGTCGCGCCTCCTCCTGACGAAATCCTTTAAGAAAAATCAATAACTAGCCGAATTAAGGAAATATCCTTGCCAGCGGCTACCTTTTCCTCAAACCCTCTGGCAAGGCCTTGGCGTCCGGCAAAGAAACTGATCTGCCGTTAATTCGTTCCCAAGATCCTACTTGGGAACACCAATTTGCCTCAAGCTCTGTTTGGGCAACATGCCGTCATAAAATGAAAATTTTTCTGCCACTCAGTCCTGCAAAGCAGCATTGCCTGAAAGTTGACTCCCTGGTTTGGGAACCGGAAACGGGCCATGACTATCTGTTTGGAAATCTTTTCTGGCACCGGCTTTCCAGCCGGTGCCGGGGCAGGCTGAAGCCTGCGGCTCCATTTTCCATTTGAACCGTCAAGGCCAAATACTTGCCGAGATTAATGCGGAGGAAGCTCGTTCAGGGATGCAGCCCGCTCCTCAAAAACGAACGATAAAATCGTGATGTGGAAAATTAATTATAAAATCATTCTGGTCGCCCTTCTCTTTGGCGCCCTTGCCTGGATGGCCGATGTCATATTCGATCTCTTTTCCCAACCTTACAAACCATTCCTGAATCTGTTGCTCTTCGATCGCTCTCCTCATGAATTATATGAGCGCCTGCTCCTCTCGATTTTCGTCACAGTTTCCGTCGTCGTCGTTCCCTTGAAAACCGTTTCACTTCACCGGAAAACCAAGGAAGCCCTCTGGAAAGGCGAGCGCCTCTTAACAAATATTATGGACAGCATCCAAGATGGCTTGATCATCAAAGACCGCGAGTTCAATATCGTCCGGATCAACCAGGTAGCGGCCCGCTGGTACGACTACGCCATGCCCCTGGTGGGTCGCAAGTGTTACGAAGCTCTCAAGGGACTTGAGTCGCCCTGCCCTGACTGTCCCGCCGTCAGGGCCATGGAGTCAGGGAAAGCCGCCCACGAGGTCGTGCCCAAGCCGGGACCCGGTGGGCAAGAGGTAGGCTGGCTGGACCTCTATGCCTATCCCTTGGTGGATGCGGCGACGGGGGAAAGGAACGGCGTCGTCGAATTTGCCCGGGATATCACGCAAAGCCGGCAAACGCAGGAGGCCTTACAGGAGAGTGAAACCAGATACCGGATGCTGGTAAATAATATTCCGGCCGTGGTTTTCAAAGGTTATGGGGATTGGCGCGTCCAATTTGTCGACAACAAGATCGAGGAATTGACCGGATACCCCCAAGACGAATTTAACTCCGGCCGGATGAAATGGCGTGACCTGATCCTGCCGGAAGACCTGGAGGGGGCGCAAAGGCTATTCGTTCAGGCCTTAAAAACCACCCGGTCCTATACCAGAGAGTACCGCATCAGGCGGAAGGATGGCGGGGTCATCTGGATTCAGGCCCGGGGCCAGATAATTTGTGATCTCGCCGGGAAGATTGAATATGTTAGCGGAGTCTTTTTCGACATCACCGAGTCCAAGCAGGCCGAAGAGGCGGTAGCGCGGCTCGCCTCCTTCCCGCAATTAAACCCGGACCCCGTCCTGGAACTGGATTCTTCTTCCGGCCGCATCACTTATTGCAACCCTGCGGCCATTCAGGCTTTGGAAAAATTGGAGGTTTCGGAGGGACCACAGGCCTTTTTACCCCCGGACATGGACCAAATCCTGAAAACCCCCGAGGAAGAAAATGTGAGCCGGTTCTATCGGGAAGTGCAGATAAAGGATGCGGTGTTTGCAGAAAACATCGAATTTGTGCCGCAATATAATGTAATCCGCATTCGCGCCTTCGACATCACCGAGCACAAACGGGCGGAGGACGCCCTGCGGAAAAGCCAGGCCAGCCTGGCGGAGGCGCAGCGTCTGGCCCATCTAGGAAATTGGGAATGGCAGATCCCGAGCAACGAAGTCATCTGGTCTGATGAGGTTTACCGCATCCTGGGGCTGCCGCTCGGGAAACTTGTGCCGTCTTTCGAGACCTATCTGACCGTCGTACATCCTGATGACCGCCTCCTGGCGAAAAAAGCCTTTAGCAACGTTTTGTACAATGACAGGCTTTATAGAATCGTGCATCGGATCATCAGGCCCGATGGCTCGCAGCGTTTTATCTATGCCCAGGGAGAGGTCTTTTTCGACGATTCCCGCCAGGCCGTCAGGATGATGGGCACGATTCAGGACATCACCGAGAGCAAGCTGGCTCAGGAGAGATTGGCGGAAAGCGAAACGCGCTACCGGCTCCTGGCGGAACACGTCACCGACGTCATCTGGACCATGGATTTGCAAATGAACCTCACCTTTGTCAGCCCCTCCCTCCAGTGGCTCACCGGTTACGACGCCGGGGAGTGCCTGGGTTTATCCCTGGAGCGGATGCTTACCCCTGCTTCTCAGGAGTTGGCCCGAAACAAGCTGCAAGCAGAGCTGGCTCTGGAGGGGGATTTTAGGGACCCGGGTAGATCGGTGACCCTGGAATTGGAGCTGCTTCACCAAGACGGCTCCACCGTTTGGGCCGAAGTCAAGGCCTCCTTATTGCGGGATGACCAGGGGCGGCCGGTGGGCATCCTGGGGGTGACCAGGGACATTTCGGCCCGGCGGCAGCTGGAGGCGCAGTTGCAGCAAGCGCAGAAAATGGAGGTGGTGGGTCGTCTGGCCGGGGGCGTGGCCCATGATTTCAATAATCTGCTCACCGCCATCCTGGGCTACAGTGAGATCTTGCTGGCCAACCTCGACGTTCAGGATCCGACTCACCAGGACGCCATGGAAATCAAAAAAGCCGGGGAACGGGCCGCACTGCTGACCCGACAGCTCCTGGCCTTCAGCCGCCGCCAGGTGCTGCAGCCCAAATCCCTGCTGCTCAACCTGGTGGTCGAGAATCTTGCCAAGATGCTCAAACCGCTCATTGGCGAAGATATCGCGCTGGAGCTCATTTCCGGCCCCGATTTAGGCAGGGTGATGGTCGACCCGGGCCAGATTGAGCAAGTCATCCTGAACCTCACGGTGAATGCCAGGGATGCCATGCCCCGGGGCGGCAAGCTCACCATTCAGACGGCCAATGTGGCACTGGATGAAGCCTACACCCAGGGACATGCCGAGGTGCGGCCCGGCCGCTATGTGCTGCTGGCGGTGACCGACACCGGGTGTGGCATGGATACCGCCACCCGATCCCATATCTTCGAACCCTTCTTCACCACCAAAGAAATGGGCAAAGGCACCGGCCTGGGTCTGTCCATGGTCTATGGCATCGTCCATCAAAGCCACGGCCACATCTGGGTCTATTCCGAGCCCGGTCAAGGGTCCACCTTCAAGATCTATCTCCCCAGGGTGACGGCCAAGGCCGAATCCGCCTTGCCTGGTCGAGTCGCCGAGGCGATTCCCCAGGGCCATGAGACCATCTTGCTGGTGGAAGACGATGACGGCGTGCGGCAGATAGCCGGCCGGATTCTCAGACGGAGCGGCTACCAGGTCCTGGAGGCCCGGGATGGCCGCCAGGCCCTGCAAATCTGCCGGGAGCACCGGGGTGACATTCACCTGGTGTTGACCGACCTGGTAATGCCCGGGATCAATGGACGTGATTTGGTGCTTCGCCTGGCCTCCCTCCGTCCGGGGATCAAGGTGGTTTTTATGTCCGGATATGCCGAAGACTATGCTTTTGAGCAAGATGGGTTAGACACGGGCCTCGGGTTCATCCAAAAACCCTTCGAAGCCCAGGTTCTGACCCGCAAAATCTGGGAACAGCTACGCTCCTCCTGATGGAGATGACTCTCCGCGGCCCTTCCCCTATCGACTTTCCGCCAGCCGCAAGCCTTGGCCCGCTAAAGTTTCCCGACCCGGGCTAAATGGACCTCCAGCCGCATTGCTATGGCCCCGCTGATGAGTTAATATTATCTAGAAGTTTTTCGAATCGTTTCCATACCCGGCACCGCGTTACCAGAGGCTGCCCGGTGACGGCGGTCCGGCTCGCCCTACCGGCCTGCACCCGGCGGCTTTAAGGGGCGGCCTGGAGGATTTAGCCAACGTGACCACGATGTCCTTCCTGGAACATCTGGAGGAACTGCGCAAGCGCCTTATTGTCTCCCTCTTCGCCCTGGTAATCGGCATGGCGATTGCGTGGCCCCTGGTGCCCACGGTCCAGAAATATATCACCCGGCCTCTGAACGAGCCATCCATCACCCAACAATGGTACTACTCCCTGGAAACCTTCCTGCTCCGGAAATTTCCTGATGCCGCCAAGGATTTTGGCCTGGAGAAGCCGGAGATGCCCAAGATCACGCCCCATAAATTGAACTACATGGCCCCGCTGGAGCCTTTTTTCGTCCAGATGAAGATCTCCATGATCACCGGTCTGGCCCTGGCCTTTCCCATGATCCTCTACCAGTTGTGGCTCTTTTTCGCTCCGGCCCTTTACCCCAAGGAAAGAAAGATCATCCTCCTCTTCATTCCCATCGGTACGGTGGCCTTTTTCCTGGGAGACCTATTTTTCCTCAATCTGGTCTGGCCGCTGATCATCTCCTTTTCCCTGCGGTATGAAAGTGAATTCCTCTTCTCCATGCTCAATCTGACCCATTTTGTTAACTTCTGCGTGCGCCTGCTGCTGTTGTTCGGCTTGATTTTTGAGTTGCCCCTGATCTTGATCATCCTGGCTCGCACCGGGATCGTGGAGGTGGATTTCCTGCGCCGGCAGCGGAAGCTGGCCCTTTTGCTCAGCGCCGTGGTGGCCGCCTTCCATGCCGACGTACTGACCATGATGGCCATCGCCATTCCTATTTATCTCATGTACGAACTCTCTATTCTGGGGGTCCGTCTGTTTGGCCGGCCCGGCCCGGTGGAGGATACGGCAGCAGAATCGGTCCCGGCGGAAACGGGACTCGGCCCCCCCTCGGCCTCCTGAGGCCTTCTCAGCGTAACAATGCTCTGGTGGGGCGGGGCTCCGTGTCCGCCCAATGTCGGCGGCCGGAGACGGACGCCCCTCCTGACCATCGGTACCATTTTGGTTGACAGAATCGGGGACTTGTCGATATATAGAACGCTTAGCAGCATGGTAATCAAAAGGTTTCCGCATGGCCAGTGAGATTAAAGAACCGGGCAGTAACGCCCCGACCGAACCCGAAAAACCCAGAAGTTGGCTGGGCCGGCTGTTAAGCCGCGTCGCCGGCTGGCTGGGCGGGCAGGAATACCACTACGCCGGGTATCTTCCCAGCACTCCCGGTTTTTTATTGCGCTATACCCTGGACCCCTTTTTTTCCCGGGTTACCGTTAATCCCCGGCACCTGGAGCGTCTCCAGGAACTGTCCCAAAAAGGCGCGGTGGTCTATGCCCTGAAGTATCGCAGCCACCTGGATTTTCTCTTTTTTAACCGTCGCTACCAGAAGCTCGGGGTCCTGGCCCCGGAGGTGGCCTTCGATCTCAACCTGTGGATGTGGCAGCCCTTCTCCCATCTGGTGCAGATCATCTCCGCCACCCTCAATCATTTTACCCGCCGCCGGGCCTGGCCCAATCCCTTCCAAGACGGCTACTTTTTGAAGACCCTTCAGGATCGGCGCGGCTCCCTCCTGTTCCTGGTGGACCAGGTGGGCTTCCGGCAGCGGTTCCTCAAGCCCAGAGAAGACCCCATCCGCCACCTCCTGGAACTCCAGGCACAGTTGGACTTCCCCATCTTCCTGGTGCCCCAGATGGTGATCTATGAGAAGGCGCCACTGCGGGAAGACAGAGGCTTGCTGCAACTATTTTTCGGCGACGTGGAAAATCCCGGGAAGTTGCGAAAGCTGGTCCTCTGTTTCTTCAAGTCCAAGCGGGCCGTGGTGGAAGTGGCCGAGCCCGTTAATCTCCAGGAAGCCCTGGCCGTGGCCCCCCAGGATGGCCGCCTGCGGGAGATGGCCCAGGATATTCGTCGGGAGCTGATCCAACGCATCGACCTCAAGCGCCGGATGATTACCGGGCCGGTGATCAAATCCCGGGAGGAGGTCATGGAACTAACCCTCACCGACCCTACCCTCACCCGGGCCATGGAGCACCTGGCCGAAACCGAAAAGAAAAAGCTCTATAAAATCAAGAAGGACGCCCAGGACTATTTCTGGGAGATCTCGGCGGATTGGAACCAGTTTTGCATCAGTGGGATGATCCATGTCGTCACCTGGTTGTCGAAGCACCTCTTCGACGGCATCGCCTTCGATACCGAAGGGTTTGAGCGGGTTAGGGAGGCGGGCCAGCGGGGCAGTCTCATCTTCGTTCCCTGCCATAAAAGCCACCTGGACTACCTCATCCTCAACAACCTGATTTACCAGCACCACATGCACCCGCCCCGCATTGCCGCGGGCAAAAACCTGTCATTCTGGCCTTTGGGTCCCATATTCCGGGGTTCCGGGGCCTTTTTCATCCGCCGCCGCTTCCTGGGGGGCAAACTTTATGCCGAGGTGCTCTACACCTATATCAAGACCCTCATCAGCAGCGGCTACAACCTCGAGTTTTTCATCGAAGGAGGCCGGAGCCGCACCGGGAAGCTGGTGCTCCCCAAACTGGGCCTCTTGAACATGATCCTCCGGGCCTATGAGGAAAAGGCCGCGCCCGATCTCCTGTTTGTCCCCACCTTCATCGGCTATGACCAGGTGCTGGAAGAAAAGGCCTACCTTAAGGAATTGGGCGGGCGGGCCAAGGAGACCGAATCCGTGGGCCAACTGATGAAGGCCCGTAAATTTTTGCGGAAACGCTACGGCCGGGCCTATATCCAATTCAGCGAGCCCATCTCCTTAAAAGACTACCTGGGGCAGGCGCCGGATCAGGGGTTGCGCAATAACGCCCAGAATCTGGCCTACCGTATCATTCAGTCAATCAACGACATTTCCGTGGTCACCCCCTTCTCCCTGGCCTGCGCCGCGCTGCTCACCTACCCGCGCAAGGGCGTCTATCGCCGGGAATTGCTGCAAATCATCCAGGTGCTCCACGACTACCTCCAGACCCGGGGCGTCCCCCGGGCCGATTCTCTGGATAACCTCCCCCTGGCCGTGGAAGAAACCTTGACCCTGTGCGAGGCTCGCAAGCTCATCACTCCCATCGAGAAGGAAGAGGGCCTCACCGACGAACTGGGTTTGGGCGGCTACAGCATCGACGAAGCCAAACGGCCCTTGCTGGAATATTACAAGAATAATATCATCCATTTTTTCCTGCCGGCCTCCCTGGTTTCCCTGGCCATCCTGGCCCGCCAGGGGTTTGAGTTCGACCGGGAGCAAATCCTGGCCGACTTCGACTTCCTCAAGGACTTTTTCAAAAACGAATTCATCTTCGACACCACTGATCCCCAAGCCCAAGTAGACGAGATCCTGGAATATTTCGGTTCCCGAGGCGTGGTCGTCAAACTTGACTCCCAGACAGCCTCCTATACCCTGTCGGCCTCCGGCCTCAAGGAACTGGCCTACTTCGCCAACCTCCTATACAACTACTTCGAATCATACTGGATCGTCTTTCGCTCCATCAAATACCTGCAAAAGAAACACCGCAGCGAACGGGAATTCCTCAAGCGTTGCCAGTCCATCGGTCAGAAACTTTTCAAGATGGGTGAAGTGGAGCGGGCCGAATCCCTGTCCGAATCCACCTTCCAAAACGCCCTGAAGCTCTTCGGGGAAAAGGGCATAGTCCTCAAAAAAGCCCCTGAAGGCAAAGGGGCCACCACCTTCAGCCGCCCCACCGACGAAGACGCCAAAGAATACTACGGCCGCCAACTGGCGCGGTTTTTGCGAAGGTAGAGGGAAAATAAATTTAGGGGAGGGCCAGGGTTTTTTGCCAGCTGTCTCTGCCCTCCCCCAAACCCCCGCATAAAAAGGGGCGACCCGCTGGGTCGCCCCTTTTATTTTCTAAATTCTTTCTCCGCCTCAATCAGGATTATTGAGCATATCCAAGGTAGGATAGGCATTGATGGTCGTCCTGAGCTTGACCACAAAGGCATCCACCCCGCCATTATAATGGGAATAAATGGGACTCTCGAGGGGGAAGTCGCTTGACCCGGTATATCCGGTGACATAGACATTGCCCAGCCTATCCAGGGCGATGCCGTTGCCCCATTCACTACTCAGGCCGCCGATACAGGTGGAATAGAGGATGAGGTCGCCGTTCCGGTTGATTTTGGTCACGAAGACGTCATCAAAACTGGTCCAGGGCGTGCCGTTTTTAACGGGGAAATTGCCCGAGTCGGTTTTCCCGGTGATGTAGGCGTTGCCGAACCGGTCCACGGCGATGCCGTTACCCCTCTCGGTAAACCAACCCGGCAGATAGGTGGAGTACACCAGGTCGGTGCCGGCCGGGTTGATTTTGCTCACAAAGGCTTCGGTGCCGGCCACATAACCATAGATCGGGTTTTTGGTGGGAAAATAGGAGGAAGAAGTGGAACCGGTGACATAGGCACTGCCGCTCTTATCCACGGCGATCCCCAGGGCCGTGCCGCCCGCCAGGGTCTTGGTATAAGCCACCGCCGGGGGGGAGCCGCTGGTGTTAGTCAATTTCGTGACAAAGGCTTGAGAGCTGGGAGGGAGAAGATCGGGGCCGAAGATCAGAGTGCCACCCGCCACATAGGCATTGTTGTCTTTATCCACTGCCACGCCATAGCCGGTTTTCATGCCCTCACCCCCCAGGTAAGATGAGAAAGTCAGGCCATTATCACCCTGGCCCGGGGAGAACTTGGCCATAAAGCAGTCTTGCTCGCCTTTATAAGTACTGGTACCTGATAGCCAATTGTAAATGGGAAAATTCGCCGAAGCGGTCTCCCCGGTGATATAGGCGTTACCGGCCGCGTCCAGGGCGATCCCATGCGCCAGGTCATAACCGCTGCCCCCCAGGTAGGTGGAGTAGAGCAGGCCGGAACCGTCGGCCTTGATCTTGGTGACAAAGGCGTCCCGGCCGCCGCCGCCAAACGTTCCTTGAAAGGCATTCTGCAAGGGGAAATTGGCGGAATCAGTGTAACCCGTCACCCAGATATTCTGGGCGCTGTCCACCGCAATGCCCGTGCCGCCATCGTGGCCGTTGCCCCCCAGGAACAACGAGAAGACCAGGCCGGTGCCGGCGGCATTGATCTTGGTCACGAAGGCGTCTTCTGGCCCCAGCAGGGCCGAAAGCGGTTTAGAGGGGAAGTCGGCGGATTGGGTCACCCCCGTAACGTAGGCATTACCCTCCTGATCCACCGCGATGGCGTTGCCCGCATCCTGGTTGGCGCCTCCCAGAAAAGTGGAATAAACCAAGACCGGGTCGATGATCAGGGGATGAGTCCGATCATAGGACGCCACCTGAAAGCCGTAGCGCCAATGCCCAGCCACCCGGGCCACCTGGAAGCGACCGTCCCGGGATAGCCGCCGGCCGGCAATTTCTTGATAAATCAGGGGCTTCTTTTGGATTAGCTCTCCGCCGTCCGGCAGGGTGATGGCCAGATCCCCCGTCGCGGTCAGCGCCAGTTTCTTGATGCCTGAATACTGGAATTGCACCCGGCCGGGGTCAGCTCCCGGCTTGACGATGATGTCGTACTCCATCTGGCGGCCGGTGCCATAAAACTTTAGATCGATGCCGGGATAGGCCTCCCGATAGAGCACCGCCCGGTAAGTCGGCAGGTTGGTGTGCCATTTCTTGGGGTCGTTGCCGAGAAAGTAATGAACCTTGCCTTCCTGGGGCTCCAGGGCAGTCAACTCCGCCCCCCGGCGCAGCCCCAGGGGAGTGAGCCGGATAACCGCCCCGGCGCCGGCAGTCCCCTTTCCTTTCCGCAGATAGAGGTAGATTCCTTCCGGGGTGAAGGTGAAGGTCTGGGGGCCACCCTGGCTGTAGTACTTTACCTGGGCCGGCGCTTGTCCTCGGTTGGCGATAAAGCTGAGCGGCAGTCGAGCGTAGTTTTCCTGAATCCGAGGTTTTTCACCCTGGGACCAATCATCGGCTGAGGTCGCAGCGGTAGTTGCCGGAGAAAAAAACCAGGCGCTCGACAGGAGCGCCCCTACGGTGACCAAGAGTTTCCCGGTGGACAGACTTTGAGTCCTCATAACCCCTCCTGGGGTAACCTCACGGGGGAAAGCCCCTGAGCAGAAAAGTTGGTTCTCCAACCGTCGTGTGAAAATTCTCAAGCCTTTATAAGTTGATTATAATCACTACTTTTAATTAGTCATTTAAATTTTAAAATTTAGATGGGCGGGGCCTTCGGCCTTCATTTCCGTCTCAGGCGGCACGTGACCGCCAAATGACCTTCTTTTGTTACCATTATTTTGAGGTTGCTGAAAGGATGCGCTCAGAAGCCTGGCGGTGGGCTACTTCCGGTCTCTCCTGCGGATTTTTAAGCTGCGATTTTCAGGGCCGTCCAGAGCAGAGCCACGGCCTCCTGGGCGGTGGTGGCCCGTTGCAGGTTGCGCAGGTCCCAGTCGGCCATCAGGGCCACCACCGGTTTGCCCAGTTTGAGGGCGATGGCCGCTTCCGAGATGGTGCCGTAGTCGCCATCCACCGCAATGACGCCGTCGGCGCTGTGGGCGATGAGGATGTTGCGGGCGTGGCCCAGGTTGGTGGCGATACTGTAAGTCAGGTAGGGGTTGGCCCGGCTGCGATCCGCCTCCGGGAGAATTCCCAGGCTGACCCCGCCGGCCTCCGAGGCCCCCTGGGCCGCGGCGGCCATCACTCCGCCCAAACCACCGCAGAGCAGCACCGCACCCTTACGGGCCACCTCCCGGCCCACCTCCCGGGCCAGGGCGGCGACCTCCGGGGTAGCCTGACTGCCGCCGATGACCGCCACGTAAACCATAGCACTAGAACCCATTTCAAAACCTCTCTGAGGTGCTAACTAGATTCTTCATCAGGCAAAAGCCGGAACCGCCATTTTAAGTCCCCCTTCTCTAAAGGGGGATTATTAAGCGCTTATTAATCCCCTTGCCTCCCCCACTTCGCAATTAATTGGTAGCACAGGCTTTCCAGCCTGTGCAGGCGCAGGCTAAAGCCTGCGGCTACCCGGATAATGGCAAGCAACCTGAGACCTGTGCGAAAGCCCCCTCAGTTGTCATTCTGAGGAAGCGAAGCGACCGAAGAATCTCGCTTTTTGGTAACACGGCCTTTCCAGGCTGTGCCGAAAATTCTCCACAGGTTAGAAACCTGTGCCACCGAAATGCGATATCTTTCGCTGCGCGCATGATGACAACTGCGAATGGGGTTAGGAAAATATTTTAGTTATTATAAAATAAAGGCAAGGGAAAGAAGCGGCTAAAATGTTAAATTAATTGCAGGCAAGAATTTCTGCCTCCCAACTCTCTATCATGCACTCTCGGTCCTGCAGGTTCACGTTCTTTCTGGCCCTGGGGCTCACCTTCCTGGTGGCCGCCTGCGCTACCGCGCCCTTCACCGGCCGGCGCCAGGTGCTCATGGTGCCCGAAAGCAGCGAAATCGCCGCGGGCTCCAAGACCTTCGAGGAATTACAGAGCCGCTACCCCCGGTCCGGAGACCCGGCCATCAACGCTATGGTATTCCGGGTGGGCAGCCGTATCGCCGCCGCCGCCAAGCGTCCCGACTACCACTGGGAATTCGTCGTCCTGGTCAACGACCGGGAGGCCAACGCCTTCTGCCTCCCCGGGGGCAAGGTGGGCATCTTCACCGGGCTCTTGAAGTTCACCCAGGATGAGGCGGGGCTGGCCACGGTGATCTCCCACGAGGCGGCCCACGCCCTGGCCCGCCACGCCGGTGAGCGGCAGAGCCAGGCCATGCTGGCCCAGATGGGCGGCCTGGGACTTGGCCTGGGGATGGGCGGGGTGGGCGGCCTGGCCGGGCAGGCCATTGGCGAAGGTTATAGCATGGGGATCAGGTACGGCGTCTTGATGCCCTACAGCCGCGCCCAGGAGATAGAGGCGGATAAGATCGGCCTCATCCTCATGGCCAAGGCGGGCTATGACCCGGCTCTGGCCCTCGACTTCTGGCGGCGGATGATGACCGACGAAGACACCAGGCTACGTCCGCCGCAATTCCTCTCCACCCATCCCAGGGACCACAGCCGGATGCAGGCCATGGTGGATTTCCTGCCCGAGGCCGAAACGTATTACCTCCCGGTGGTGGACACGCCACCGCCGCCAGCCCCCCCGGAATTGATGCCTCCGGGTCCCATCCAGCCCGCGCCCCCGCAGGTTCCGGAGCAGCCAGCCACTCCTCTGCCCCCTCCCGCTCCGGCCCCAAAGGCCCCCGAAGCCGCGCCCGCCCCGGCCCCGCCCGCCGAGCCTGCCCCGGAAGCCGCCCCGGCCCCCAAGTCGGCGCCCAAACCTGATCCAGACTTCGATGACCTGGAATTGAAACCCATGGATAACCGGAGCCAGCCGGCATCCCCGCCCGGCGGGCAGTGGGTGCGGCCGGCAGAATAAACCTGTTTAGGAAATTTTCGTAGGGGCGAATCTTGTATTCGCCCCATTATGGTTGCGTCTCGCTTGTTATGGCAAGCATTAAGGGCGAACACAAGGTTCGCCCCTACGGGACAACCGGCAGGAATGAGAAAAGAACCAGGTCCGGGGGCAACGCTCCCGGCCCTATCTTTTTACATATGGGGATTGGGGGAGGGGTTTGGGGAGTTTTTTGTAAGAGTAAGGGCCCTCGACCCTTAGCCCCCTCCCCAAGGTCTTCGCTCTCTCTACACCCCCTCCCGCAATCTTCTCGTCTCGCCGACCCGCACGGTGGTCCGGGCGGTGTCGAAGTATTCCAGCAGGGGGATGGTGAATTTGCGGGAGGTTTGGGTGAGGTCCTTGAACTGGACGACGGTGATCTCTTTATTTTTCTTGAGGAAGTCCACCAGTTGAGCCTTGATCTGGTCGATGGCCTCCTGGTGAAAATAGAGGTCTTCCTTGACCTTGACCAGGCGGCCCTGGTTCACCAGCACGGTGAGGAGCTGCTTGACTTTGTCCGGCGTGACCGCAAGATCGGCGGCAGCTTCCTTGAGGGTGGGGGGCGACAATTGGCCCCGCTTATAGAGGGCGGCCAGGCGGCTGACGTGCTCCTCCTGGTCCACGCCCAGGGTGACCCGGTGGGATGCGAGGCGCACCAGGTCCTTTTCCAGGACGATCTGCTTCTTTTGCACCAGGTCATTGAGCAGCTGGTTGAAGAGGCGCACCTCCAGCCGGGCGGGCAACTGGGTGCGCAGCTCTTCCTTGGAGAGCCCCGGTTTCATAGGGTTCTTGCGGTGGTAGGCGGACAAATTGCCGCTGATCTCCTGTTTCAGCTCCCGGGCGGTGGCCGTGAGGATGTACCTCTCTTTTTCCGGGTCGTAGTTGATGGCCTGACCTTGTTTGATGAGGCTGTTCAGGAGCGCCGTCAGGTCGCCGGGGTCCCAGGGCAGGAGGGCTTCGAGTTCGCTGCGGGAGCGGCCGGCGGCCCCGGCCTCTTCCAGGTAGAGGGGCAGGATCTGTTCGGGAGCGCCTTTCTCCAGGGTCGCCAATTTGGCCAGCAGCGCCTCCTGTCGCCGCCGGTGACGGGGCGGGTTGACGTGCAGGGTTTGCCCGCCGCCCCAGGTGAAGGCCGGCGAGATGCAGCGGATCACCAGGCGGTCGCCGGGCTTCAGGGCCAGGGGCTCGCGCAGGAAGAACTGGACGTAGCCGGAGGCCCCCGGGGCCAGCTCATCGGCGTCCAGCAGTAACGGCATGGCGATGCTCTCGCTGGTGCCGGTGTGGAGGCGCACCGCGGCGCGGTGCTTCAGAGGCCGGGGGGCGCTGGGCAGAATCTCCAAAAAGGCGTCCAGGCGCCGGGAAGGCAGCAGGGCCCCCGGGGGCGCCACCACCATGCCCCGCTCCACCTCTTCCTTTTCCAGGCCCTGGAGGTTAACTGCGGTGCGGTTGCCGGCCAGGGCCTCTGCCACCGACTGGCCATGGACCTGGAGGCCCCTTACCTTCGCCTTGAACTCGGGGGGATAGACCGCCACCGCTTCCCCCACCTTAAGGCGGCCGGAGATGGCGGTGCCGGTGACCACCGTGCCGAAGCCTTTGATGGTAAAGACCCGGTCGATGGGCAGCCGGAAGATGCCCCTGAAGGGTTTCGGCGGGACCTGCTCGGCCAGCTCCGCCAGGGTGGCCAGGAGATGCTCCTTCCCCGCCTGGGTCACGGCGGAAAAGCGTTCGATGGGCGCCCCCTCCAGGAAGGTGCCCAGGAGGGCCTCCCGGACTTCCTCCTCCACCAGTTCCAGCCAGTCCTCCTCCACCAGGTCGGTTTTGGTGAGGACCACCAGGCCCTGCTTGACCTGGAGGAGTTGGCAGATCTCCAGGTGCTCCCGGGTCTGGGGCATGACGCCTTCGTCGGCGGCGATGACCAGGGCCACCAGGTCCATGCCGGTGGCGCCGGCCACCATATGGCGCACGAAGCGCTCGTGGCCCGGGACGTCGACGATGCCCAGGTGGCGGCCGGTGGGCAGGACGAGGTCGGCAAACCCCAGTTCAATGGTGATGCCCCGGAGTTTTTCCTCTTTCAGGCGGTCCGGGTCGACCCCGGTTAAGGCCTTGATGAGCGAGCTCTTGCCGTGGTCGATATGGCCGGCGGTGCCTAAGATGATGGGAGCAGAGGACATAGTCAGTTGCCAGTGGTCAGTTTTTAGCAGTTAGTTTCAGATATAGGGCGGCCTTTGGCCGCCCTAATTGGGCTATCAAAGTCTAACAGTATGTTTCATAAAGGAAGAGGTAATCTCGAATATAAACTCTATTTCTTGTTCAATAACAGCATCATCATGCTTTACATAAGAGTTCTGGTATTGGCAATAATAATCCACTAATTTCTTAAACATATTAGTGAGTTCTTTTGAGCAACCTTTCTCTTTTAAATGTCTTCCCAAATATTCAATCTGGTTCTCCAGGGATTTATTATTGTTTAGAATGACCTTTAGTAGTAGTTCAAGGGAAAGACGTAGATCGTCCAAAATATTTCTAGTAAACAGCTTATTTTCAAATTTTGTTAAAGCTTCTTGGTATAACTTCAACGAATCCTGATATTCTTCTAGCCAATGCCTTGTCTCCTCAATGAGGCTTTCATTAATTTCAGCTGCTGCATTAGCGCCTGCGAACTGAGAAAACCTCGAAATTAGTTTTATCTTGAGGTCCCTCACGTTATGATTGTCTTTAAAACGCTCTAATCCGCATAATTCCTTTATGATTTTATATTGTTGCTTGGCGGAGAAAACATTTAAATTATCAAGTAAAGCAGTCCTGTTGTTAGGCGCATCGAATGGGTATGCCGCGTGTGGAATATCAACATCGAACTCAACCGCGTAGCCTGTGGAATACTTAATTATTTCAGATGCAGTAAGTCCTTCGGATGTTTCTCCAAGGACAGAAGCCGCGTAAATAATGAAGACACTTGGGAGTGAGTTAGGATCGATCAGACTCATTTTTAATAATCCATAAATTAACGACCAATTCTCAAGATAGCATAAATTTAAGTAAAAATCTTTTACTGGCAACTGACAACTGGGAACTGGCAACTACTTCGCCGGCAGTTCCCGGGTCAGTTCGTAATAATCCCGGGGAAAAAGAGGCTCTTCGGCAATCTCCACCTGGACCCGGTGCCCCTCGGCCAGCCGGGCCAGCAGGGGTTGACCTTCCTGTTGCAGAATGGCGGCCACCAGGGGGTGGACCGACAAGGTTAGGCGGCAGCCGGGAAATTCCTGGGCCTCAGCGGTCAGGCGCCGCATCAGGTCGCAGGCCAGAATCAGGGGGCTCAAGACCTCCCCGGTGCCGTTGCAGCAGGTGCACGGCTCCGTCACCGCCTTTTCCAGGGTGTCCCGCGACCTCTGCCGGGTCATCTCCAGGAGTCCCAGGGTCGAGATGGGTAGAATCGTGGTTTTGGCCCGATCCCGGCTGACCATTTCCAGAAAGGCCTGGTAGACCTGGTCTCGGTGAGAGGCCTGGTCCATGTCGATAAAATCGATGACGATAAGCCCGCCGATATTACGCAACCGCAATTGCCGGGCAATCTCCCGGGCCGCTTCCAGGTTGGTCTGCAGGATGGTCTCAGCCAGGTCGTGGCGCCCGACAAACCGCCCGGTATTAACGTCGACGGTGGTGAGGGCCTCGGTGGTATCGAAGAACAGGTGGCCGCCGCTCTTGAGCCAGACCTTGGAGGCCAAAAGTCTCTTCCAGTCGATCTCCAGACCGAAATGGCTGAAAAGGGGCTCCGGATCGGCATAAAGCTCCACCCGGTGCTTATCATAGGGGTTCAGTGATTCCAGGTAGTCCTGGATCTTTTCGAAGGCCACCGGGTCATCGACCAGGACCCGATCGATCTCCGGATAGAAGAGTTCCCGGACGACCCGCAGGGAGGTATCCAGTTCCTGATGGAGCAACGCTGGGGCCGAAACCGAGCCCTTCTTGTGGAGAATCCGTTGCCAGCGGGACATCAGCAGATCCCGTTCCCGGAGGAGTCTCTCCCGGCTTTGGCCGCGGCTGGCGGTGCGGGCGATGAAGCCCCCCTCCGGGAGCTGCAAATCCTCCAACAAGGTGCGCAGGCGCTGGCGCTCGGCTTCGTCGGTGATGCGCCGGGAGATTCCCAGATGGGGTAGGGTGGGAGTAAACACCAGATAATGGCCCGCCAGGGAGAGGTTGGTGGTGAGGCGGGCCCCTTTGGTCCCCAGCGGCCCGCGTAACACCTGCACCAGGACCTCCTGGCCGTCGTGCAGGAGGTCCTCGATGGGAGCCGGGGGCGATTTGGCGCGTGAGGCTTCCCCCGGCTCATCCTTGAGCCACAAGCTGTAAAATTCGTCCTCCCGGGCGCTGACGTCCTCGCCAAACAGATAGGCGGGCCGCTCCAGGCCGATATTGACGAAGGCCGCAGCCATGCCCGGCAGGATCCGGATCACCCGTCCCTTATAAATATTGCCGGTGGGGCCGTTCCGAGTCCGGCTCTCCAGATAAAACTCCGCCAGCCGCCCGTCTTCCACCAGGGCCACCCGGACATCACAATCCGCCACACTGATGAGCAATGAGTTGGACATGGGAAATGAGTTAAGGAAGGCGGTTAGTGTAGCGTTTCATAATTGCTCTGACATTTACAGCCGCGATTTTTTCCCCCCTTTTCTAAAGGGGGGCAGGGGGGATTAAATAACCGCTTAATAATCCCCCTAAATCCCCCTTTAGGAAAGGGGGACTTTAAAAACGACGTCCAATTTGGGCTCAATAAATGTCATACAATGGTTGAATCGCCACATCGGGCCAAAGGCCCCCGGCCCTCCCCTCAATTCTCCTTATTAAAAACTCCGCAATTTCAAAATCTGCAAATCCCGGCTTTGGTCTTCGTTCAGGTTGAAGATATGGGTCATGGCGTCCGCCGCCCTGACGTTGTCACGCTCCCGGAGGCGCAGGTGCAGCTCCAGGTGCAGGGCGTCCACCACCGTAAGTTTGGCCACCAGTTGCCGCAGGTCCACGGTCCGGTCTTTTTCCCGGCGCCGCCTGGTCACCAGAAATTCTTTCTGGGCCCAAAAAGTCTCGACGGCCTGGCTAAAAAAGACGGGCTCCGGGCTGGCCACCCGGTAGACCGCCATTTCCAGGCGGGGTGGGGCCAGCCGCTTGGACAGACCGACGGCGGACAGGATCTTGAGACCGGGGGGCAAGACCCGGTTCAAGGTTTGCACCAGGATGGCGGGCTCCAAACTTGAGGCCAATTCCACATCCAGGATTTCCTCCAGAGACTCCACCCCCACCGGCAGGGCGCCGTGGAACGACACCCGGGGCAGGGGATGGAAACCGGCGCTGAAAATTAGCGGCAGCCCGGAACGGCGCAGGCTGCGGTACAGGGTGGAAACCAACTCCAGGTGGCCCAGCCAGCGGGCCTGGTCCAGTTTGACATAGGTCAGGCGGTACCTCACCGGAGACGGCGCCGCCGCCTCAACGGCGGCATGCGGCCCCGGCGGGGCTGCGGGAGGGCGGTCGAGCCGGAGAACAATGGTCTCGTCGTCGCAAACGCCGCAGTCCTGGCAGCCGGCCTGACGGCAGTCAGGGGTCTCCAGCCCCTGGGAGGCTCGCTGCCGCTCCGCCAGCAGAAACTCCCGGCTGACCCCGCTGTGCAGGTGATCCCAGGGCAAAACTTCATCCGGGTGGCGTTCCCGCAAATAGAAATCCGGGTCCACCCCGGTTTCCTGGAAGGCCTGGCGCCAGGGCTCCAGGCGCAGGTGCTCGCTCCAGGCGTCCAGGCGGCAGCCCAGCCGATGCGCCGCCAGCAGCACCGGAGCCAGGCGCCGGTCCCCCCGGGAAAAGATGCCCTCCAACCAGGTCTGGGCCGCAGAGTTCCATTTCGCCTGGACCTGCCGCGAGCGCAGCCCGTCCTTGACCTCGTGAAGAAACTGCCGGCATTCTTCCAGGTTCGCCTGCCGCTCCCACTGGAACGGGGTGTGTGATTTGGGGATGAAGCTCCCCAGGCTGACGTTGAGCCGGACCCGGGAGGAGCCGGTTTGGAGAATTTGCCGCGCCAGGGTGGGAATGGCCTCCCGGTCCGCCTTGGTCTCGGTGGGCAGGCCCAGCATGAAATAGAGCTTGAGCAGTTGCCAGCCCGCCGCGAAGGCTTGCCGGGCCGAGGACAGGATGACCTCTTCCGGCAGGTTCTTATTGATCACCCGGCGCAGGCGCTCGGAGCCTGCCTCCGGGGCCAGGGTCAAACCGGTCCGTCGGACCCGCTTAAGCTGCGCCATGATCTCCGGGGTCAGGGTGTCGGCTCGCAGCGACGGCAGCGAGATGGACACCTTGTGCTGCGACCCCCGGTCCATGAGCTCCGTGAGCAGCCAGGTGAGGGAGCCATAGTCCCCGGCGCTCAGAGTCAAAAGCGACAGCTCCTCATAGCCCGTGGCGGCCAGGGCCGCTTCCGTCCAGGAAAGGAGTTGGGCGGCCTGGCGCTCCCGGGCCGGGCGGTAAATCATGCCCGCCTGGCAGTAGCGGCAGCCCCGGGTGCAGCCCCGGCCGATCTCCACGTTGAGGCGGTCATGGACGATCTGGCAAAAGGGCACCAGGACCCGGGGCGAAACCACCACCTGGTTGAGGTCGCCCAGGACCCGCTTGTTAATGACGGTGCGGCCCCCCTCGGGGATGATTTCCCGAAGCTGGCCCCGTTCGTCGAACTCCATGGCAAACAGAGCCGGGACGTAGACGCCCTCCAATTCTTCCAGGGCCTGCCAGAGTTCTTGGCGGCTGCCGCCGTGGCGCTTCCAGGCCGTGACCACCGCGGCCAGTTCCAACACCACCTCTTCCCCATCCCCCAGCACTACGGCGTCCAGGAAGGGGGCCACCGGCTCAGGGTTGAAGCAGGTGGGGCCGCCGGCCACCACCACCGGGTCGCCGGGACCACGCTCCGCCGCCAGCAGAGGCACGCCCCCCAGTTCCAGCATGTTCAGGAAGTTGGTGTAGCTCAGCTCGTATTGCAGGCTCACCCCCAAGAGGTCGAATTGCGACAAGGGGGTGCCTGACTCCAGGCTGGTAAGGGGCTGGCCGCTGGCGCGCAGTTCCGCCTCCAGGTCCGGGGCCGGGGCGTAGGCCCGCTCGGCCCAGATGGTCTCTTCCCGGTTGAGGATGCCGTAAAGCAGGCCCAGCCCCAGGTGGGACATGCCCACTTCGTAGAGGTCCGGAAAGAGCAGGGCCATCCTCAGAGAGATGGCTCGAGGGTCTTTAAGGACGGCGTTGATCTCTCCGCCCAGATAACGGGAGGGGCGTTGGACGCGGCTGAGATAGGTTGGCTCGGACAAGGTTTTGATTTATCAATCAGAACATGAAATCAGTTGCTTACCGATAACACGGTCCTGGGTATAAATTCCCCCTATCCCCCCTTTTTCAAAGTAGAGGAACTTAGCGAAACGATTTAAAAAGTCCCCCTTTGAAAAAGGGGGATTTAGGGGGATTTTCATTTGGCCTCGTAGGGGCGACCCGCTGGGTCGCCCGCCTTCAGAAATTAATGGTGCGTAGGACGCACCCTACGCTTACTTATCTGCGTTAATCAGCGGTTTTCAATCTTTCTGCGCCAGCTTGATGGCTTCGGCCAAATCCAGGCTGCCGTCGTATAAGGCCCGGCCGGTGATCACGCCCACCACGCCAACGGCTTCAAGAGGCAAGAGGGCCTCGATGTCGGCGATGGTGCTGACCCCGCCCGAGGCGATCACCGGTATCTCCACGGCCTCGGCCAGGGCCCGGGTGGCGCCGATATTGACGCCCCGCTTCACCCCGTCCCGGGAGATGTCGGTGTAGATCAGGGCGGCGGGCTTAAAGGGCTCCAGGGCCTGGGCCACTTCCAGGGCGGTCTTGCGGCTGGTCTCGGTCCAGCCCTCCACCGCCAGCAGGCCGTCTTTGGCGTCCAGGCCGAGGGCGATCTTGCCGGGGAACTCGGCGCAGGCACGTTTCGCCAGGTCCGGGTCTTTCAAGACCACGGTGCCCAGTATCAGGCGGTCCAGCCCCAGGTCGAGATAAGCCTTGATGGTGTCCAGGGTGCGGAGGCCACCCCCTAGTTCGATGGGAATATTGAGGGCCTGGCGCAGCTTACGGATGGCCTCCAGATTTTTGGGGCTGCCGGAAAAAGCGCCGTCCAGGTCCACCAGGTGGAGCCACCTGGCCCCGGCCGCCTGCCACTTCAGGCCCGTGGCCACCGGATCGTCGGAGAAGACCGTCATCTCCTCGGCCCGCCCCTGGCGCAGGCGCACGCATTGGCCGCCTCTGAGGTCGATCGCCGGAATAATTAACATAATTAATAAGTTTAACCCAAAGCCCACCGGACTGCCAATCTCTGGAGCCGGATATTTCACCTGAAAAGAAAATGTCCTTGAAGTTCTGGGGTTGAGCATCAATAATATTTGTAGTTCAGCTGTCGTGCAGAAGGTTGAAAGATGTCCGATCTGGCCCGTTTTCTCATCATCCTTGGCGTCCTCCTGGTGGTCGTGGGGCTGGCGCTGCTTTTGCTCCCCAAGATTCCGGGCTTAGGCAGGCTGCCCGGGGACATCGTCATCAAGCGGGAGAATTTCACCTTCTATTTCCCCCTGGGGACCTCCATCCTCATCAGCGTCATCCTGAGCCTGATTTTCTGGCTGTTTAGGCGATAATTTCCTAAAGATTCAAAACCTTTTTCCCAGTGTAGGGGCGAACCTTGTGTTCGCCCTGCGTCTCGCTGTTTATGGAGCGAACACAAGGGTCGCCCCTACGACTGCGAGGCGGCTTCCCCCTGGACAAAGGGAACCAAGTGCCATATCTTATAGGAGGCAGGGCCTACTTGAGGGCCATGTCTGCCGAATGCCTTGCAAATTTTCCCTGGGAAAGTATACTGTGGGGCATCCCCAGGTCCCCGGAGACTGAGGTCGAGAGGGCCGCGAGCCCCCTTCCCATGAGCCGGCGGGGGCTTGGAGGTTGGATAGATGCCGGAACTGCGCAAAGACCCCATTATCGGCCGCTGGGTAATCATCTCCACCGAACGCGGCAAGCGCCCCCATGACTTCCTGGTCGAACCGGAAGTGACCAAGGGCGGGTTCTGCCCCTTCGACCCGGGCAACGAACATACCACGCCGCCGGAGATCCTGGCCTACCGGGAGCCGGGCACCGAGCCCAACACCCCGGGCTGGCTCCTCCGGGTGGTGAACAACAAGTTCCCGGCCCTGGCCAAGGAAGGGCAGTTGGAACGCCGGGGCGAAGGCATGTTCGACCAGATGAACGGCATCGGGGCCCACGAAGTCATCATCGAAAGCCCCGACCACCAGATCACTCTGGCCACCATTCCC
>JAPLJC010000213.1 GCA_026388765.1 Deltaproteobacteria bacterium
TCGGGTTAACTTCAAGGGGACGTGGCGGCCAGGCTACATTACGGTCTCAGGGACCAAGGGTGCGACGGCCTGCCACGTCCGAAACCACGACCACCCCTGGGGCAGGCCCCCGGGGGCCTGCCCCAGGGGTGGTCCAAACCAGAACCCTTTGCCAACTTCGATCATAACCATGATTCCAATCATGATTCCAATAAAGCGTATCTTAAACTAAGATACAAGGGTGGGCACCGCCCACCAATTCCTTAAAAAAACTAGGCCAATAGCTTCCTAAATATCTCATTGGCCATTTGTGGATTAGCCTGGCCCTTGGTTTTTTTCATCAGTTGGCCCACGAAAAAGCCCAACACCTTGGTCTTGCCGGCCCGGAAGTCCGCCGCCTCTTTGGGATTGGCGTCGATGATCTCCTGGGCCAGGGCCTCCAGGGCGCCGCTGTCGCTGATCTGCACCAGCCCTTTTTCTTTAATAATGGCCTCCGGGTCACGGCCGGTGGCCACCATATCCTCGAACACGGTCTTGGCCAGCTTGCCGCTGAGGGCGCCCGTGTCCACCAGAGACAGCAGTTTACCCAGGGCCGCGGGGCTGACCCGGCAGGAGTCGATGCCGGCCTCCTCCTTTTTCAGCTCCCGCATGAGTTCGCCCATGATCCAGTTACTCACCTGCTTGGGCTGGGGAAAGAGCTTGACCGTGGCCTCGAAGTAATCCGCCAGGGCTTTATCGCTGGTGAGCACCTCGGCGTCGTATTCCGGCAGGCCGTATTCCGCCTGAAAGCGCTTGAGGCGCGCCTTCGGCAGCTCCACCAGGTTTTTTCGCAAGGATTCCAGCCAGTCATGATCAATTCTGACGGGGACCAGGTCCGGGTCCGGGAAATAGCGGTAGTCGTGGGCCTCTTCCTTGCCCCGCATGGACACCGTCTGGTTTGACGACGTATCCCACAGCCGGGTCTCCTGGACGATCTCCCGCCCCGCGCTCAAATTGGCCCGCTGCCGCTTAATCTCAAACTCCAGGGCCGCCTTGATGAAGCGGAAGGAGTTCATGTTCTTGAGCTCGACCTTGACTCCCAATTCCTTAGCGCCCACGGGTCTGAGGGAAATGTTGGCGTCGCAGCGGAAGGAGCCCTCCTCCAGGTTGCCGTCGCAAATCTCCAGATAAAGCAGAATGTTGCGCAGGCCCTTGAGGTATTCCACCGCTTCGTCGGGGCTCTCCATATCCGGTTCGGAGACGATCTCGATCAGGGGCACCCCGGTGCGGTTGAAATCCACGAAGCTCACCGGTCTCGCTTCGCTGTGCACCAGTTTGCCCGCGTCTTCCTCCAGATGAATCCGGGTGATGCCGATGCGCTTGGCCTGACCATTGACCTTGATCTCCAAATGGCCGTGTTCCGCCAGGGGCAGCTCGAACTGCGAGATCTGGTAGCCTTTGGGGAGGTCGGGATAAAAATAGTTTTTCCGGGCGAAGACCGACTCCGGGGCGATCGTACAGTCGGTGGCCAGGGCCATCTTCAGGGCATATTCCACGGCCTTCCGGTTCAGCACCGGCAGCGACCCGGGCATCCCCAGGCAGACCTCGCACACCTGGGTATTGGGGGGAGCCCCGAAGGCGGTGGCGCAGCCGCAAAAGATCTTGCTATGGGTGAGCAGATGGGCGTGGACTTCCAACCCGATGACGGCCTCGTATGCCACTTGCTTCCTCCCGGAATCATTGAAGGTTAACTAAATGGCGAAAGTCTGTCAAGGCAAGGCTCTTAGGCACCATGATGCCGTTCCGTTCTGACCTCGGCAAATCGACGGACCAGACTAATTGGCAGTATCATAATCAAAAATTTGATCATTCCCTCCCCCTGCGAGGGGGGAGCGACTGTCTATTTTGTCAAGCTGCAAGGGGCAGCTGTGGGTTCCAGTAGGTACGATTTTTTAGCATGGCGTTAAGGATCACGAGGATTTTTCGCATGCAGGCGGTGAGGGCGACCTTAGCCGGCTTGCCCGCCTGGCGGAGACGTTGGTAAAATTCCCGGATCACCGGGTTGCGGCGCGAAGCCACCAGAGCAGCCATGTACAGGGCTTGGCGCACGGCGGGGCGGCCGCCCTGGATAGTGCGTTTGCCTCGACACTGGCCGCTATCCCGGTTCATGGGCGCCAGACCCGCCAAGGCGCTTATCTGGGTGCGCGGCGCCGTGCCCAGTTCCGCCAGGTCAGCGATCAAGGCGGCGCTCACCTTGGGGCCGACGCCGTTGAAGCTCTGGAGGATTTCTGATTTTTCGTGCCACCAGGGGGTGCGGCGGATAAAGTCATTGATCTCCCGGTCCAGATCTTCCAGGAGTTGGCGTAGGTAAAGCAGGTGCTGGTCGATGTTGCCTCGCACCTTCGGGGTGCTGGTGCGGCGGCGGTTCCCCTCCATGACGATCATGTCCCGGAGCTGACGCCGACGGCTCATGAGTGTGGCCAGTTCCAACTGTTCCGAGTCCTTCAGGGGGCGTACCGGCGGCTGGATGGCCAGGGCATAGTGGGCCAGCACCCGGGCGTCCAGTTTATCGGTCTTAGCCAGCTTGCCGGTAGACTTGGCAAAGTGGCGTATAACCTTGGGGTTCATGATAACCACGGGCAGGCTCGCCTCCGACAGGGCGTAAGCCACCGGAATCTCATAGCCCCCGGTGGCTTCCAGGACCACGATGTGGGGGGCCAGTTCCCGAAGACGGCGCACCAGAGAAACGATGCCCTCGTCCGTGTGTACCACCGCGAAGTGGGTGCCGGAGGGCAGCACGGCGACGTCCAAGCGCTTGGCAGAGACATCGATGCCAACAAAGGTTTGCGGAGATTCCATGTTCCTTGAACTCCCTTCCTTGTAAATTCGGGCTCAGGGGCCCATGCGACTGTTCGGGTTGAGGTCAAGGGGACGTGGCGGCCACGCTCTCAGCGGTCTCAAAGGACCCAGGGTTAGGACGGCCTTGCCACGCCCACAATCATGGGTCCAGGTCTGGGGCAGGCCCTAGGGCCTGCCCCAGACCTGGACCTCGGGAAACCATGTCTCTTTGTCAATATTAACTTTGACCACCACTACCAATCAAGCGCATCTTAACATAAGATACAAGGGTTAGGGTGGGGGTGATTTGTAGGGGCGGCTCGCGAGCCGCCCCTACAGGACTTCATAATTTATGGAAAAAACCGAATTCGTCTGGCTCAATGATGACCTGGTCCCAATGGACCAGGCCCGGGTCTCGGTGAACGACCGGGGCTTCCTCTACGGCGACGGCTGGTTCGAAACCGTTAGGGCCGAAGAGGGGAAGATTTATTTCCTGACCGAGCATCTGGCCCGCCTGGCGGCCTCGGCCGCGGCCTTCCGCCTGCCTTTTCCCCGGGACCTCCCCTGGGGAGAGCGCCTGAGCCGACTGCTGGCGGCCAATGGTCTGGAGCAGGCCACGGCCCGGGTGAAGATCTTGTTGAGCCGGGGGGTGGGCGGCGGGCTGGGTCTGCCGGCGTCTGCCCAACCCACCCTGGTGATGTGGGCCCAGCCTTACGCGCCGCCCCTGCCGCCAGAGTACGCCGCCGGCTGGCCGGCGGTGATCTTCCCGGAACGGCGCACCACCTTGATTGGGCGCCACAAGAGCCTTAATTATCTCTTTTACCTGGCGGCCCGGCAGTATGCCCTGGACCGCGGGGCCCGGGAGGCCGTCATCCTGGAGGCCGATGGTCTGGTGTCCGAGGGGGCCGCCACCAGCCTGGTTTATCTCAGTCAGGGTGGATATTTCACCCCAGCCGCGGCCAGCGCCCTGCCGGGAGTGACGGTGGCGGCCCTGAGCCGGGCCCTGGGCCGGGAGGGTTTGTTGCTGACTGAGGTTCCCACTACCCCGGCGCAACTGCAGCAGGCCGACGGCGTCTGGCTGGCCAACTCCCTGATGGGCCTGATGCCGGTGGCCGCCATCGATGGTGAAACCATCCCCATCTCTGAAAAATCGATTTTCCTGCAGGAAATCCTTTGGGCCGAAGCAAGACGGGCAGAATAGTTCGGGTAGGCACAGGCTTTAGCCTGCCCCGCTGAGGGCACGGCACGCCGTGCCCCTACGGGCCGACAACAAGCTGTGCCCTACAGTGCCTGGCGCAACTGCGCCGCCGTCTTCTCCAGGTCGCCGGGCTTGTAGCTCCCCTGGGGGAATAATTTCAGACCATCGCCGGAATAGCGAGGAATGACGTGGACGTGGGCGTGAAAAACCTCTTGCCCCGCCGCGGCAAAGTTATTCATGCCGATATTGAAGCCCTGGGCCTTGAGGTTTAATTGAATGGCCTGGGCGACGCGGCGGCAAACGTGGCCTATCTCCTCCCAGAGTCCGTCCGGTAAGTCCAGGAGGTTTTGATGATGGGCCTTGGGAATGACCAGGGTGTGGCCGTAATGCACCGGGGCGATATCCAGAAAAGCCAATATCTTGGGGGTTTCCAAGATCCTGGCGGCGGGCAGCTGGCCGGCGACGATGCGGCAGAAGATGCAATCCTGCATGGGTTTTGAGTTTCGAGTTTTGAGTTATGAGTATTTCCTTTTCCCGCCTAATTTGCAAGCAGTCATTCACGGGCCTTAAACTTTAAACTTTGAACCTTGAACTCCTGCGCAGTTCCAGCCCCCGGCGCACCAGGGCCGCTTCCAGGTCGGCGAAGCCACGATTGGGGACCGGCTGCGCCTGCCAGTGGCGCGTCAGCTCTCGCAGGGCCGACCGAGGGTCGAGACCCGGGGACAACAGCCCCAGGTGTTCGGCCGCGGCCTGGGCCAGAGGGCTCAGGGGCGGGTCGGCCTTGGGCCAGACGCCCCGGAGTTCCCGCAGGAAGATGTTGACCGTGGCGGGGCCGATGCCCGGGGCCAGTCCCATGAGGCGGCGCTCCAGGTCGGAGGCGTCCGCCGCGGCCTCATGCAGGCGCTCCAGGGAGCCTTGATACCGATCTTGCAAGAACTCCATGATCCGGAGCAGCTTGGTGGCGGTCTTGAAATCATACCTGGTATAGCCGCCCCGGTCCAGGAGGACCACCAGGTTGTCCCAGCCCTGGGCCCGGATGGCCTCCGGTCCATAGACGCCGGCCGCGGCGAAGACCCGGAAGGTGCGGGCCGCCAGGACCCCGGAGATGCGCGCTCCGTAAAAGACGGCGGCCAGGAACCAAAGCTGGCGCGCCGCGGGCCCGGATTTGAGGTCCAGGCCCAGTTCCCGGGCGAACCTGCCAGGGGAATTTTCCAGCAATTCCGCCATGATTTTCATGATCGGCATCCCAGCGGTTTAAAGTATTGTCATAATAGCCGAAAAGTAGTAACTAGAACGGACCCTGGCAATGGCTTCTCTGGACCCGCAAGGAGATCAGGCCATGTGCATGAATCAGCGCCGGTTCTGCGAGTGCGGTAAAAACTCCGCCTTTATCAGCTTCCGGGACAATCTCCTGCCTCCGGAAATTCTCCTCCATCTCTATTGTCCCCGGTGCGCGTCTGCGGCCGCCAGGGATGAAACCTCTATGCTGGCGGACTGCGGTTGGGTTCTGGAGTACGACGTGGACCGGGCCCAGAATTACTTTGACCTGCGCGGCCTCAAGCCACGGGCGACCCCGGCCTATCTTTTTGATGAGGGCTACCTGAGCTGGCAGGGTCTGGCGCCCGGGGACCAGGAAGTAAACGCCCAACTGCACCGCCGCCTGGCGCCTTTGGTCAGGCAGGACTATTCCCTTTACCTAAAAAAGTTAAAGACCGAATGGCTGGCCCACGTGGCCGGGCTCAAGGCCGCGGGCTGGCGCAAGGCCCAGGCCACTTGAGGTGAAGATTTTGGTAACGCAAACCATGAAAAGGAGACGAACATGCGGAAAGTGATACTGAATCTGTCTATTCTGGCTGTGCTGAGTTGTTTCCTGGCGTCGCCGGCGCTGGCCCAATGGGGCGCCATCCAAAGCGGCGCCGACGCCGTGAAGCGCTCGAAAGAAGCCGAGAAGCAACCGCAGCCGCAACAGCAGCCGACTAAGGCCGCTGAAGGCAAGTATTCCATGAGCGATAAGACCGCCGCTTCCACCGCCCCGGTGACCTATCAAAACAAGGTCCGGAATTTCTCCTATACTATTCCGGCCGGCTGGCGCCTGGAGCGGGGCGACCCCGCCGGTAATGCCGAAAAAGAAAACATCATCTTCATGAAGCCCGGGACCACTTGCGGGTTTACCATTCACTGGACCCAGATGGTGCCCAGCTTCCCCCGGAAGGCCTCGGTGGATGCCTCTTATAAGCAGGCCATGGAAGAGAAAGGCATCGGCAAATACATGGCGGTAAAGCGCCGGGACCAGGGTGGCGCCAAAGACGGAGTCATCGGCTGGGAGACCATCGAGACCGCGGAAAAGGGTTCCGGAGGTTTCCAGCGTATCCAGTGGCAGTGCTATGACGGGCAAAACTACATGTACAGCTTTATAGCCCACTCCGAGCCCAAGGATTTTAACGCCAACCGGGCGGATTTGCAGCGCATCATCGATTCCATCAAGTTCGGACGCTAGTCTGGTAATTCGGGCGGCCTTCTGCTCTCGGGGGGCCGCCCGGCATAATGTTGCTTACGGCTAAGGACCCTGTTTCACGGGTTCTGGGAGGAGGTTTGTCGTCCACAACCCTGACCCTAAAGGATATCGAAGCAGCCCGGGAGCGGCTTAAGGGGGTAGTCCTGCGCACCCCCCTCATCTACTCCGACACCCTGAGCCGCCTGGGTGGCCGGGAGGTCTATCTGAAGCTGGAAAACCTCCAGACCACCGGCTCCTTTAAACTCCGGGGGGCCCTGAACCGACTCACGCTCCTGAAGGAGCGGGGCGAGGGGGATAAGGTCGTCGCCGCCTCCGCCGGCAATCACGGCCAGGGGGTGGCTTACGCTGCGGCGCACCTGGGGCTCCCGGCCACCATCGTCATGCCGGAAGGCGCCTCCATCTCCAAGCAGATGGCCACCCAGGGCTATGGAGCCGAGGTCATCCTTTACGGCCAGGATGTCTCCCAGGCCGTGGACAAGGCCAGGGCCCTGGAAGCCGCAGGCTACGTCTTTATTCACCCGTACGACGACCCCGAGGTCATCGCCGGTCAGGGCACGTTGGGGCTGGAGATTCTGGAGGACCTGCCGGAGGTCAATACGGTGGTGGTGCCGGTGGGGGGCGGCGGCCTGGCCGCCGGCGTTATCCTGGCCCTGAAGGCGAACCAGCCTGAGGTGCTGGTCGTCGGGGTGCAGACCAGGCAGGCGCCCTCCCTGGTCGAGGCCTTTATGAAAGGGACCCCGACCCCGGTGCCGGCCGCCCCCACCCTGGCCGACGGCATCCGGGTGCCTTTAACCGGCCGGCTACCGTTTATGATCCTCAAGGAATACCTGAGAGACCTGGCCCTGGTGGAGGAGCACGAAATCGCCCAGGCCTTATTGCTGCTGCTGGAAGACAAAAAGATCCTGGCCGAAGGCGCCGGGGCGGTGGCCGCCGCGGCCCTCTTGGGGCCCCTGGCCGACCGGCATCTGGGCCGCCAGGTGGTGGTGTTGGTGAGCGGCGGCAATATCGACATGCCCCTGCTGGAGCGGGTGGTGCCCCGGGTCCTCCTGGAGCAGGGCCGCCTCTTGTCCCTACGGGTGGCCCTGCAAGATATCCCCGGCTCCCTGGGACGTCTCACGGCGCTGCTGGGGCAGGCGGGGGCCAATATCCTCCATCTGTTCCACGACCGCCTGGCCCGGGAGCTGCCCCTGGACTACACCCGGGTGGAACTGAACCTGGAGGTCCGGGGTCTGGAGCACGGCGCCGCGGTGCTCCAGGCCCTGAGAGAGGCGGGCTACGAGGTGGAAGAAAAGGTTTAGAAAACACTTCATAGAATTTGCAACCTATAAATTAAAGATAGTCTTTTCATGAACTAATTAGTATCTCACATGAACTTTAATAACTTACTAATATATATAATAAAACAGCCTTTTTTTATGTACGAATGACTGTAAGTCTTTCTAGAATAGTGGGCCTGTTCCTTTAAAATTGTCATAATGACTTTTTAAAGGAGCTGGGAATGGAGAAATTAGCTGTGGCTTTTCTGGAAGTTCTCAAAGAATCCAATGGCGGTGTCATCATCGTTGCGATAGCCGCTATTGTTGTCGCTGGCATGTCTGTCTACGGCATGACCGTGGCTCTGAAAAAGAGGGAGCAGTGAAGTGTTAGCATGGGCGAAGTTTCCGACCAGATGGATTCTTCAAACAAAACTAAACCTTATCACTTGGAAAGAGCACAAAAGCGATGGCATAGCTGCGTTGTTAGTGTTGATTGCTCTTGCTGTGAAGCGGAATCGAGATCAAATTAAAGGGCCACCTGAAGACGATGTATCTATGGTCAAAGCGACCTATGATGACATTCAAGAGTTGGTAGCAATATCCAGAAGCAAAGTTGCAAATGGCCTTGGTTTACTGCTCGGCCTAGAGATAATTGAACGTCTAAAAGATAACCGTAGCCACTATCGCATAGTTGGCCTTGATGTCGGAGGAGCATGGGGGAAACTTCCCCAAGATTGGATGATGCAGAAAACCGAGCGTATCTCGGTTTTCGAACCATTCAATTTGCGCTCAAAAAGCGAACTTGATGCCCTAAAGCTGTATTTGTTGATGGTGGCTTTTCGTGATTCGAAGAGCGGTTATGCAATTATAGGATATGAAAAAATCACTGGATACACTGGAGTAAACGCGAGATATATTAAGAAGGCGAAGTCACATTTAATTAGTTTAGAACTTATACATGTGGATTTAGATCATGATGCTATAAATCCCCCGTTGCGCTACACGATACTTGGTTTATAATCAATGGCCAACAGAAAATAAAACAAATAGAAAACAGGTATTTCCTATGAGCATTTCAACTCGCATCAAGGCGGCCATGGAGGGCTCCTCCTGGATCCGGCGGATGTTCGAAGAGGGCCGGGAGCTTAAGGCCAGGTTGGGGGCGGATCAGGTCTTCGATTTCACCCTGGGCAACCCCGACCTGGAGCCGCCGCCCCGGTTCAAAGAGGCACTGGCGGCCGCCGTCCAGGACCCCCGCCCCGGCCTGCATGCCTATATGCCCAACGCCGGCTTACCAGTGACCCGCCAGGCCCTGGCCGACCACCTGGGCCGGGTGCATCAACTGCCCTTCGCGGCTGACGACCTGATCCTCACCGTCGGCGCCGCCGGGGCCCTCAACGTCATTCTCAAGACCATCCTGGACCCCGGCGACGAGGTAGTGGTTCTGGCCCCCTATTTTGTGGAATATCTCACCTATGTCGACAACCACGGCGGGGTGGCGAAGGTGGCGGAGACCGACGAGAATTTTCAGATCGACCTGAACCGCCTGGCCGCGGCCTTGGGCCCCAGGACCCGGGCGGTGATCATCAACTCCCCCAACAACCCCACCGGCCAGGTCTATGAAGCCGCGACTTTGGCGGCGTTGGGCGAGCTCCTGGGGCAGCAGTCAGCCCGCCAGGGCCGGCCGGTTTACCTGGTGGCGGATGAACCGTACCGCCGGATAGTTTACGACAATCTCCCGGTCCCCAGCATCTTCGCGGCCTACCCGGACACCGTGCTGGCCACTTCCTTTTCCAAGGACCTCTCCATC
>JAPLJC010000105.1 GCA_026388765.1 Deltaproteobacteria bacterium
CGCTCCATGACGTTTTCCAGCTCCCGGACGTTACCCGGCCAGGCATAGTGGGACAGCACCTGCAGGGCTTCCGGGGTGAGACGGATCTTGCCCCGGACGTTTTCCTGGGTGTACTTCTTGAGGAAATGGGTCGCCAGCAGCGGGGTGTCCTCCTGGCGCTGGCGCAAGGGCGGGATGTGGAGATGGACCACGTTGAGGCGGTAGAACAGGTCTTCCCGGAAGCGGCCGGCCTCCACCTCCTCTTTCAGGTCGCGGTTGGAGGCGGCCACCACCCGCACGTCCACCTTGATGGTGCGGTTGCCGCCCACCCGTTCGAACTCCATCTCCTGGAGGACCCGCAGCAGCTTGACCTGGAGGGCCTGGGACATTTCCGCCACTTCATCCAGGAAGAGGGTGCCGCCGTCGGCCAGCTCGAAGCGGCCTTTGCGCATGGCTATGGCGTGGGTGAAGGCGCCCCGCTCGTGGCCGAAGAGCTCGCTCTCCAGCAGGGTTTCGGTGAGCGCGGCGCAGTTCACCGAGATAAAGGGCTTTTGGGCCCGGTTGCTGCATAGGTGGATGGCCCGGGCGATGAGCTCCTTGCCGGTGCCGCTCTCGCCGGTGACCAGGATGGTGGCCTTGGAGGAGGCCACGCGTTTGACCAGGGCCAGGATCTCCTGCATCACTCGGGATTCGCCCACGATGTTGGGAAAACCGTATTTCTTCTCCAGTTCCTGGGACAGGAGCCGATTGGTCAGGATGAGGTGGCGGTGCTCCAGGGCCTTGGCGATGGTCACCAGGATCTCATCATTTTTAAAGGGCTTCAGGATGTAGTCGAAGGCCCCCTTTTTCATGGCGGTGACGGCCTTCTCCACGGTGCCGAAGGCGGTCATGATGATCACCGGGAGGTCCGGATAAAGGCGGTGCAGCTCATCCAGGAGTTCGATGCCGCTCATCCTGGGCATCTTCATGTCCGTCAGGACCAGGTCCAGGTCGGAGGCGCCGGCGATCTTGATGGCCTCCAAGGCGCTGGGGGCGGTGAGGACCTCATAGCCCGTCTCACCCAGCAGGGCTTCCATGACCGTCAGATAATTGACTTCGTCGTCAACGACTAAGATGGTATCCATAAGAGTTTTTAGTTTCGAGTTTCGAGTTTCGAGTTTTTAGTTTTTAGTTTTTGGTACAAATGGTGCGCAGGGCGCACCCTACATAACTCCTTCTCACGCCACCTTCTTCATGGGCAGTTCCGGCAGGGTAATGGTCACCACCGTGCCGTTGTCCATGGAGCTGTCGATCTTGATGGTCCCCTGATGGGTCTCGATGATGCTCTTGACGATGGGCAGGCCCAGGCCGCTGCCCTTCTCCTTGGTGGTGAAAAAAGGGTTGAGGACCTTCTTCAGACTCTCCGGTTCGATGCCCTCGCCGGTGTCGGCAAAGCGGATCTCGCCGCCGCGGCCCTGGGGCCCCGGTTTGGTGGCCACGGTGAGCCGGCCGCCGCCCGGCATGGCCTGGATGGCGTTCAGGAGCAGGTTCAAGAAGGCCTGATGCAACAGGTCCGAGTCAGCCGCCAGCAACTGGCCGTTGAAATGGTAATCCCGGGTGACTCTGATCTCCAATCGCTGAATCTCCGGCTCCAGGAGCTCCAACCCCCGGTCCAGCACCGCCTCCAGGTCGCAGGGGCGCAAATTGGGAATCCGGGGCCGGGCGAAGTCCAGGAATTCGGTGACCTTTTCATTGAGGCGGTTGGCCTCCTCCACAATGATCCGGGCCAGGCGGTTTTGCGGCTCGTATTTGGCCAGGCGCTCCTGCAGCAGTTCGGCGGTGGAGCTGATGATGCCCAGGGGGTTACGGATCTCGTGAGCCACGCCCGCGGTCATTTCCCCCAGGGCCGCCAGGCGCTCCGACTGATGCAACTGCCCCTCCAGGGCCCGCTGCTCTTCCTGGCGCCGGGCCAGGATGACGCCCGCCTTTTTGACGATCTGGCGCAGGACGAGAAACAGCAAACCCATGATCACCACCAGGGTGACCAGGATGATGAGGCGGAATTTGCTGATCTCTGCCAGATCGGCGGAGATATTCTGGGTAATCTCGAAGACCCCCACCACCGGCCCCGAATGGGGCAATAACTTTTCCTCCAGGCGGAAGGGGATGAAGGCCTTGAGGTGCTGCGCCTGATCGCTGTGGGGCCAGAGGATGCTCCAGAAGGGGCTGTAGCCGGGCAACTCGAAATAGTTCTCCCCGGCCAGGGCCTTCTTCACGCCGATAATGTCGTCAGATTTTTTGCCCAGGGGCAGATCGGCGGTGCTGTAGGAAAAGACGCCTTCCTGGTCGTACTGGTTGAGCTGCTCCACGTGGAAGCCGTGAATGGTGTTGCGCACCACTTCTTCCAGGCGTTTCGACTGCTCGGGGTCGGACAGGGTGATGCGTCCGCCCTTTTCGAAGGCGGTGGGCAGCACGAATTGCTGATAGATCTGATGGTTCAGGTTGGACGCCAGTAAAATGAGGTAGTCTTCGTTTTTCTTCAGGGCCATCTGCTGGGCCCGGACCGTGAGGAAGACGACCAGGATGACGGTGAAGATCAGGATGACGATAAAACCGGGCAAAGAAAAGAATTTTACCAGTCCAAAGGGGTTCAGGTCTTTGCCCGGGCGCCACCAGGCAGTTTTCAGGTTCAGACGTTTCATGCGTTCAGGAAACCGTATACTTCTCCAAAGTTGGCCGGGCCTGGGCGAATTCCTGCTGCTGGGCCTCATATCCCCGGCGTCCCATCAGGCCGTAGGTGGTCTGCTTGCCGCCTTCCACTCCCGGTTGATCCAGGGGGTTCACCCCGAAAAACTGGCCTGCGGCCACGGTCACCACTTCCAACAGATAGATCAGCTGGCCGACGGTAAAGGGGTTGATTTCCGGCAGGCGCAGGCTGAGGCTGGGTCGGCCGGCCTTCATGAGGTTGAAGGCCGTGGCCCGCCTCTCGGTGAGCAAAAGTTCGCCCAAAGAATGTTCCCCCAAATAGCTCATCTCTTCCTGATCCGGGAAGAGGTTGGGGATCTCCACCTGATTCTTAAATTTATCCACTTCCAGGAAGGTGATGAGCTTGTCCTCGGGTCCTTCCATGTAGAGCTGCAACTGGGAATGCTGGTCGGTGGACCCCACGGCCTTGACCGGGGTGCTGCCGGCGTGCACCACCCGGCCGCTGAGGTCGAATTTCTTCCCCAGGCTCTCAGCCCAGAGTTGGCAAAACCACTCGGCCATACCAGAAAGGGCGGCGCTGTAGGGCATGAATACCAGGATGGGCCGCCGCTTGCGGGTGGCAGCAAGATAGTAGAGGGCCGCCAGCCGATGGGCCAGCAGATATTGTGTTTCTTTCAGGCGTTGGTCCATGAAGCGGGCCCCGGCCAGGAGTTCCTCCAGGTCGATACCCACCAGGTGGGCCGGTAGGAGACCCACGGCCGAGAGCACCGAGAAACGGCCGCCGACATCGGGAGGGACGCTGAGGGAGGCGAAGCCTTCCTGCGCCGCCAGGCGCCGTAAAGGCCCCTTGGCCGGATCGGTGGTGATAATGAGGCGCTCCCGGGCTTTATCCTCCCCCAATCGGCCTTTGAGCAGGTGGTAAATCCAAAGGAACTGGGCCAGGGTTTCGGCGGTGGAGCCCGACTTGCTGATGACGTTGAAATAGGTGCGCCTAAGGTCCAGGCCGTCCAGAATCCCGAAGCAGAAATCCGGGTCGATATTGTCCAGCACCCAGAGGCCGGGGCGATGCTGGCGCCGACCTATGGGAAACCGGTTGTGCTGCGGATGCACCAGGGCCTGTTGCAGGGCCCGAGCCCCCAGGGCGGAGCCGCCGATCCCGAGGACGACGAAGTCCCAGCACCATTCCAGTACCGGCTTGCCTAGCTTACGGATCTCCTTGAGGACCTCCGTTTGGTACGGCAGTTCCATGAAGCCCAGGCGGCCGTTTTGCCGGCCCATGGTTAGCTCCTGCTCCAGGGCCGCCGGGCCGGGGATCAGGTCGGCCAGATCGGCTTCGGTGAGGCCCTGGTCGCCCACAAACTCAGCCATGACGTAATTATAATCGAGGCTCAGAGCCTGGCTTGCAGTCCACTTCGGGTCGTGGTAGCGCTTGGTCGGCATAGTTCTCCAATTGGCAACGGCGGAGTCCGAGTCCGGAAATATTATATTATATAAGCAATTTAGCCTTTTTGTAAAGGAGTTTCATGGAGAAACACCGCCTAGCCGGGCGGCTTGACCTCTTGCTTGCTCCATTACCATAAACAATTATAACCGCAAAGACCACCGGACGGGACCTTGCTTTTACAATCTGTAAAAAATATTGACAGATAGGCCCCGGAAGTGATCTCGAGAGCTTGCTTTATTCGCGAAAATAATTCATTAATACAAATAGTTAACCAATTGGCTCGCCTTGGAACGACCATTGCTTATCATGCTTGTGAAGAGGTGCGGCTTCAGCTCAGGACTTGAGAGGCAGGGGAACCGTGGAACAAGGATATTACCAAAAGTTGTGGTGGGAAATTATCCTGACAACCCTGGGATTTTCAGTCATCCCGTTGTTCATCCTGGGAGCCGTCATCTATCAACAGTTCAGCGCCTCTTACTCCGCCAAGGTCATGGAAAACATGAAGACCCTGGCGGAAAACCGCAGCGCCTCCATCGACCTGTTCTTCGATGAGCGCATCTCCCAACTCAGCGGCCTGGCGCAGACCAACTCGTTGGCACAACTGAGTAATGAAGATTACTTACATAAGGTTTTTAATATCATCCAGGCGCGTTCCAAGTCGTATCTGGACCTGGGGATCATCGACCAGGAGGGGAACCACCTGGCCTACGTGGGGCCCTATCACAGCATCCTGAAACCGGTGAATTTTAAGAATGAAGACTGGTTCCATGCGGTGCTGTCCACCGGAGTTTACGTCAGCGACGTGTTTCTGGGGTTTCGGAAGCTTCCTCATTTCATCATCGCGGTCATGGTGCGGGAAAAAAACCAGAGCTGGATCCTGCGGGCCACCATCGATTCCGACATCATCGAGAATATCGTGCGGGCCGCCTGGATCGGCAAAAAAGGGGACGCCTTTATCATCAACCGTCATAATATCTTGCAGACTTCGCCGCGGTTCGGCGGGGCGATCCTGGAGGCGCCGAACGCTCCCGATTTCTCCAAGGTCACCGTTCCCGAAGCGGAGGATATGACTTTTAACGGCGAAGAGATGCTCTTCGCCACCGGTATCATCAAGCTCAAAAAATGGGTTTTGGTAATCAAGGAAGACCCCACTGACCAGCTCTCCCCGCTGCTGCACGCCAGGTTCATTATGGTCCTGATTTTTCTGGGGGGGGTTATCCTGATCATTATCGGGGCGGTTGTCACCACCCGGTCGATGATGAAAGAACTGATGATCATGGACCGAAAAAAGGCCACCAGCGATGAATTGATGATACAGGAGAGCAAGATGGCGGCCCTGGGAAAGATGGCCGCGGGCATTGCCCATGAAATCAACAATCCCCTGGCGGTTATCGGGGAAAAGGCGGGTTGGATCAAAGACCTGCTGAAGATGGAAGATATCTCGAAGAGCGAGAATTTTCAGGAATATGCCGACGCGGTGAACAAGATTGAGCAGCACATCAACCGGGCCAAGACCATCACCCATCGCCTTTTAGGCTTTGCCCGGCGGATGGAGCCGGTGACGGAGCGGGTCAATATCAATACCGTCCTGGATGAGAGCGTCTCCTTCTTGGAGAATGATGCCCGCTACCGCAACATCGATATCCAGGTGGACTATGCCGCCGATCTTCCCTTGATCACCAGTGATCCCTCCCAATGGCAGCAAGTTTTTCTCAATATCCTCAACAACGCCATCGACGCCATCGGCAAAGAGGGCGAGATCAATATCAAGAGCAAACACATAGCTAAAAATAATGAAATTAGGATAGAAATTAATGATAATGGCCCCGGGATTCCCAAAGATGTGGTGACTAAAATCTTTGATCCCTTCTTCACCACCAAGGAAGTGGGCAAGGGGACCGGGCTGGGCCTGTCTATTTCCTACAGTATCGTGGAAAAACTGGGCGGCCGGATGATGGTGGCCAGCGAGGACGGCAAGGGCACAACCTTTACCATTTATTTACCGGTGACATAGGCCGGGGAGGAGCTGTATGGACAAGTTCAAGGTGATGATCGTAGATGATGAACTCGATTTTCTGGAGACCATTGTCAAAAGGCTTAAGGCCCGCAACATCGATGTAAATGGGGTGGAGAGCGGCTACAAGGCCCTGGAAGCCTTGGAGGGCCGCAACCCCGACGTGATCATCCTCGACGTCAGGATGCCGGGAATGGACGGGATTGAGACTTTGAGGGAAATCAAGAAGAAGAGTCCCCTAACGGAGGTCATCATGCTCACCGGCCATGCCTCGGTGGAGTCGGGAATCCAGGGGATGCAACTGGGGGCCTTCGACTACGTCATGAAACCGGTGGCCCTGGATGAGCTGTTGGAAAAGGTGCGCCAGGCTTATGAAAGAAAGCTGATCCAGACTGGCAAGGCCTAAAGACTGGGGGGTCTGTTCCAAACCTAGCGGCGAGCTACGCCGGGCGCAGGGACGGTGAGATGACAGGGTCTGAGAAGAGCAAAAAATGGTTTATGGAAGAGCGCCAGCTCCACTCGCAGAGACTGGCGGCCCTGGGGGAACTGTCCGCCGGCATTGCTCATGAAATCAACAATCCCCTGGCCATCATCCGCCAGGAAGCCGAATGGATGCAGCATCTGCTGAACAAGGATGCTCTGGGCACTAATGAAGTCGAAGAACTGCGGGGTTGCATCCACCAAGTGGTCCAGGAGGTGGAGCGCTGCTCCCGGATCATTCGCAATCTGCTGGATTTTGCCCGCCAGCGGGAGCCGGTGGTCCAGGCGGTGGATGTCAATCGGATTGTTGAAGACATGACCATGCTGGTGGAAAAAGAGGCCCGGAATAACAACATTGCCATTGACCGGCGCTATGACCCGGAGTTGCCCCTGATCGACAGCGATGCCCCGGGGTTGCGCCAGGTGGTGTTAAATATTCTCTCTAATGCCTGCCAGGCCATCGGCAAGAACGGCACCATCACCATCATTACCCGGTCGGGGGCGAACGACCTGGAAATCGTCATTCAGGACACCGGCGGCGGCATCCCGGCGGAGATTCTGGGAAAGATCTTTGTGCCGTTCTTTTCCACCAAGCCGCCGGGCCAGGGCACCGGTTTAGGCCTGGCCATCAGTCACGGGCTGCTCCAGCAATTGGGAGGCGGCATTAGAGTCACGAGCACCGTCGGCCTGGGCACTACCTTTATCATAACCTTGCCTCGACAAGCCAAAGGAAAAGGGAATTCCTCATGAGGGGCCCCCGGATCTTGCTGGTGGACGATGAGGACAGATTCCGCACCAATCTGGCCAAGATGCTGGCAGCCCAGGAGCTGGAAGTGACCGATGCCGCCGGTGGCCGGGAGGCCCTGGAACTGCTGCAACTTGAATCTTACGACGTCGCCCTCGTGGACCTCCGCATGCCCGGCATGGATGGCCTGGAAACCCTGGCGCAGATGAAAAAAAACGCTCCCGGCCTCGAAGTGATCATACTCACCGGGCATGCCTCCATGGAAGCCGCCATACAAATCAGCAAACTGGGAGGGTACGATTACCTGCTGAAGCCGTGCCCGCTGGAGGAACTGCTGCTGAAGATCGAGGCGGCCTATGACAAGAAAGTGGAGCGGGAGAAAAGGAGCGCCAGGGGTAATACAGGCAATTAGCTGCGGTCTTCTCAGGATGCTTTTGGTAGCCGCGGACTTTAGACTGCACTAAGCACGGGCGAGACGCCTAGCCACCAGTTGCCTCATTCCTCGCTGAGATAATCACCCAGAAGTCCCCGGCTGTGCTCATCTTCGTGGCAGTAGACGCAGAGATTCTCCCAGTTGGAGCCGTCAGCCGGGTTGTTCAACGGATTGCCGTCCTTATGGTGTACCGTCAACAGCTGCCGGTTTTTCTGGGTAAATTCCCGGCCGCACTTGGCGCAGATCATCCCATGAATCTTCAGGGAGCGCTCGCGGTAGTTGCTGATTGGAGATTTCATCTGGATAAATCCTCCAATAATTAACAGTTCAGGGCGAACACCAGGTTCGCCCCTCCAGATCATTCATTTCGGGGTGGTGAATTTCCGGTAGCCCCCAGATCCAGGCCATAATTACCTGCCAGGAAGTTTCTCGCCACCAACTCGACGCTCGCTTCGCTGGTCATAAGCATGTCCATCTGCCGGGTGAATTGCAGCAAGCGGCCCAGGAGGTCCAGTTTTTCCTCCAATACCTGGGCCTCGTATTTCTGCAGGCGGGCGTCGACCCGGTCGCCTTTGACTTCCACCGAGAAGTCCAGACCCAGGAGGACGAGGGCGATGGCCCGGACCCGGCGGTTGCGGCGCAGGTCGTCGGCGGCGCCGCCCTTGAAGGAAAAGGTGAGGTAATTCTTGTTCACCGTCTTGCCGACATAGGCGTCGAGGACGCTGTAGTGATAACCCACCCGGGAGGAGAAATTGAGGTATTTGTCAGAGATGATGGCATAACTTTTCTCCCCGAAACGCTCTTCGATATTGGGAGAGGCCATGAGTTGCTCCCGCATCACCGACAAGAGCCCCGAGAGCTCGATGGGACGAGGTTCTCGGGTCCGCAGGTCCTGGTGCAGCATCCCCTTAAGCAGCGCCCGCAAGGGTATCGAGGCGATCTGGTCCACCGTCACCCGGTGGAGGTCGCCGGCCTCCTGGGTGAGGCCGCCATCCAGGTCGATGAGGTAAAGGTCCAGGGGAATGGGGGCCTCCAACTTCACGGCGCCGCCGCCTCTGGCCGCCGCCAGATCGCTGATCTGAAACATCTCGGTGTAGGATAGTTCGTGCACCAGGCGCCCCAGGTCATGGAGGGACCGGCAGTGCTTCGGGATGAATTCCGGAGCCTTGGGATCCACCAGGGTGAGGGGCAGGATGGACTCGGCCACTTTTTTCAGGGTTTGATACACCGGGGTATCTTGCATATGGGATTCCCGGGTCTGTTGTCGGGCCAGTAACTCGGGCACCCGGCCCTGGTAGACCCGACCGGCATAGGCGTCCACCGTGACCTCCACCCCGGGGGGGATGGCGGTGGTGGCCACCTTGGCGTTCAGCAGGGTGGGGACCGCGAACTCCCGGGCCAGGGAGGCCATGTGGCCGGAGATGCTGCCGGCATCGGTGACGATGGCCTGGGCCTTGGGCATTACCATGACGAACTTGGGGGAAGAGTGCCGGGCCACCAGCACCGCGCCTTCAGGGAATGAGAGCAGGTCTTCATCGCTTAAGACCTGGAAGGCCGGGCCGCAACCGACCCCGGGGAAGGCCACCGCCCCCCCCGTCAACAGCACGGGATAGCCGGCTATCGCCGGCACGGCCGAAAGATAGCTCTCGGAGGGGGCCGGCAGGCGCAGGGGCCGGCTTTGCAAGACCAGGAGGCGCCCGTCCCGGTCCAAGGCCCACTCCACGTCCTGGGGGCCGCGGTAGTGCTCTTCCAGTCTGATCCCATAGCCCGCCAGGGTCTTGATTTGCTCCGGGTTAAGGCAAGGGGCGTCCTGCAATGCCGCCGGCACCGGGATTTCCTGCAGGCCCTCGTCGGGATTGGCGACCAATTGCACCGGTTTAACGGAGACTTCCAGCTCCAGAATCGGCAAATCAGGGGCCTTGCCCACCCGGTAGGTGTCCGGGGTGATGACCCCGTCCACCGCATAAGGTCCCAGGCCCCAGACGGCGCTGATGATGATGTCGTTGGCGGCGGCGTTGACGGGGTGGTGGGAGTACATGACGCCGCTGGCCACCGCCTCCACCATTTGCAGGCAGACCACGCTCATGGCGATGTCTTCGTCCCGGATGCCCTTGTTGAGGCGGTAGGAGATGGCCCGGGGGGTGTAGAGGCTGGCCAGGATCTCCTTATAAGCCGAGATGAGCCGGGCCCGGGGCACGTTCAGAATGGTAAGGTACTGGCCGGCAAAGGAGAGATCGCTGTCCTCACCGATGGCGCTGGAGCGCAGCGAAACCCGTAAAGAGGCATCGGCGGTCACGACCGTCAGGTCCTCATAGGCGGCGAGCACCGCGGCCTCCAGGTCGGGGGGCACCTGGGCGGCGCTAATTAGCTGCTGGATATCGGCGCTGACCTGCGCCACGGTTTCCGGGTCCTGGGGGTCCAGCTCCATCTTCCTCTTATTGATTTCATCCACCAGGTCGTTCGTGACCAGGAAATATTGATAAGCCCGGGTGGCGATGGCAAAGCCCGCCGGGATGGGCAGGCCCACCCGGTTCAACACTTCCCCCAGACTGGCATTTTTGCCGCCCACCGAGTCCACCATCTCCTTGGTCACCCGGGACAGGGGCAGGACCGGCGCCGTGGCCGGGAGTTCCCTGCTTTCCCCCAAGCCCTCTTTGAGCCTGGCGTTGATTCTATCCAGCACCCCATAGAGCCCGGGATATTTATGGCCGGAGAGGACATCCAGGCTTTTGATCATGCGAAAGGCGTGAAACGCGGCCCGGGCGGACTGAGAGCGGACGTAAGACATGCCGAAGACCTGGCGGCCTTGCAGCTTTTCCTCCAGGTCGGCCATGATATTCAGCAGCTGGGTGTTGGAATCCAGCAAGTCTTTGAAGCAGGAATAGCGGAAGCGAAAGGCCGCGGCGACCTCGTCCCGGGTAAATTTGTCCCGACGCGATTTGAACTTGCGGTAGATGTTTCTAAAGAGATTGAGGGTCTCCACCATGGATATCCTGCCCAGATCCTGGTTTTTACTATCAAAAACTATACCAGAATGCAGCCCCCTGATACAGCTTGATTTTCTCCTGGACCTTACTCCCTGCAGCGCTGATTCTGCGACCGGCTTTTACAATCTGTAAAAAATGCTGACAGAAACGGAGTTCCAGGGTTGAGGGGAACACCTCGTTTATATTAATTATTCTTATAAATTCAAATACTTTTGCCTTTTACCAGGGTTTCCTTTCCCTGGCACGGCCATTGCTTGTTTCGCCATTGAGGGCCTGGACTTTGTGTCGATGGCGTCCCCGAGGTGGGGGCTACCAATATTGGCAGCATATATGGTCCGGCGGCCAAAGCGGCGTAGGGTTTGGCTTCTGCGATTCCCTAAGTCATGACGAGGAGGATTTTTATGAAAGTATTGGTGCCAACGGACGGCTCAAGCCACTCCATGAAAGCGGTGGCTCGGGCCCTGGAACTTGCCGAGCAGCAAGGGGCACAGGTGACCTTGATGACGGTGGCCTATTTTGGCGGGGATTATCTGGAAGAAATGCCCCCGAACATCCGGGAAAAGCTGGGAGATGAAGCCAGGGCCACCTTGAACAAAGCCAAAGCGGTGTTCGATGCCAAGGGCGTCAAAGTCGAGACGGTTCTGGCCACCGGCCTGATGCCGGCCAACCTTATCATCCTTAAGGCCCAGGAAGGCAAGTTTGACCGCATCATCCTGGGCTCCACCGGCATGAACCCCTTGGAAAAGGTGCTGATGGGCTCAACCGCCGCCAAGGTGGTGGCCCATGCCCCCTGTGAAGTAACCATAGTCCGATAACGAGAAATCCATAAGGAGGATTTTCAAAGATGCGTAGACTTTGGGCCAAAATTATCGGTTTAACGACCATGGCCAACCTGCTGTTGATAGGCATTGCATCGGCGGCCGGGCCGGCGGCCGCGCCCCTGGTCATCGTGGCCGACACCCGGAACTTCACCGGCTGGGAAGCCTGGTGGACCAACCTTTACAACGAAAGCCATATACTGTTCGCCCTGCTCACCATCGTCATTATCCCGGTGGTGGGTCTAATGTTCGGGTTAATAGCCGACGTGGTCATGAACTGGATCGGTTTGGACCTGAAACACCGCGAACTGGCCGAACATTAAGCCGCAATCCTTGATGACATTATGGTAGGAGGAAAGTGATGGAATTCTTTTATGTCCTTATGCCCATTGCGGGAGTGAAAATATTCTGGCCCGGTCTCATCATCCTGGGTATCGGCGTAGGCATCATCGGCGGGTTTTTCGGCATGGGCGGCGCCTGGATGGTGACCCCGGGGCTGAATATCCTGGGTTTTCCCATGGCCTTTGCCATCGGCACCGACATCGCCCACATGGCGGGCAAATCCCTCATCTCCACCATGCGCCACGGCAAATTCGGCAACGTGGATTACAAACTGGGCTTCATCATGCTGGGGGGCACGATAGTGGGGTTTGAAATCGGCGCCCAGATGGTCATGTGGCTGGAACGCATCGGCCAGGTGGACAAATATGTGCGTTATCTCTACCTGGTGCTCCTGACCCTGATCGCCTGGATGGTCTTCGCCGACGTGGCCAAGAAAAAACGGAAGGACCGGGAAGCCGTCGCGGCCGGCAAAGTGGTGGACAAGCTGTCCACCGGGATTGAGTGGCACAAGACCCTGCACAAGATCAAGATCCCGCCCATGGTCCATTTCAAAGAGGCGCAGATCTACTGCTCGGCCTGGCTGCCCATCTTCGTGAGCTTCCTCACCGGCTGGATGGCGGGCATCCTGGGCATCGGCGGCGGTCTGATCCGCATGCCGGCCCTGATCTACTTCGTGGGCTGTCCCACCCACGTGGCGGTGGGCACCGACTTGTTTGAGGTGATGATCTCCGGCCTGTACGGCACCGCGACTTATACTTACAAAGGCCGGACCGAGTTGGTGGCGGCCATGATCATGCTGTGCGGCGCGGCGGTGGGCGCCCAGGTCGGTACGGTGGCCACCAAGTACATCAAAGGCTACGGCATCCGCATCGCCTTCGGCCTGGCGGTGATCGGCTGCGCCATCTCCATCATCCTGAAGATGCTGGCCAAGGCCATCCCGGCTTACGGCGGTTTACTCGATGGGTCGGCCACGGTCCTCATCCTGGGTCTGGTGAGCGCCATGTCCATCTATATCTTCGTGCGCATGCTGGCCGGGGCCAAGCGGGAGATCGCCGCCAAAAAGGCCCAGGTCTCGATGGCCGGGTAAGATCGCCATGGTTTTTCTGGATTTTCTGGAAAGGAGATTCTTTATGGGCAAAAAACTGAGCTGGTTGACTCTGCTGGCCATCTTGACCGCCATGCTGCTGCTGCTGGGTTGCGGGGACATGGGCAAGGTGGAGCAGGGCAGAGTTATAGGATTTGATAACGCTAAAGCGACCGTTACCTTTATCGTGGACATGAAGCACGACGCTGGCAATCCGGACTACAGCGGCGCCCCCTTAACCTTTGCACTGCCCAAGGATCCGATGGAACGGGGCGAGGACCCCAAGGCCGGCATGCGGATGAAGCTGGACACCAAGACGAAAGAGATCGTCATTTACGATCCCGCCACTCAGGGGTTCAAGAAGATCACCTATACCGTGATCGATCAGAAAGAGGGCGTGGCCAAGGACGACCCGCTGGTGGCCGGGAAGAAGTTCCCCATGGTGGACCGGACCAAGAAGGCCATCACCATCTATTCCGGGCGGCAAAAGATCCTGTCCACCTTCTCGGTGCCGGATGAATACCTGAGCCTGCCGGATAACACCTGGGAAGCCGGGGACGAAGTCAGGGTCTACTTCAAGGAGCCGGGCAAGGCCCTGAGGTTCCAGAACATCACCAAAACGGATATCTTCAAGAAGTAATCAGAGTTCGCCCGATTAAAGAGAGTCGCCTTGGGGGTCAGGTCATAAACCCGGGGCGATTCTCTTATTTTTGTGGTAATATAAAGATGTTGCTGGTGTAAGAGTAGTCCGGCCGGCCAATTCCTTGAGAAACCGACAAGAGCAACATGAACCTGGATCAAGTTTCACGATGGCGCAATCTGGCCGGCTGGGCTGGGGCGCTGTTTTTTCTCTTGGCCTTTCTGGCTCTGCTGGACGGCCTCATCGGTCAGTTCCGGGAGCCCGCCAATCTCATCAAGTTGCTGCCGGGCCTGACCACAGAGATCGACGGACCTCTGGAAGAAGAGGTCCCGGGCATCCAGGAATTGACTTATTTTAGCGATTCCGACTTTCTGACCATCTCCTTTGCCACCGTGCACAAGGGCTATTTTCTGGGGGGCAACCTGTGGCGGGGCCAGATTACGGCCAGTCCCCGCCTGCGGCCGGGGGAATACCACCTGACGGTGGCGTCCCGGAAGAGCACCTCCCCCGTGGCAACCCTGGGCTTCCGCATCGTGGTCTTCCCCGACTCCCTCAGTTTACAGCGCAGTTCCAAGTCGCTGATCCGGCGTCATGTCGGTATGTCTCCTTGGGGGGCGGCGGCGGCTTGCCTGCCGGGGATCTTGCTGGCCTCCGGGATGGTCTTATACCTTTCCCAGGCACGCGAGCGGCTATTGGCCCAAAGAGGCCGGGCTGAGATTTACCGGGTAATTAGAAAGGACGGGGGGTTTGAGATTCACTTCGGCCTGGGAACGGAGCACGGGGTCCATCCGGGCCTGCAGCTCCAGGTGCATAATCCGCAGGGCAAGGCCGTGGGCCTGGCCCGGGTGGAGGAGGCCGCGCCCACGGAGGCGGTCGCCCTGGTGACCGCGGACCAGGAAATCAGACCAGGGTTTATGGTTTCCAAAGAAAGTTTATAGGCCACAGGGAGGAGCGGGGTGCCGTTTAGAAATATTGGCAGGAATTTTTTGGCCTTGTTAATTGGGGTTTTTATCTCATTCGTTTTACTCGAGGGACTGCTACGCCTCTTTGAACCCATCGAATACCGGGTGAAAGGCAATAAAATTGAGTTGCCCAAAGACAAAGAGCGTCAAATTATTAATGATAAAACCGACAAGTTGGACCGGGTTATTTCCAGTCGCGCTAATCATCTGGGGTTTCGAGGCGAACCGCCACCGAAAAATTTTGCCGATTGCTTAACCATCATTGCCATTGGGGGCAGCACCACCGAATGTACCCTCAATTCCGATGGCAGAACCTGGTGCGATATCGTAGCCAGGAAATTAAAGGAGAGATTTGGACCTGTGTGGCTCAATAATGGCGGTCTGAATGGCCACTCCTCTTTTGGGCATCTCACCTTGATGGAGGATATTATTGTTAAAATTAAACCCAAGGTGGCCTTGTTTTTGGTAGGCGCCAACGACATAGGCCTGGAGGCTCCTTGGGCCCACGATCAGAATTATCTCAAAAAAAATCCGGTACGCGGTATGCTGGCCTTCCTCTGGGCTGGACTCATTGATCACAGCCTGGTGTTAAGCTATGCCGTCAATTTCCACCGCTACTATAAAGCCAAGGCGATGGGGTTGACTTTTCCTATTTTTAATTTTGCCGAATTAGAACAGCTTGATATTTCCCCAGAAACGGCCCAAGCCTTGCTACAGAAACATCAGGAGAAGTATCTCAAGGGATACGCCGCGCGTCTAACTAAACTTATAGATATTTCCCGAGCGAATGCCATTGAACCTGTGTTGATCACCCAGCCGATGGTCTTCGGGGATCTCATCGATCCATTAACCGGGGTCAATTTGGCTAAAGCAACCTGCTGGTTTGCGGATGGTAAAACCATGTGGAAGCTGTTAGAACTTTACAATGGCGTCATGCGAGAGACCGCTCGGCAGCATCACGTCTTGGTAATAGACCTGGCCAGGGAAATGCCGAAAAGTACAGAATATTATTATGATACCTATCACTTCACCAATGCCGGCTGTCAACAGGTGGCGGCAATTATCGATAAACAACTGGAGCCATTTTTAGCGGAAAGGTATCCGCAATATTTGGTGAGTAACCATTCAAACCACCATTAAGGTATCAAGATCTATGCTACAATCGGCTCCGGGAGAGGTCGGCTGGGGCGAAAGTCGATCATCAAGAGCGTCGGCCGCACAGGTGTAATTGCATGTGGAAACGATTCAGTCTGCGGGCCCGCATTTTTCTGCTGTTGACCGCCCTGGTTTGCACCACTCTGCTGGGCGCCCTGGTCACCCTGTGGCACACCAGGGCCATGGACTCGCTTCTGACCTCCCTGATCGACAAAAACGTGGCTTCCTTCCAGGCCGCCGAGCAACTGGAAACCTCCTTGCTCCAGCAAAAAGGCTACCTCACCTACTACTTCCTGGACGGCAATCCCGACTGGCTCAAGCAGATGGAGCAGCATCAGCAGGCCTTTGGGGAATGGCTGCAAAAGGCCCGGAAATCGGCTTATACGGAGGCCATGGAGGGGATCCTGCGGCAGATCGACACGGATTATCAGGCTTACATCAAATCCCGGGAGCAGGTCATCAACTTATACCGGCAAGGGGAGCAGGAAGCCGGGGTCAAGAGGCATTGGGAAGTACGCCGCCAGTTTGTCGACCTCCTGAACCTGTGCGAACGTTATAAGTTGATGCATGAGTATGCCATTTCCCGGGCCCGCACCGAGAGCCAGACTCAGGCCCGCTTTATCAATGCCTTTGCCCTGGCGGCCTTGCCGGTGGTGGCGATTCTTGGAATGCTGCTGGCCTATATCCTGATCAAGCAGATCCTCGGGCCGATCCGCAGTTTGACCCTGGAGACGGCTCCGGCCAGCCGCGAGGCGCCGGGGCCGGACGAAGTCAAGGCCTTGAGCCGCCGGGTGCACAGCCTCATCGAGAACGTGGACCAGGCCCAGAGCGAATTGGAGCGCAGCCAGGAGCATCTGCTGCAGTCGGGCAAGTGGGCCATGGTGGGCAAGCTGGCCGCCGGGGTGGCGCACAGCATCCGGAACCCCTTGACCTCAGTGAACATGCGGCTCTTTTCCTTGAAGCGCTCCCTGGCCATGTCCCCCTCCCAGAAGGAAGATTTCGAGGTGATCTCCGAAGAGATCCGTCACCTGGACGCCATTGTGCGGAATTTTTTGGAATTTTCCCGGCCGCCCAAGCTGAAGATGCAGCGGATCAGCCCCTCGGACGTGGTGGACGCGGCCGTGGAACTGTTGCGCTACCGCCTGGAGTCCTACGGGGTGGCAGTGAAGCTGCTGCGGGACACCAAGCTACCGGAAATCCTGGCCGACCCGGACCAGCTCAAGGAAGTCCTGGCCAACCTGCTGGTCAACGCTTATGAGGTCATGGTGAGCGGTGGGGTTATCACCATCCGGGAAGAGCAAAGTCTGGACCCGGCCCTGGGGCAGACGGTGATCATCCGGGTGAGTGATACCGGGCCGGGTATTTCCGAGTCCGTCCGGGACCAGTTGTTCCAGCCCTTTTTCAGCACCAAGGAGGAGGGCACCGGCCTGGGCCTGAGCATTGCCACCCGCATCATCGAGGACCACGGCGGGCGGCTGGATCTGGAAGCCAACGAGGATGAGGGGGCGACCTTTGTCATCACGCTGCCCCTCAGGGAAGACTAACCATGGGCAAGATCTTAATCGTGGACGACGAACCGCAGGTGCGGCAGAGCTTTGAGAAAATCTTGACCCAGGACGGCCATGTGGTGAAGACCGCCGCCAGCGGCGAGGCGGCCCTGGCCGCGGTTAAGGCCGATATCCCCGATCTGGTGATCATGGACGTGCGCCTGCCGGGGATGAGCGGCCTGGTGGCCTTCGGGGCCATCCACGAGATCGAGCCCAAGCTGCCGGTCATCATCATGACGGCCCACGGCACCACCGAGACGGCCATCGAGGCCACCAAGCTGGGGGCCTTCGAATACGTCCTCAAGCCCCTCGATGTCCCGGATATGCTGGCCTTGATCGGCCAGGCCCTGGAGGCCGGGCGCTGCATGCGCTCCCGGGTGGAGCTGAATGTGGCCCCCGCGGCGGCCGGGGCGGACGCCATCATCGGCCGCAGCAAGACCATGCAGGAGGTTTACAAGGCCATCGGCCGGGTGGCCCCCACCGACGCCACCGTGCTCATCCGGGGGGAATCGGGCACCGGCAAAGAACTGGTGGCCCGGGCCATCTCCCAGCACAGCCTACGATCGGCCAAACCCGTTCTGATCATTAACTGCGTCGCCATCCCCGAAACCCTGCTGGAGTCCGAACTGTTCGGCTACGAGAAGGGGGCCTTCACCGGGGCCATCAACCGCCGGGTGGGGAAATTCGAGCAGGCCCACGGCGGCACGGTCTTTCTGGATGAAATCGGCGACATGCCGTTCAGCATTCAGGCCAAGATCCTCAGGCTGCTACAGGAGAGGAGCATCGAGCGCCTGGGCGGCCGGGAGCCCATTCCGGTGGACGTGCGCATCATCGCGGCCACCAACCGGGACCTGGAAGCCGCATTGGCGTCCGGAAAGTTTCGGGAAGACCTCTATTACCGCCTCAAGGTGGTGACCCTGTGGCTGCCCCCCTTACGGGAACGGACCGGGGACATGACCCTGCTGGCGGAATATTTTCTGGCCCGGTTCGGCAAGGAGATGGGGTTGGACAATCCGGGCATGGCCCCTGAAGCCAAGGTGCTGCTCAACAACTACCAATGGCCCGGCAACGTCCGGGAGTTGGCCAACGCCATGCAGAAGGCCCTGATCTTCAGCCGGGGCTATCCCATCCACCCGGAGGACGTCACCCGGGCCATCGGCGGCGAGTCCCCGGCCAAGGAGGCGGGAGACCACCGGGCCGACGAGGTCATCCGGCAGTGGGTGCGGCAATCCCTGGTTTCCGGGGACGGCAAGGATCTGTTCGACGCCTTCATGGACCGGTTCGCCAGTCTGCTGATCAGCGAGGCCCTGGACCTCACCAGCGGCAACCGCAGCCGGGCCGCCAAGCTCCTGGGCATCTCCCGGCCCACCCTGCTCTCCAAGATCGATAAATACCGCCTGAGGTTCGAGACCTCCGTCAAGCAGGACGGGCCTTGAGATTGAGCAGTAAGAAGTTTTGGAAATGGGACTAAGATGTAGGGGCGGCTCGCGAGCCGCCCCTACTGTTTTAGTCGCTCTGATACGCCATTATCTTTGCATCCTCCCACCTCGCCAAGCAAAATTACTTCCTGTTTCAATGCCGCTTTTTACAAACTGTAAAAAATAGCGACAGGTGCCACGGTGATGGGGCGCGGCCGGGTGAGGTCTTACCCAATAAAAACTGCAATATATTAAGTTAGTTGTCTTAATAGACCTTTCTCCGGCGTTTGGCACGGCCGTTGCTCATCTTGAAGCAAGGGAAGATTTCCGTGGCCAATCACTGCAAAATCTTGATTGCGGATCGCAACCGTCACGTCCGGGAATTATTGCGGAGGGAGTTGGGGGCGGAGGGTTATCAGGTGGAAGTGGCCAGGGATGGCCATGAGTTATTGAATCGCCTGGATGGTGATGATCCGCCGCACCTCTTGATCCTGGACCTGGAGATCCCCTATCTGGACGAGTTGGAAATCTGGGCTCGGCTCAAGGACCGCCAACCGCCCCTGCCGGTGGTAATCCACTCCTTTTTGCCGGAATATCCCACCCAGCTGACGGTTCCCCTGGCCGCGGCTTTCCTGGAAAAGAAAGGCGACACGGATGAGTTGAAGGCCGTGGTGGCCGAAGTCATCGGCAAACATTACCCACGGCAATTCAGGCGGGTCAGGGAAGGGCTTTAATTATGGGTCGAAGCAAAGATAGAACCGGTTTCAGAACAGGATTTCAGCAGAGATCGGCCGTGGTCCAGGAGTGGCAGGAACGTTTTGTGAGCTGGCGTCTCTGGTCTCCCAGAATAGGTTTCCTGTGCCGAACCCCGCTGCCCCACGCCCGGATATTGGGCCCGCCTCGGGGAAAGAGCCCGTTAAAGTAGACTGGGATCCGGAGAAAGGTTAATCGGGCTCCACCACGTTATGGCCAACCTGTTCCAGAGGCTGAAGAGCATCTTTTCCGGGAGTGAGCCGGTGACGGCGCTCTCTATGGAGGAGATGCGTTCAGTTTTTAAGACCAGGTACCATGCCTTCAAGCTTCTCCTGGCGGCCAACAACACCGTCCTGCAACTCATGACGGACATGGAGGCCGCCCT
>JAPLJC010000110.1 GCA_026388765.1 Deltaproteobacteria bacterium
CGGGATGTGATCATCGAAGACATCTCCCTGAACCGCATGGAGTTGGCCATTGAAGAACAAGCCTTCAAGCTTCTGGCCTTGCGCCAACCCCTGGCCTCGGACCTGAGGCTCACCACTGCGACCATGCGCATCGCCACCGAACTGGAGCGCATCGGCGACCAGGCGGTGAATATCGCCGAACGGGCCCTGGAGCTCAACAGCAGTTCACCCCTGCAACTCCCCATCGATCTCAAGGTCATGTCCGATATGGCCTTAGGGATGGTGAACAACAGCATCGACGCCTTCGTGCACCAGGACCCCAAGCTGGCCATCAAGGTGTGTCAGCGGGATGTGGAAGTGGACCTCTTGGATGATGAATATGTGCAGAAGATTCTGGGGTGCATGATCCAGGAATCCCGTTGGGTGACGCGGCTGCACCACTTTCTCATCATCGTCCGGAACCTGGAGCGCATCGCCGATCTAGCCACCAATATCGCCGAGGACATCGTCTTCATCGTGGAAGGCCGGGTGATCAAGCATCAATGCGAAGAGTGGATGCTCGCTTCGACCCCCACCTGACCTGGGCCTGGGCCAGTTTTTCCTCCAAGAGCTGCACTTCCTTGGCCAATCGCTGATTGGTCTTGCGCTCCCTCTCCAGGGTTTGCAAGGCGTGAACCACGGTGGCGTGGCTTCTCTGAAAGAGACGCCCCAGGTCCGCCACGGTTTTTTCCGTGTAGAGGCGGGCGAAATAAAAACCTAACTGCCGGGCCCGCACCAGCCGTCTCTGGCGGGAACGCCCCAAAAGTTCCGGCAGGCTGATGCCATAATAATCGCAGACAATTTTCTGAATCTCCGGGATGCTCAACCGGGTCGCCACCGCCTGCAAATCCTGGAGCACCTCCCGGGCCTGGTGCAGACTGAAGGGTTCGCTCAACAAGGAGGCCCGGGCCAGCAGGCAGTCCAGGGCGCTCTCCAGGCGGCGGACGTCTTCGGTTATATATTCCGCCAGGTACTCCAAAATCTTGACGGAGACCTGCACCCCCCGGGCCTCGGCTTTGTTGGTCAGAATGTCTACCCGGGTGGGGAAGTCCGGGGGGCCGATGGGGGTGATGACCCCACCGGTGAGACGGGAACGCAGCTCCTGGGACAGGTGGCTGATCTCCCCGGGCAAAAAGGAACTGGTAAAGACCAACCTTTTGTGGCGATCCATGAGGGTGTCCAGGGTATAGCAGACTTCCGCCTGGATCTTTTCTTTGCCGCTCAAAAACTGCACCTCTTCCAGAAGCAAGACGTCACATTCACTCCGGAACCGGTCTTTGAAATCGGCCATCCGGCCGCTCTTCAGAGCCCCCACCATTTCGTTGGCAAAATTTTCCGCCGTGAGGTAGAGCACCTTGCCGCTGGCGGCCGTCTGACTGACAAAGTTACCCACTGCCTGGGACAGGTGGCTCTTGCCCAGACCGGGGCTGGAAGTGATGAACAGGATGTGGTTGTAAAAGGTGTCATTTTGAGCCAGGGCGTGAGAGGCCTGATAGGCCAGGCGATTGGAGGCTCCCACCACGAATTTATCAAAGGTGAAGGCCTGGTTCAGGGCTCCCCTGGCGGCCCTGGGCACCAGCTGGGGCAAGGCCGGTTGGGCCACCGACGGCAAAGTCGCCAGCCGGCTTGGCGCGCTGAGCAATTTCAACTGCACGGCCGGAGGCGCCTGCCACAGGTTTTGCAGGGCCTGCCGGATTAACGGCAGATAATGAGCCTGGACCCATCTCAGGGAAAAGGGATTGGGGCAGGCCAGCAGCAATTCGCCTGCAGGCCCGGTTTCCACCTGGAGCGGTTCGATCCATAGGTGAAAAGTGGAGGAAGACATCTCATCCTTGATTACCTCTTTGACCGCATCCCAAATGCTTGCCATATTCCCCCTGGTGACGGTGCGTTTTGTGGGGCTAATATTAACCTCCAGATGAAACCCGGGTCAAAGGAGATGGACCGAAACGAACCTTAGCTCATCCCCCATAAAGCAAGATAAAGAGACGTTGCAAAATGCAAGGCTGGTGCGGGCTTGCTTTTCGTCATAAATATATTTGTATTATCAATATGTTATGTGGCATGAATTATCGGCCTGAGGGGCTGGTCGGGGGTCTCGGGGGTCACCTCCGGTTTAGCCAATCTCGCGTTTCCTATCGTTTCCGACGAATTTCATAAGGTCAAAAGATAATCTGGTGCAAAAATCGCTATCCCTTCTACATTCATCAATAAAACCTCTTGAAAAATTTAATAATTAATAAAAACAACCAATTACCCTGATTGTCGCGGTGACCGGGAATCTCAGGCGTGTGCCTCCACCCCGGGCCTCCGGCTGTGGTGGCGCCCAAGGTTGCCCGGAAGCCCGGGAATATCATCAACGACCTTTGGGAGCGACGGCCCTCCCCGGTTTGGCGTCGTTATGCCTGGGCCGGTGGCTTCCCGTCAGTTTCCTTGACAAATCTATTCGGTCGGTTATCATTTTTATTATTTCTGAAATTATATTTGAGGCCCGCTCATGATCAATTACGTCGCCTACCGCAAATTCGTCACCCTGAAAAATGGCAAACGCATGATGTTCCGGTTCATTACCACGCAAGATCGCGAGGGCTTGATTCAGCTGTTCCAGGAAGCCCCCGATGAGGACACCCGGTTTCTTAAGCAGGATGTTAAGGACCTGAAGTTGATCGACTACTGGATGGATAACCTCGACTACCATAAGGTATTGCCCCTGGTGGCGGTGGACCTGGAAGGTAATCGGATCGTCGCCGACGCCACCCTGCACCGGGGTAAAAACGCGGCCAGACACCTCGGAGAAATCCGGATCTTCGTGTCCCGTTCCCACCGGGGCCTGGGAGTGGGCTCCCTGATGCTGGAGGAGTTGATTAGCCTGTCTTTTAAGGAAAACCTGCAGTGGCTGAAGGCGGAGATCATCGCCGACCACAAGAAGGTGATCAAGGCCTTTCGGGCCCATGGTTTCGAACAGAAGGCCCTGCTGGACGATTATTTTATCCGCAAGGACGGGGTGACCCACGACGTGGTGTTAATGATGCGGCCGGTCATGAAACGGGAAGAAGCGGAATTTTAGATTCAGCGAAATAAACGGGAACGTGCTAAGGTAGGGGCGGGGTTTTAACCCGCCCCTTTTTTATCAGGGTCATGCCGGGCGTTTGTTCTTTGGGGAGAAAGGAAAATATGACTCGGGCAGTTACCGGTTTGGAAGTATTTCTGCAAGACCCTCCTGCCTGGGCGGCCCGGGCCCGGCTGGGGCTGTTGAGCCACCCGGCCGCGGTGGCCGCGGATCTAGCCAGCGCCCGGGAACTCATCGCGGCCCGGCTTCCCGGCCGGCTGCAGATCCTGTTCAGCCCCCAGCACGGCCTGCGGGGGGAAAAGCAGGACAACATGATCGCCTCCGCCGATTTCGTTGACCCGGTCCTGAGGCTGCCGGTGGTGAGCCTCTACGGGCCCCGCCTGGCGCCGCCCGCCGACGCCTTAGCGGCAGTGGATGTGATCCTGGTGGATCTCCAGGACGTGGGCACCCGGGTTTACACCTTTGCCGCCACCCTGGCCAAGGTGATGGCGGCCGCGGCGCCCCTGGGAAAAAAAGTGGTGGTCCTGGACCGCCCCAACCCCATCGGCGGCGCCGCGGTGGAGGGCAATCTCCTGCGGCCGGAATGGGCCTCCCTGGTGGGGCCTTATCCCCTGCCCATGCGCCACGGCTTTACCCTGGGGGAGCTGGCCCGCTACTACCGGGTCACCCAGCAGATCGACTGCGACCTGGAGGTGATTCCCTTACAGGGCTGGCGGCGGCGCGACTATTTCGACGCCACCGGCCTGCCCTGGGTGCTGCCCTCCCCCAACCTGCCCACCCTGGAGGGCGCCATCGTCTACCCCGGCCAGGTCCTCTTAGAGGGCACCAACCTCTCGGAAGGCCGCGGCACCACCAGGCCCTTCGAGCTCTTTGGGGCTCCCTTCCTTGAGCCCCGCCAGGTTAAGGCCATCTTACCGGAACTTCCTGGGGTATTCTTACGAGAGGCCCACTTTGAGCCCACCTTTCACAAGTGGGCCGGAGAGCTGTGCCGGGGTTTCCAGTTGCACGTCACCGACCGGGCCAGCTTCAAACCCTACTTTGCCACCCTGGCCCTGCTGGCGGCGATGCGGGAGTTGTACCCGGGGCAGTTCGCCTGGCGGCAGCCACCCTACGAATACGAGACCGAGCGCCTGCCGATTGACCTCTTGACCGGGGATGCGGGTATCCGCTTGGGATTGGAGCAGGGCCGGAGCGCGGCGGAGTTGGAAGATTCCTGGCAGGAGGATTTGAGCGGATTTTTGGAAGCGCGGCGGGAGTTTTTGCTGTATCCGGAGTAGTATAGGGCGACCCATGGCCGCCGAAATTCGGCGGGCACAGCCCGCCCTATAGGATTGAGTTTATAAATATTCGGGCTCATTGAAAACGATTGCATTTTTCATAGTAATAATCTCATTAGAAACTGATCGCCTATTATGAAAAACTATTTCAATTCCATTAATCATATTATTATAGAGAAAATCATCAATTTGTTGAAAATATTCTTCTTTTTGAGTTTCCCACATATCATCAAAATTAGGAATGATATATACTATATGTCTCGCTTCATTGCTTGGGTCATAGGATTGAATCTGATCTTTTGCTTTTTTAAGTGGTTTACTAAGTTTTTGCTCGAAAAATGCTTCTTCCAGTTTACAGGATGGTTGACCACAACGAGGACGAAACCTAAGAGACATTTCGCGACGAATTAATGCCTCATCGTCTGAGATATTAATTGTTTTCACTTCACTTATTACTTTAATATGCCCTAATCTACCTTCCAAATCTGGAGTTTCTTTTCCATTTATGTCAGATTGTGGAATAAATTTAATGTCTGAACAACCGACTTCGCTTTTCAGAAAGGAATACGCGAAGGCTTCATTTAATATATCAATTAGCTGTTGCTGTCCTCGTGCATTCTTTTCGTCCCACTTAGCTAAAAGATTAGCTACCTTATTTTTTAGAAATTCCCAAGCACCCGAATCGAGAGACTGTAGTGCAGCTTCAATAGGGCGAAATTTCCTTCTCTTTCCCGGTCCCATTATTGGGTTTTGAAAGGTTTCATCTAAATCTTTCCAAAATGGATTCAAAGAATCCTGGGATTTTATTTGATCGCGAAGCTCATACCCTCTCGGAAATTCATTACGAAACATAAATGTCCTTTTCGGCTGCGCCCTGCCTATAGATAGCGATGGCTCATTTGAGCAAGAGTTCCGCCACTTCCTTGGGGGCGCGGGCGATAACGGTCAGAAAGGCTCGCGCCGGTTGGTCAGGTTGAGAACGCCCTTGTTCCCAATCCCGCAACGTTCCCAGAGGAATATGATAACGCGCCGCGAATTCTTCCTGGGTCAACCCCAGGGCACGGCGAAGCGTCTTCACCCGCGGCACAGGGCGGAGTTGCGCCTGCCGTTCGGGGGTCAACGGCAGGTTATCGGGGTCACTCGCGGCGGCGGCCTCGATGTCAGCCTCACTCATCGGCGCCACCGGCGTAACGGCCAAGATTTCTTCGGCGCCATCCGGGTGGCGCTTGATGAGCATACCATCACGACGCATTCTGGCGGTAGTAGTTGTCTTTTTCATATTTCGTCGCCCTGCGGGCCGAGATAATCCGGAGGCGCTCGCCGCGCTCCGTGTAAACTACGTTCAAAATTTGGCCGCCGCTCATTCCGATAAGAATCACCCTCTCCTCATCATAAGCGGCTCTTGCATCAATCCACTCAACCGCGAACAGATCACGAAAAGCATGAGCGGCCTGCGCAAAGGTCACGCCATGTTTGCGAAAATTCGTCGCGGCCTTGGCGTCATCCCATTCAAACTCTAACATATTCAACTACGGAATACCAGTAGTTTCGTTAGAAAATTTAGCGGGCCACCTGCTCGCCCTTCCCTTTAGTGTACCAGCGCCAGAGCGCTCCTCAGGGCGGCCTTGGGGGGCGTGATTTCATGTTCCCCGGCCAGGGCGCGGCGGGCGGCTTGCAGATGGTCAAAAATGGTGGGGCGGGCCGCGGGGATGTCGCCTATCCGGTCCGGAGGCTGGAGCCCCGCCAGGATCTCGTCGATGACCTTTAAGGCGGCGTCGTTCTGCCGCCGGTCCACCATGTCAAAGGCTTTCTGAATATCGCTCTTCATATCGGCCATGGGTTTTCTCTCCTCAATTTTTTGTCGCTGCTCGCCCTATGGGCATGGCACGCCATGCCCCTACCTTAAAGATAAATCGGAAAAACCTCTTGGCAATTACTACAAAAGCCAAAAGGCCACAGGCTGGAAGCCTGTGCCCCTTGGGTCAACGTTATGGGCTGGGCCCACCCAATGGGCGACCCAGCGGGTCGCCCCTACTTCTACGGGTTGGGGGATGGGGTTTGGGGAAGGGGGCAGGGCCGTCGGCCCTGGCCCCCTTTCCCAAAATCCTTCTTCCCATCACTTCGGAAACAGGCTGCGGATGGCCGCGGCCAGGGTCTCCACCCCCAGGAGTTCCAGGCCGGGGTAGTCCCCCAGGCGCTCTTTTTGCCGGAGCGCCAGCAGGGCCCGGCGGAATCCCAGCTTGGCCCCTTCCTTGAGCCTAACCTCGGGGGCGCTCACCGCCCGGATCTCGCCGGTGAGGCCCACCTCCCCGAAGATCAGGGTGTCAGCCGGTACCGGCCGGTCCAGGAAAGAAGAGGCGACGGCCAGGGAAATCCCCAGGTCGGCGGCCGGTTCGGTCAGGCGGACCCCGCCCGCCACATTGACGAACAGATCCTGGCCGCCTAAGCCCAGGCCCACGCGCTTTTCCAGGATGGCCACTAAGAGCGACACCCGGCCCGGGTCCACCCCCATGCTTTGGCGCCGAGGCAGGGCCAGGGAGGACGGGGAGACCAGGGCCTGGACCTCCACCAAAATGGGGCGGGAGCCCTCCAGGCTGGGGACCACCGCGGCCCCTGGGACCTCCAGGGAGCGCTCCGCCATGAACAGGCCCGAGGGGTTGTCCACCTCCATCAGCCCTGCCTCCTGCATCTCGAAGACCCCCAGTTCCTGGGTGGGGCCGAAGCGGTTCTTGACGGTGCGCAGCAGGCGGAAGCTGTGGCTGCGGTCCCCTTCCAGGTAAAGAACCGTGTCCACCAGGTGCTCCAGGGTCATGGGGCCGGCAATGGCCCCTTCCTTGGTGACGTGGCCGATGAGAAAGGTGGCGACCCCGGTGAGTTTGGCTTGCTGCACCAGGCGAAAGGCGGTCTCCCGCACCTGGTTCAGGGAACCGGGGGCGGCGGGGATGGTGGCGGTGTACATGGTCTGAATCGAGTCCAGGGCCAGGAAGGCCGGCTTGACCTCTTCCACCATCTTGAGGATGTTTTCCAGGCAGGTTTCCGTGGCCACCAACAGCTCGGCCGACTTGAGTCCCAGGCGGTTGGCCCGAAGTTTGAGTTGGACCTCGGATTCTTCCCCGGAAATGTAGAGGCCGACAAGCCCCCCCCGGCTGAGCCGGTCCAGGACCTGAAGGATGAGGGTGGACTTGCCGATGCCCGGGTCGCCGCCCACCAGGACCACGGAGCCCTGCACCACGGCGCCTCCCAGGGTGCGGTCGAATTCGCCGATGCCGGAGACCCGGCGCACCTCCGGGGCGGCTTTAAGGTTGAGCAGGGGTTGGGGCTGGCTGCGTCGGGGGGGCAGTTGGCCGACGCCTGGGGCCACCGGGGCCACCATCTCTTCGGCCATGGAACTCCAGGCGCCGCACTCCGGGCAGCGCCCCAGCCATTTGGCCGCCTGGTAGCCGCAGCTCTGGCAGACGAAGATGGATTTTCCGGCTCGGGACATTTATCCCTTTCGTCCTTGGATGATTGTCACTGAAAAGCAGCTTACGGAATCTTACTTGAACTCTCACCGAAAAGACAATGGGAAACCTTGGGGCCGGAATTAAGACAAGTCTGGGACTTTCTCCCGAAAGGTTCGTTTGCCTTGGTGGTCCAAGCTTCCAGCCTGTGCCGGCGCAGGCTAAAGCCTGGGGCTACCAAAATAATTCTCATGGTTTAGGATGGCGGGCACGGAGGTCCGTCCCACCAAAGCCTTATCCCCTCTCCCCCAATGGGGGAGAGGGTTAGGGTGGGGGGGAAGAAACGCCGGCCTCAGTTTTTATGCAGGCGAGGGCGCCTGCTCTCCATCTCTTCAGGAATCTCACCTTTATTGTCCGGCCTCCCCGGGCTTAACCCGCAGGTCCTGACGCTCCAGGCCGCGAATGATGGTGAGCACCACCGGCTCGCCGATGGGCCACTCGCCCAGGAAGCGGTGCAGGTCGTCCACGCTGCTCAAAGGCTGGCCGTTGATGGCGACGATGAGGTCCCCCTCCTGCAGTCCGGCCTGGGCCGCCGGTCCCCGCCGGTCCACCGAGATGGCCTCCACCGCCAACTCGGCGCTCAGGCGGTGGAAGCGCACCAACCGGCGCTCCAAGGGCCGCTGCCGCGCCACCAGCCCCAGGTAGCCGCGCCGCACCCGGCCATGGGTGAGCAGCTGCGACACCACCCACTTGGCGGTATTGGCCGGGATGGCAAAACCGATACCCTGGGCCATCATGATGATGGCGGTATTGACCCCCACCACCCGCCCCCGGGAATCCACCAGCGGCCCCCCGGAGTTGCCGGGGTTGAGGGGCGCCGAGTGCTGGATGATATTCTCGATGAGGCGGCCGGACTGGCTACGCAGGGCCCGGCCCAGGGCGCTCACCACTCCGGTGGAGACGGTGGACTGGAAGCCGAAGGGGTTGCCGATGGCGATGACGAGCTGGCCCACCCGCAGGGCGGCGGAATCCCCCAAAGTGGCAAAGGGCAAACCCGAGGCGTTCACCCGGATCACCGCCAAGTCGCTGGCAGGGTCGGCGCCGATGACGTCGGCCGTGAGGGTGCGGCCGTCTTCCAGGGTGGCCTGGAGCCGCTTCGCCTGCGCCACCACGTGGTCGTTGGTGAGGATGTAACCGTCCGGGGCAATGATGACCCCGGAGCCGGCCCCGGCCTGCTCTGCCGCGGGCCTCTGCGATTGCACCCCGATACTGATGCCCACCACCGCGGGGCCCACCTCCTCCACCACCTTGACGATGGCCCGAGAGTAGGCGTCCAGCAGTTCCAGGTCCGCCTCCTGGGGACCGGCCGGGCTGCCGTTATGAGTCCTGGCGGCCAAATCTTCTCCGCCGATGAGTTTTAGGGTGCGCCGCACGCTTTTTTCCATGAGAAGCTCCGATATCTGTGAGGGGCGGGGCCAACTCTAGATTTGCTGAACGCTGACCACGATTTTGATATAATTTTTATTGGCCCCGCTCCCGTGAAATTAAAGATATTAATCCTTAATATATGGTAAATCTAGCCGGAGGGGAATGGCTCTGAGGCAGGGCCGACTGCTGGGAAGTCGAAATTAATGCTAAGCTGGTCTTATCACGATACATAATTATAGCGACAGGCACTGGCCGGTGCTGACCCAGGCGTGACGCCTGGGCTACCGACGTGTTCGAGAAGCCTTTATGACCGCAGATGCCCTTCGCCGAACCATCCAGGCCGGGATCGGCAGCCTGGCAGACCGCCGCTCTTTGCGGGTGCTGCGGGACCTGGCCGCAGCCCGGGGCCTCGAAGTTTACCTGGTGGGTGGCTCGGTGCGGGAACTGGCCTTGGGACGGCCGGCCCCGGATCTGGACCTGGCGGTCTCCGGACAGACTCTGGAGCTGGCTCGGGACCTGGCCGCGGCCCTGAAAGGCACTTTCGTGCTCCTGGATGAAGGGGAGCGCACCGCCCGGGTGGTTATCCAGGGAGAGATCCTGGACCTGGCCGAGTTCCGGGCCCCCGGCCTGAAAGGGGACTTGGGCGGGCGGGATTTCACCATCAACGCCGTGGCCTTGAACCTGGAGGCGCTCCTGGGGCTGGCCCCGTTGGTGATCATCGATCCCCTGGGAGGTCTGGAAGACCTGTCTCAGGGGCTGATCAGGATGGTAGCCGCCGAGAATTTGGGCGCGGATCCCCTGCGGTTGCTGCGGGCTTACCGCTTTGCCGCCACTCACGGCCTTAGCCTGACGCCGGAGACCGAGACCGCCATCCGCCGCCAGGCCCCGGAGTTCTCCCGGGTGGCCGGGGAACGCGTCCATCAGGAACTCTTCCTCCTGCTGGGGGCGCCTAAGGCCGGGGCCATCCTGGCCCAGATGGACCGGGGCGGTCTCTTCATCCAGATTTTTCCGGAACTGGAAGATTTGAAGGGAGTGGAGCAGAACGGCTATCACCATCTGGACGTCTTTAACCATTCCCTGATGGCGGTGAGTCACCTGGAAGAGGTGCTGGCGGAGCCGCCGCGGTATTTCGGGGAACTGGCGGCGGAACTGGCCCGCTATGCCGGAGCGCCACCCCGACCGGCCCTCTTGAAGCTTGCGGCTCTGTTCCATGACGCCGGCAAACCGAAGGTCCAGGATAGACGCGCCAATCCGGACCGCTATACTTTCTATTACCACGAGAAGGTGGGGCAGGAGATCTTTGCCGGGGTGGCCCAGAGATTGCGCCTGAGCGCCGCCGAGGCCAAGACAGTGGCCAGCCTCATCCAACTGCATATGCGGCCCTTTCTGTTACTGCCGGCCTTTCGGGAACGAGAATTGAGTTTCCGGGCCCTGGGCCGGTTGGTGCGGGCGGCGCGGGCTGAGTTGCCCGGACTCTTCGCCCTGGCCATGGCCGACAGCCTGGCGGGGCAGGGACCTCAGAAGCCGGCCGATGCCGAGGCGGTTTTGGCTGACCTGGCGGACGAGGCCTACCGTTTCTTAAGGGAGCGGCTGGAGCCCCAGGAGGCTCTGGCCCGGTTACTTACCGGCGACGATCTGATCCAAGAATTCCGCCTGCAACCGGGCCCCGAGTTTCGCCGTCTGTTGACCGCGGTCCAAGAAGCTCAATGGGAAGGCCTGGTGCACACCCCGGAGGATGCCTTCAGATTGGTGCGCCGTTTGCTGGAATAGCTCCTCGCCCAGCCACGGAGCCGGGAAATTTAAGCTAACCCAAAGGTTTATTATGCCTAAAACTGAACAAAGGAGACCTGCCCATGGACGCGTCAAACTCAGGGGCTACGAGTCGTGACCCCCAAAGCGGCGCCTTGATCCGTCTCCGGGGGGTTTATCCTTCCCTGAAAACTGCCTTGCAGAAAGTGGCAAACCTGATCCTGCGGCAGCCGGAGATGGCCATTTATGCCTCAGTCAATGAAGTGGCGGCGGCCGCGCAGGTGAGCGAAGCCACGGTCATGCGCTTTTGCCGCACTCTGGGGTTTAAGGGTTTTCAGGATTTCAAGATTGCCTTAGCCCGCGAACTGGTGGCTCCGTCCCAGAGAGTGCAAGAAGAGGAGAGCGCCGGGGATGTTCCGGCCGCCCTGATGCGTAGGGTTTTTAAGGATAACATCTCCGCCCTGGAGGAGACCCTGGAAATTCTGGATCTGAACCAGCTGCAGCAGGCCATGCAATGCTTCCTACGTTGCCGGCGCCTGACCATCATCGGGGTGAACGGTTCGGCCTCCGCGGCGCAGTATGCCGGCCTCCGTTTCACCCCCGCGGGCCTGGATGTCCACTATTTTACCGAATTTCATCAGATGCTTACTGCAGCAGCCATGCTCACAAGGGAGGACGCCCTCCTGGCCATCTCCCACTCCGGCAGCTCCCGGGAAATCCTCGACACGGCCCGGCTGGCCAAAGACAACGGGGCCCGGATTATCGCCATAACCCACAACTCCTTGGCTCCTCTGACCCGAATTGCAGACCTGGTGCTGCTCACCTCGGGCCGGGAACTGGTTGTTCCGCGGGTCAGTCTGGCCTCTTTTCTCTGCCAGATCTCCATCATCGACAGCCTGTTCGCGCTGCTGCAACAGGCCCGGCCCGATGAGATCCAGGCTAATCTGGCTAAGATTGAGAAAACCCTCCTGGGGGCGGGTTAAGTTTTTTCGACGGGAAGCGCGATGACTTTAGAAGCTCCACTCAAACAGGAAATAGTCCGGGTCTGCCGAATGCTGCACCGAAAAAATTACCTAGCCGCCACCGACGGCAATGTCAGCGTGCGCCTGGGAGACCGGGTGCTCGTCACCCCCAGCGGTGTGCATAAGGGACTCATGGAGGCGAATCAGGTGATCACCGTGGACCTTACGGGCCGGGTGCTCCGGGGTGAGGGGCGGCCCACTTCCGAAATCCGCATGCACCTGCTGGCCTATGAGTTGCGCCCGGACGTAGGCGCCGTGGTGCACGCCCATCTGCCTTACGCCACGGCCTGCACTCTGGCGGGCATCGACTTGCTGGAACCCATCTTGCCGGAGGTGGTGATCACCCTGGGGGGGATCCCCACCGCGCCCTATGCCACCCCCGGCAGCGCCGCCGTGCCGGAGGCCATCCGGGAGTTCCTCCGGGAATATGACGCCATCCTCTTATCCCGGCACGGCGCCATGACGGTGGGGCAGGACGTGATGGACGCCTACAACAAGATGGAGAAACTGGAACACACGGCGCGGGTTGTCCTGGTGGCGCGGCTTCAAGGACCGGTGTCGCCTTTGCCGGCGGCGGAGGTGGAGACCCTGCGGCGGATAGGGGAGAAGTATAGGGCGGGGGGGTGATTTTTTCCGTAGGGTGCGTTTTACGCACCAATTATGGCGCCCAAGTCACAGATTGGAGTTGGAGAATGGCACTGAAAGATGATCGCTACACCTACCGGGTAACCTGGTCGGAGGATGACCAGGAGTATGTGGGCCTGTGCGCCGAGTTTCCCAGTTTAAGCTGGCTGGCCCCCACCCCTGAAGCAGCCTTAAAGGGCATCCGGAAGGTGGTGGCGGATGTAGTCCACGATATGCGGGAACACGGCGAAGAGCCGCCCGAACCCATTGCCTCCAGACGCTATAGCGGCAAATTCATGGTCCGGGTTCCCCCCGAAGTTCATCGTGATCTGGCCCTGAAGGCGGCCGAAGCCGGCGTCAGCTTGAACCGGCTGGCCAGTGTAAAATTGTCGCACTAGATGCTACGGCTCCAACACCACCTTCAAAGATTCCTTGGCTTCGGCGACGATTTTAAAGCCCGCTTGGATTTGGGATAACGGCAGGGTCTGGGTGATGGTGTCCTGGACGTTGATTTTTTTATTGGCAATGAATTCCAGCGCCTCGGCTAAATCAGCCGGCGCGGCGCCGTAGGAGGAGGTCACCGTGAGTTCGTGGCGCCAAAAGTCGGGTATGGGAATGGCGATGTCCCGGTTGGGGATGGCAAAGAAGAGGATAATGCCTTTCTTATCTATGCAGTTAAACGCTTGGTCCACCGCGGCGTAGGCCCCGGTGCAGACGATGACCCGCTCACACTTGAGATTCAGGTCCTGATCGCCACGCCGCACCTCGTCGGCGCCGAACTCTTTGGCCTTCTTCAAGCGATACTCATTAATGTCGGTGGCGATGACCCGGGCGCCGGTCAGTTTGGCCAACTGGATATTCAAGATGCCGGAGATGCCGCAGCCCAGGATCAACACGGTGTGGTTGGCCCGGAGGTCAATCAGCCCCAGTCCCCTGACCCCGCAGGCCAACGGTTCGATCATGGTGCCTTCGGCATAGGACACCTGCTCCGGCAAGACGTAAACCCCATAATCGACATTGATCTTGGGCACCCGGACATATTCACTATAGCCGCCGGGATCATAATTGCCTGAATGCAAAGTATCGCAGGCCGTGTGATTGTCTTCCCGGCAAAATTTGCAGTCATTACACGGCACGTGATGGCTGACAAAGACTCTCTGTCCGGTGTGGTACTTGTCTGACTTTGACTCAACGATGTCGCCGGCGATCTCATGGCCGAGAATCCGGGGGGCCTTTGGCAGCCGGTACCATTCCATGACATCGGTGCCGCAAATGCCGCTGGCGCGGACCTTGACCAGGATCTCCCCCGGCCCAATCTTCGGCGTGGGCAGTTCTTCCAGGCGGATATCGTTGTTGTGGTAGTATTTGGCGACCAGCATAAAATACAGTTTTCAGTTACGCTTTGGCGGTTGATTTAGTCTTTTTGGTCGCCTTGAAGATCTCGTGCGCCTGTTTGACCGAGGCATTGTCATGGACAATCGCCCTTAAGGCCTTGGCTATCGCCACCGGATGCGGGCTCTGCCAGACGTTTCTGCCCAGATTGATGCCCACCGCGCCCTTCTGCAGGCCGTCATGGACAAATTCCAGGACCTCCAATTCGGTTTCGCACCTGGGTCCGCCGGCCATAATGACCGGCACCGGACAGCCGCACGCTACCTTTTCAAAGTCTTCACACCAGTAAGTCTTAACTACCCTGGCCCCCAGTTCCGCGGCGATGCGGCAGGCTAAAGCCAGATAACGGGCCTCCCGTTTCTCCAGTTCCCTGCCAACGGCGGTAACCGCCATCACCGGGATGCCGTAATCTTCGCACTCGTTGACCAGAGTGGACAGGTTCTTGAGTGATTCCTTTTCATAATCGGTGCCGATAAAGACCGAGAGGCCCGCGGCCGAGGCATTCAAGCGAATTATTTCGGTAATCGAGGTGGTGAGTTCCTCGTTGGCCAGGTCTTTGCCCACCACGCTCGAACATCCGGATACTCTCAAGACGATGGGTTTACTGCTCAATGGATCGATCGCCGCCCGCAAGACTCCCCGGGTGCAAAAGATGGCGTCCGCATAAGGCAGCAGCGGTTCGACGGTCTCGCCCGGCTTCTCCAGACACCTGGTGGGCCCTTGAAAATAACCATGATCAATCGGCATAAAGAAACATCTGCCACCCGGCATCAGCTGGCTCAGGCGATTTTTCATTCCCCAATCCATTGGTATTGCTCCCCTCATTTGAACCTAGTTTATGATTCTGACCCTGACCCCGGCGCTTATCTCCTCTCCCCTGGCGGCAAGCTGCGGACTCGCTCGATTTCCGCCTGCTCCAGCTGGAGAAATTCGTCCCGGGGGTAGTTGTTGCTAATAGTCCGGGTGACCCGGTGGATGGAGATCATCAGCGGCGCGGAATACATGTTTTCCCAGGTGATGTGCACCGTGTCCGTCTCCGGCTCGAAGTGCACGCCCCGCCAGGCCCCGAAAACCTGGTCGAACTCCAATTCATAGAGTTCTTCCCAGGCCAGGTTCAAAAGTTCCATCACCTCGGCTTCGTCCAATCGCCGATCCCAATAATAAAGTGAATAGTCTTTCATAAGAATTACCGTGAGGATAAAAAGATAGGGGCGCCGGTTGCGCCGACGCCCCGGTTTGACGTTTAGTTTATCCTACTTTTTCTTTTCTTGGAAGTACTTGCAGTCCTTGGGGGCCGTAAAGGCGCCCGGCCGCGCTTCCTTGAAAATGCCCAGCAGGAAAGGATATTCGATGGCCCGGCAGTGACCGTATAATACCTTGGACATCTGCGGGTCGTAAGTATATTTAACGTTCTTGCATCCGTCGCACAGAATCGCCATATTGAGGATTCCTCCTATCTTCCGAAGTTACGGCCGTTACCAGGATTTCCCATACTTCCGCTGGGCCGTGATGCGTTTCCAGCAGCTCCCTTCCAGGTCTTCCGGTTTGAGCTGGGTGCAGGCGACGAGCTTGCCCCGGGCCGAAACCACTACATTCTTGGGCTTGCCCAGGAAGGTCACATTGGCAAAGGGCGGCGCCGAGGTCTTGCCTTCCCCGGATAGGGGCTTCAGGTCCGGCGTCTCGGCGTAACCCGGCAGGATGAAATCCGTGCCCCGGGCCTTTTCCGGTTCTACCACCCGCTGACCGTTTTCCCATTCGGCGTAGTAGAGGACCTCACAGCCGGCGCACTTGAAGTTGCCGGTGTAATCCCAGTAGCTGTACGGATCCAGGAAGTTACGGGCCTTGCATTTAGGACAATCATACATCAACGATATTTTAATTTTTTCAGTCATATCGAGTCAATCCTCCCGTGATGGATAGAGGTGTAGCAAAGGCAGGCCGGCATGATAACCCGGCCCCGCCGCGTTCCGGTTAAATGACCTCTTTGGCTTCCATCTCCCGGATATAGTCCAGGCTGAGGCCGGTAACCCGCTGGTAGATTTCCTCGTTATCGGAGCCCACCGGGCGGTGCACGTGCTTCAAGCGCGGCGGCGACTCACTCATCTTGTACATGGTTTTTTGAGTGAAGACATCGCCGTAATACGGGTCGTCGTACCAGCCCAGGGAGCCCCGCTCCAGGAAGTGGTCGCAATTGGCCGCTTCCAGAACCGTGAGCAGGGGCTGAGAGATGATGCCTTTGCTGCTGAAGATGCGGTTGGCTTCTTCCTTGGTCTTGTCCTTCAAAAACTCCTCGATGGCCGGGTAGATCTCTTCCTGGGCCCGGGCCTCGACGCGATCGTCGTGGCTGGCGTACTTTTTGCCCAGGTCGGGGCGGCCGATGAGGTGCATCAGCTTGCCGAAATCTTCGTCCGTATAGGCCTGGACGCAGATGTAGCCCTCTTCCTTCTCCGCCGGATGGTCCGAATGGGGATAGGAAGAGAGGCCGCAGGCGACGATGCCGTTAACGCAGATTTCCGTGTCCCAGTTGCCCCAGCGCATGCGGACGACGCCGGTGCGGCCCCATAGGGGCAGGGCGTATTCGGTGTACCGGGTGGAGCCTTGCACCTGGGAGCACTCAAAGTAGTTGCCCAGGCCCGAGACCGTGTCCCGCCAGTAG
>JAPLJC010000053.1 GCA_026388765.1 Deltaproteobacteria bacterium
ACCAACCCGCGTATATCAGAGTGATCAAACGTCGCTAAAGCGTCCCGCCCCGCGGGGGCCTGAGAGTTCATCTCGCAGCTTAACTAAAAAAACAAGGGTGCCTCGCGCCTACTTGACAACTTTCAACCATATCAGGGTGCGGGTGGAAAAGTATTTCAGTCCTCTCCCTCCTTGGCTGATATGAAGCACGCACCTCAGGTTGTTTGATCCCTTGCGGAAGTTTATAATTTGCATAAGATAATTATAGCATTTGCCGAAAGTTCCTTCCTTTTACCCCCTCTCCCCCCAACCGGGGGAGAAAATCAGGGTGAGAGGGGGTGATTTTCCCGGCCGCTGCGGCCTAAGGTCCAGGACTTGATGCAGACCAAACCCGGGACAGATTTTTCGGACGAAGAATCCCAACGCTATTCCCGCAACGCCCTTCTGGACGGGGTGGGGTGGGAAGGCCAGGCCCGCTGGCGCGCCGGGAAGGTATTGGTGGTGGGAGCCGGCGGCCTCGGCTCCGCCGCCCTGTTGTACCTGGCCGCGGCGGGCGTGGGCCGCCTGGGTCTGGTGGACGGCGATGCGGTCGAGCTGTCCAATCTCCAGCGCCAGATTATCCACTACTCCACTGACGTAGGAAGGCGCAAGGTGGCCTCGGCCGCCGAGTCCCTGACGGCCCTCAACCCCCATTGCCGGCTGGAGACCTTTGATCTGCGCCTTGACCCGGATAATCTCCGGGAAGTGGTGCAGGGCTTTGAGGTGGTGCTGGACGCCAGCGACAATTTTGTCACCCGCTTCCTGCTGGCGGAGCAATGCTGGCAAGCCGGGCTTCCCCTGGTGTCGGCCGCGGCCACGGGGTGGCACGGCCAGCTCCTGGTGCAAATGCCCGGGGCGGCAAACCCCTGTTACCGCTGCCTGGTGCCGGAGGCCCCGTCGGCCGAGGCCGTGCCCCCCTCCACCCAGGCGGGCATCCTGGGGGCGGTGGCCGGCGCCCTGGGCTGCCTCCAGGCAGTGGAAGCCTTGAAGCTCCTCTTGGACCGGGAAACGGACCTGAGCCGCCGCCTCCTGGCCTATGACGGCCTCCAGGGAAGATTTCAATCCCTGGAACGAGTGAAACGGGCGGATTGCCTGCTCTGTGGGAAAATGTAGCCGCAGGCTTTAGCCTGCGCCACCAGGGATTTTTGAAAAATTGGTCTAGGAGAGCGCTGAAGGTTTTTCTATCCCCTCCCCCTTGAGGGGGGAGGGTTAGGGTGGGGGTGATTCTGTAGGGTCGGCTCGCCAGCCGCCCCACCCCCCAACCCGTATAAGGCTTGGAAAGGCGGGTCTTTTATTCCCCCCTTTTCTAAAGGGGGGTTAGGCGGGATTATATTAACCTTCGGTAATCCCCCTAAATCTCCCAATAGGGAAATTATGTGCTGGCACAGGCTTTCCAGCCTGTGCGGAATATACCTTTCGGGGCAGCCAACCGTGAGCAATAAGCCGAAACGCCTTGAGTCACTGACGACTTTTCCGCTCACCGCTCACTGCTCACTGCTCACTTTTATGAGTCAATAATGCCAAAAGACCCCCTAATCATTGCTGGCCGCACCTTCCGCTCCCGCCTCCTGGTGGGCACGGGGAAGTTTCCCTCCGCCGCCGCCCTGCAGGCCGCCCTGGAGGCCTCGAGAGCCGAAATCGTCACCGTGGCCCTGCGCCGCGTGGATCTGGGCCAGCCGCAAACCGACAGCATCCTCTCGGTGCTCGACCCCGAGAAATATCTCATCCTGCCCAACACCTCCGGGGCCCGCACTGCCGAAGAGGCCGTGCGCCTGGCCCGGATGGCCCGGGCCATGAATCTCCCGCCCTGGGTGAAGCTGGAGCTCACCCCCGAGCCCAAGTATCTGCTGCCCGACCCGGTGGAAACCCTGAAGGCCGCCGAACTGCTCATTAAAGAAGGCTTCGTGGTCCTGCCCTACATCCAGGCCGATCCCATCCTGGCCAAGCGCCTGGAGGAATTGGGCTGCGCCACGGTCATGCCCTTAGGCGCCCCCATCGGCAGCAACCGGGGGGTCCGCACCCGCGACCTGATCCGCATCATCATCGAGCAGGCCACCGTGCCGGTGGTGGTGGACGCCGGCTTAGGCGCGCCCTCCCACGCCGCCGAGGCCATGGAGCTGGGCGCCGACGCCGTCCTGGTGAACACCGCCCTGGCCGACGCCCGGGACCACGCCGCCATGGCCAAAGCCTTCGCCTTGGGGGTCGAGGCCGGCCGCCTGGCCTACCTCTCCGGCCTGGGCCCCCAGCGCGACGCCGCCGCGGCCTCCTCCCCCTTAACTGGGTTTTTGGAATAATTAAAGATTAACCCGGGGTTAATATGCCTCTGATTCATTTTTTGCCGGATAACCATAAAATTCAGGCGCATGAAGGTGAGACGATTCTCCAGGCCGGGCTCCGGGCCGGCATCCCGCACGCTTCTTTTTGTGGCGGCAGCGCCCGGTGCTCCACCTGCCGGGTCGTCATTCTTGAGGGTCTGGAAAATTGTGCCCCGCGCAATCCCGCCGAGCAGGCCATCGCCGAGAGGTTGCGGTTTGAGCCGCAGGTGCGATTGGCTTGCCAGACCGTGGTCGCGGGGCCGGTCAAACTCCGGCGCCTGGTTACCGATATTCATGAAGAGGTGGAGGTCAACAGCCTTTACGTGGCAGGGGTTGAGCCTTGTTCCATCGGGGTCGAAAAGTATCTCTTGATCCTCTTTGCGGATATCCGGGGATTTACCCCGTTTGCTGAGGACCTGCTGCATTACGATGTCATTCATGTCCTGAACCTCTACTTCCAGCAAGTGGGTAAGGTGATTGCCCGGCATGGCGGCGAGATTAATAACTACATGGGTGACGGTTTCATGGCGCTCTTTGAGGCCGCTGATCCGTCCGAGGGGGCCTTACGGGCGGTCAAGACGGGCTTGGAGCTGATTGAGTCAGTCCGAGGCCTCAAGCCTTATCTGGAAGATTTATATCAGAAGAGTTTTGAGATTCGCGTCGGTCTCCATTACGGCCAGGTGGTGGCGGGTAAGGTTGGCACCCCCGGCAATAAAAAGGTGACGGTTATCGGTGATTCGGTGAATCTCGCCAGCCGTGTCGAGACCGCCAATAAGGAAGCCGGCACCCAGTTTCTGATCTCTGAAGATACCTACGCCCTGGTGAAAGACCAGGTTCGCTTAGGCCGGCAGGTCCGCCTGACCCTGCCCGGCAAGAGCGGCGAATACAACCTTTTTGAAGTTGTGGGATTGATTGAGGCGAAATCATAGCATGGGCTGTGCCCCAGCGGCCCCAGCGAAGCGGTAACCAGCCATAACGAGGAAAAATTGTTTATCCTGCCGAAGAATCGACGGTGGTCCGAGGCTCGGTTTGTCATCCTGGTCGGGCTGACGGCCCTGGTATTGCTCAGCCAGGGCTGCATGTCTCTTCAGGTACGCCACCCGCTGCCGGAGAACCTCCTGGACCAGGTCCAGGTGGCCGGCCTGCCAGGCGTCCGGGATTGGGGCGACGTCCACAGCGAAAACCTGGAGCAGAGCGCTCTTGAGTCGGTCCAGCAGGAACTGGCCGCCAATCACGGCCAACTCGAGCCCGAAGCGAACTTCCTGGCCCTGTCCGGCGGCGGCGGCGACGGCGCCTTTGGCGCCGGAATTTTGTGCGGCTGGACCGCGGCGGGCAGCCGGCCTCGCTTCAAGTTGGTGACCGGCATCAGCACCGGGGCCCTCATCGCGGTCTTCGCCTTCGTCGGGCCGGAGTATGACGCCAGGCTGAAGGAGGCCTACACCACCATCTCCGATAAGGATATTTATACCAGGACCAGTTGGGTGAAGATGGTGCTGAACCCTCGCAGCATCGACGCCGCGGCCAGTACTAAGCCGTTGGCCGCACAACTGGAGCGGCTCATCGACGAGAACCTGTTCCAGGCCGTCGCCG
>JAPLJC010000191.1 GCA_026388765.1 Deltaproteobacteria bacterium
CGATGATCTCCGGCGCACCCGGGGCCGCCGCGGCCTGGACATCCTGAAGCGCCTACAACAGCAAAATCCTCTCCGGGTGGAGTTCACCGAAGACGACATCCCCACCGCCGCCGGCGCCGATTCCAAGCTGGTGGCCCTGGGGTTGAAGATGCGGGCCAAGATCATCACCAACGATTTCAACCTGCATAAAGTGGCGGAATTGCAAGGGCTCGAGGTCCTCAATATCAACCAGCTGGCCAACGCCATGAAACCCGCGGTGCTGCCCGGGGAAACCCTGCACGTCCAGATTCTCCGGGAAGGTAAATCCCAGGGCCAGGGCGTCGCCTACCTGGACGACGGCACCATGGTGGTCATCGAAAACGCCCGCCGCTTCATCGGCAAGGAGGTGGAGGTCTCGGTCACCAGCGTGCTGCAAACCACCGCCGGACGCATGATCTTTTCGGAAATTAAAAATGGCAACAGCGCCTCCTTAAGAAAGGTGTAGAGCCCTGTAGGGGCGGCTCGCGAGCCGCCCCTACAAAGCATCTTAGCAGGGCGGATGTCGCGCCTGCACAGGCGAAACGCCTGTGCCACCAGTTCTGATTGTTAGTGTGCGGACCCTTGTCAACCGACCCCAGCAGTATTGAAACCTTGCTCCAGTTGGTGGCGCCGGATAAGGCCGGCGTCCGGCTGGACCAGTTCCTGGCCCAGACCCTGGGCTGGTCCCGGGCCCGCCTGCAAAAACTCCTCAAGGCCGGACTGGTTGCGGTCAACGGAGCAGCCAAAGCCGCCGCCTACCGGGTGCGGGAGGGCGAAACGGTCACCGTCCAGGTGCCGGAGCCTGCGCCCAGCCATCTTAAACCCGAGCCCCTGGCCCTGGATATTATTTATGAAGACCGGGATATTTTGGTGCTCAATAAGCCACCGGGGCTGGTGGTCCACCCCGGGGCCGGGCACCGCGACGGGACGCTGCTGAACGCCCTGCTGCATCATTGCCCGGAGCTCAAAGAGATCGGCGAGGTGAGCCGCCCCGGATTGGTGCACCGGCTGGATAAGGACACCAGCGGCCTGCTGGTGGTGGCCAAGACCGCCCTGGCGCATCAGGCCCTGGTGGGCCAGTTCGCCGCCCGGGAGACCAAGAAGACATATGTGGCCCTGGTCTGGGGCCGTCTACCGGAGCCGGAAGGGGTCATTGACAAGGAGATCGGCCGGCACCCCACGGCGCGCCAGCGCATGAGCGTCCACGCCCGCCGGGGCAAGGCCGCGGTCACCCGCTGGCGGGTGCGCCGGGAATTTCCCGGCCCCCTGACCCTGGTGGAGTTGAGCCCTGAGACCGGGCGCACCCACCAGTTGCGGGTGCATCTGGCCTCGGAGGGCCACCCGGTGCTGGGCGACGCCACTTACGGCGGCGGGGTCAGCCGGCTGGCGACAGCTCCGAAGCTCAAGGACCTCAAACCCCTGGTGCACCGGCAACTGCTGCACGCCTGGAAACTTACGGTGACCCACCCGCGCACGGGGGAGAGAATGAGCTGGGAAGCGCCCCTGCCGGAGGATTTTGGGGTGGTGGTGGACAAATTGGAGAGCTTGCATTAAATTTAAAATATTAACCCTCAACTGAGGAGCAAGCCATGGAACCCGCAATTGATGATCTGCTGGTCAAAATAAAAACCATCGCCCAGGGACCTAACGCCGAGCTGTTGCGTAAGCTGGTGGACGTTCTCTATGAGCAGGCAGAGCGGAAAGAAGAGTTTGACGAAGAACCTTTCTCCGCAGAAGACTTGACTGCCATTAAAGAAGGCGAAGAGGCCTTCAAGCGGGGCGAATTCATCAGCCTGGAGGAATATGAAAAGGAACGCGGCCTGTGAGCTATCGCGTGCAATTATCGCTGCCGGCGAAAAAGCAATTGGATCGATTGGACCAGGTGACGGCCAGGCGGTTGAACGAACGTCTTAAAGAATTAACCTTTGATCCCTTCTCCACCAGAATTTCCAAGGTAGTAAAGATGGAGCCCGGCCAGCGCACTTCCAGGGTGGGGGACTGGCGAATAATTTATCGGGTACATGAAAGTGATAATGCAATCAGAGTAATTGCCTTTCTCCCCCGCGGGAAAGCATATCGATAGTCCCCCGCGCCCAAAATGGCCCCTGGTGCACCGGCAACTACTGCACGCCTGGAAACTTGCAGTGACCCATCCGCGCACTGGCGAACGCCTGAGTTGGGAAGCGCCGCTGCCGGAGGATTTTGGGGGGGTGCTGGAAAAACTGAAAAATATTTAGAGGGTTGATGAAGATGCGTAGCTCAAATATCTTTATAGATATACTTGGCGTGGTAGGCCCTTTAATGATTGCAGCAGCTGCTATTTGGGGGAACTGGCTTAGGGCCAAGCTTGCCCCGGCAAAACTGATTATTGAACCTCACAACCTTCGTGGTGATCCAACTATTTTTGGTGACTCCAAAAGCGGTCAAACTACCAGAGTTATGTTTTTTCATCTTAAAGTTGTCAATAAAAGGCCTTGGCTTAATGTTGATAATTGTCGCGTTTTGTTAAAGGGTTTAAGTCGGCGCGGTCCCGATGGTGGGTTTTATCCTGTTCCTATGTCAATACCGATACAATTTGTTTGGGCCCCTGCTGAAATAACACCTCCGGTAGTTACTGTGGTTAAAGACCAAATTATAGATCTTGGATTTATAACGGAGGGTAATGACAAATTTTTTCCCAGACTTTTTACCTACCCAAATAATTTTCAAGGTTTTGTTGGCAAAGACGAAGCTGTCCGCTACCATATGGAGATTGAGGGTACCAATTTTGCTTCGTCTCGATACCAAGTCTTTGAAGTTGCTTGGGATGGAATTTGGGACTACGAACCAGAGAAAATGCAGCATCATATTCGCATTAACGAAATAAAAGAATCATAGATCGACCGCAGGGCAGGTTTTACGCATTGCTTTTGGTGCGTAAAACGCACCCTACCAAGACATGCTAAAAATCGCCATTACCGGGGGGGCCGGGTCGGGGAAGAGCACCGTGGCTCAGATGTTTCGGGAGCTGGGGGCGCCGGTGTTGGACGCCGACGCCGCCGCCCGGGAGGCGGTGGCGGTGGGGACGCCCGCCTGGCAGGAGCTGCGCCGGCTCTATGGGGCAGAATATTTTAACCCGGATGGCGAACTCAACCGGGCGAAAGTCGCCCAACTGGTCTTCACCGACCCGGAGGCCCGGCAGCGGCTGAATGACATCGTTCATCCTTGCGTAGCCCGGGAACTCCAGGCACGGCTGCAAGAGTTGGATGAACAAGGGGCGGCCCTGGCCCTGGTGGAGGTGCCCCTGTTGTACGAGGCCGGGCTGGCAGGCGCCTACGACCGCGTCATCGTGGTTTACGTGGACCCGGAAGACCAGGTGCGGCGGCTGCAAGAGCGGGACGGCCGCGGGGCCGAGGAGATCGAGGGCCTCCTCAAGGCCCAGTGGCCCCTTAATGACAAGGCGGCCCGGGCCGACTTCGTGGTGGACAACCGGGGCCCGTTGCGAAACACCCGCCGGCGGGTGCAGGAAATCTGGACGGAATTGCAAAAAATCAGCAAATCATCTTGACAGGCAGGGATAAAAGGGTTAGCTTCGCTTATAACCTTCCTGGTTTAATCTTAAGTAATCCCGATTTTGGCCCGATACATTTAACAAGGAAACCCCGTATAAACCCCCTTGGCCTGATTTGAAACTTATCCGCTTTCTCTCCGAAGTAAGGCTGCCGGCAACAGGCCGTTAACCGGGCCTGGTCGTAAGAATTGCAGGATTAGCGCGGCGAGTAACCGAAATCATTAACTACAGAATACTAGGGTGGGATTTATTAGCATGAGCAATCAAGAGGTAATGATGAACTTATCCGAATTGAAGCACAAGAAGATCAACGACCTGGCCTCCCTGGCCCGGGACCTGAACGTGGAAGGCGCCGCGGGGATGCGCAAGCAGGAGCTTATCTTCGCCATCTTGCAGGCCCAGGTGGAGAAGAACGGCATCATCTCCGGCGGCGGCGTCCTGGAGATCCTGCCGGACGGCTTCGGGTTCCTCCGGGCCCAGGATTATAATTATCTGCCGGGTCCTGACGATATCTACGTGTCGCCGTCGCAAATCCGCCGCTTCAACCTGCGCACCGGGGACACCATCTACGGCCAGATCCGCCCCCCCAAGGAGGGGGAACGCTATTTTGCCCTGCTCAAGGTGGAGACGGTCAATTTCGAAGACCCGGCGGTGGCCCGGGACAAGATCCTGTTTGACAACCTCACGCCCCTCTACCCGGATCAGCGTCTGAAGCTGGAAACCGAATCGGACAACTTCTCGGCCCGGGTGATGGACCTGATGACCCCGGTGGGCATGGGGCAGCGTGGCCTCATCGTGGCCGCCCCCCGCACCGGCAAGACCATGCTGCTCCAGAACCTGGCCAACAGCATTGCCAAGAACCACCCGGAGGTGGTCCTCATCGTGCTGCTCATCGACGAACGGCCCGAAGAAGTGACCGATATGGCGCGCAGCGTCGCAGCCTAGGTGGTGAGTTCGACCTTCGACGAACCGCCCCAGCGCCACATCCAGGTGGCGGAGATGGTCCTGGAGAAGGCCAAGCGCCTGGTGGAACACAAACGAGAGGTGGTCATCCTGCTGGATTCCATCACCCGTTTGGCCCGGGCCTACAACACCGTGGTCCCGGCCAGCGGCAAGATTCTCTCCGGCGGCCTGGACGCCAACGCCCTGCAACGGCCCAAGCGCTTTTTCGGGGCGGCCCGGAACATCGAGGAAGGGGGGA
>JAPLJC010000167.1 GCA_026388765.1 Deltaproteobacteria bacterium
CCAACCCGCGTATATCAGAGTGATCAAACGTCGCTAAAGCGTCCCGCCCCGCGGGGGCCTGAGAGTTCATCTCGCAGCTTAACTAAAAAAACAAGGGTGCCTCGCGCCTACTTGACAACTTTCAACCATATCAGGGTGGGCACTGCCCACCATTCCTGTATTCACCTGAGCTTCAAGCCGTGACACCCTCCTAAAAATATGGCCGCCTGGGCCATTGTCAAGGTTTGAGATTCGAGTTTCGAGTTCCAAGTTTCGAGTTTTTAGTTTTGAGAATGGGATTAGCGCGGTTGCGGAGCAGATCAAACCGTAGAGGCGGTTCTCGAACCGTGAGGATAGGTAGAGAATATTTTAACTATTTATATTTACACAATTTATCAATATATAGCAGTTATTCGATATGAGAATTTATGATTTAGGTCAGCCTTTTGAACCAAAGTTTATGAGGCAGGGACTCCTATCAAATCACCGAGGCCATTTCGACCTGGCCGCCTACGACGCCTTTCTCGAAGGCAAACTCCAGGACGTCGAAACCGATCCGGAGGAAATGATCAAGCCGGCCCTGGCCAATCTGCTCAAGTTGCCGGGGCGGGAAGATTCCCTTCAGCCAATCCTCGGAGGCAGGGGCACCTGCCTTTTTTTGTCCAAGGGTCGGCCTCTGCACCCTGGATGCTCTTTGTGAAAGTAAGTTTTTAGCGGCAGCCAGCTATCTATGATTGACTATTAGTATTTTAATATATATTATATTGGTCATAATAACCATCAGTTGGCGGCTGTTAAGGCCCGCCCGCCGAATGAGGGGTGCGATGAGCAGAAAATTTTTTCCAAATGCGCTGATGGTGGCGATAGTTGTTCTGCTGGCGGCCCATCCAGCCCCGGCGGGGTACAACATGCTGGCGAACGGCAGCTTTGAAATCGCCACGGTGGACCCGGGTGCCGGGCTACTTTCGTTGCCTCAAGGCAGTACTGCCATTAACTCCTGGAATGTTGCCCAACCTGTCAACTACGTAGGGGGTTTTTGGCAGGCCTCCCAGGGTAACCGGAGCATAGGCTTGAATACCAGTTCCAGCAATCTTGTTGGCTATATTTATCAAGATTTTCAATCACCCAACGCCGGCGTGATGTACCAGGTTTCCTTTGACCTGGCTGGCGACCCCACGATAGGTCCGGCAGCCAAGACTATGTCGGTGGCGAAGGGGACGACTCCTATCATCCCGCCTGAATATCAAGTATTCACCTTTGACACCACGGGGAAAAGTAACACTAACATGGGCTGGACCAGGAAACAATGGAATTTTTGGGCTTCAGAGTCGTCTCCGATAGTGGACCATGTGACCTTCCAATCCCAGATGTCCGGATCCGGGGGGCCGGCCCTGGACAATGTGGTGTTGGTACCCGTAAACGCCTTCATCCTGAATGGCAGTTTTGAAATTGCGGCTGCCTCATTGAACCCGCCGGTGCCGCCGGGGAACATTTTGGTGCCTAATGGTTCCGCCGGCCTCTTTGGGTGGACTATAGCCAATGGTATCACGTTTATCGGACCTTCCTTTTGGCAGTCTTCTCACCGCAACTTCAGTACCCACCTTAACTCTGTAAATGGTCCCGGCAGCCTCTCCCAGAGTTTCACAACTATCCCCGGCGAACTCTATCAGGTCTCCTTCGACCTGGCGGGGGACCCTACCGGCGGCCCCGCAATTAAAACCCTGCGGGTATCTGCGGCGGGCCTGTCGCAGGACTTCAGCTTTGACACCACGGGTAAATCCGTTGGCAATATGGGCTGGGTGACCAAAAATTGGACTTTTCGGGCCAATTCGACCAGCGCCACCCTAATTTTTCAGTCCCTGGACAGCGGCGCCAACGGCCCGGCCCTGGATAACGTCAAGGTGGTGCACCCCGCCAACCTGGTCCTCAACGGCAGCTTCGAGGATGGCCCGTCCGGTGTAATAGTTTTGACCTTAGGGTCTGGGAGTAACGTCATCAAGAATTGGACCGTGGCCGGTAGCATCGATTATATTGGAACTTACTGGACAGCATCCCAGGGCGGTCGCAGCTTGGATATGAATGGCGTGGGCGCAGGCAGCATCGAACAGACCTTCCTCACCACTCCCGGCGACACCTACAATGTCACCTTCGACCTGGCGGGCAACCCCTCGGATCCGGTGGTGAAAACCCTGCGGGTCTCCGCCGCGGGCCGGTTCCAGGACTTCACCTTCGACACCACGGGGAAGACTCTCACCAACATGGGCTGGATCACCAAGCACTTCACCTTTAGAGCCAAGTGGGATACCACCACCCTATTATTCGAGACCCTCACCAGCGGCAATGGCGGCCCGGCCCTGGACAACGTGCGGGTGATCAGGGCGCCAGCTCTAACTCCCCAGTACCTCTTGCTGCTCCTCAGTGATTAGGGCTAGGGGGGGATTGGCTCCCCCTAATTTTCAGAACCTGGAAAAAGGAAAGGGTCAGGCAAACGTCTGGCCTTTTGAATCTGATTGATCCGCATATCTTGCCAATAACCGCATTTCCAAAAAAATTGATATTCACAGCATAACTGGGGGCTATCGCTTCCCATCACCTCAGTCCTCTGACTTTAATGAAGCGTTCCCCTTATCCCGGCCGCAACTATTTTTTCGCCCTTGGCAGCCTGGATGCGGGTCAACCGTCTCTGCTGTTCTGGAAATTTCTTTCCCCCGGGTTTACCCTATCTGCATGTGTAACTTGACCGCTCCACCCCCGGACCGCCCGGCCGCCAAGCGGCATCAATGCGGTACAACAACGGTGCTTCGGCGGTCCCGGACCGCTCAGGCAACGCCACCTCAGCGGACTAAAGTGAGCAATATAAGGAAGTTATACGAACCAAACTGCGGAATATATTCAGGTACCGGCACAGGCTGGCCCCGATTGGCCTCTTTTTTCGGCATGAAGTCCCTGCGAAACAGGGCGACTCACCTGATAAAAGGAGGAATTTTGGATACTTGGATGATGCACAATTTTGCATTCCCTAAGTTCAACCTGGGACTGCCTTTTTCGCCGCCAGGCCCGGCCCGGTCCCCATTTCCGTTCAAGTGCAACTTGGGACGTTAAAAAAATAGGGCCCAAAAATTGATTAATCCGAGCCTCAGCTCAGTCACTTCCTCAAACTCCCTCCCCCTTGAGGGGGGAGGGCTGGGGTGGGGGTGGCAACTCTTTCCCCCCCCGGTGCAAAAAATGGGGCATGAGCAAAAATATTTTGCCCCTTTGCCTCTCGTCGTGAGGCCCTTACTCTTCCTTCTCGTCCCGGTAAACCAGGACCGGCCGGGTGGTGAGGCGCACCAGGTTGAGGGCCTCGTCGCTCAGAACCTTGAGATACTTGGGCCGCTTATGCCCGTAGGCTCCCAGGACCAGCAGGTCGTAACGCTCCACCGCCACCGCCTTGAGGATTTCGTCCACGAAGTCGCCCGTGGCCATCTTTTTGATCGGGGTGTAGCCATACTCCTTCAAGGTCTCCTCGCCACTGAGCAGGCAGGCCTCGGCGAACTCCTCGCTTTCGCCCCGTTCGGTCTCCTGGACGTGGAGGATGGTGATCTCCGGCTTCTTTTTGGCAAAGAGCGGCGCAATGAACTCCAGGGCGCCCTGGTCGCACTGGGAGCCGCGGTAGGCCACCAGGATTTTCTGAATGGGCCGGAAATTGCGGAGAATCAGCACCGGCTGCAAGGCATGGTGCAGGATCTTGGCGTGCACCGCCCCCAGTAAAAAGCCCCGCAGCAAGGAGCGGCCCTGGGAGCCCAGGACGATCATGTCGTAATAGCCTTGGTTAGCGGCGTTCAAAATCTCGTCGGCCGGGTCGCCCACCGCCACGAAGGGGTTGCAGGGGATACGGCCGCCCACGCAAATGGAGCAGGACTCGATGATCTCCTCCACGGTCTTCTCTGCTTCGGCTTCGATGCCGCGCTCCACGTCACTCTTGGTAGTAAAGGGCGCATAGGCGCCTTCGGTGCTGGCCACCACGTCGGGCTTGACGTAGAGGGCGTCCACAATGGCGGTAAAATGTTCCAGTAAATGGCAGGTGTAACGCAAGGCCTGCTGCGATTCTTCCGATTTATCCACAGCTACCAGGATTTTCATGACCACTCCTCTTCAATTGCCAGTACAAGCTAGGGCGACCCGCCGGGTCGCCCCTACAACTACCTCATCACCAGGACCGAGGTGGGACACTTGCCCACGAAGCGGCCGGCCCAGTCCCGGGGGAAGAACCGGTCCAGGAGGGATTTTTTCCCCATCCATAGGGCCAGGAGGTCTTGTTTCAGCTCCTGAGCCACGGTATTTTCGAATTCGGCGATCTCGGTCAACCGGGTGGAAACCTTGATCTGCCGGTCTTCGTAGTAGTCGCCGATCTCGATCAGGCGCCGGTAGACGTCTTTTTTCAGGCCACCTTCGGAGCTGAGACCGATCAACTCCAGTTGGGCCCCGTGGAGAGTGGCGATTTGGTTGATCATCTCCAGGGAATCCTGGCTAATGTAGCTCTGGTCCAGACAGGCCAGGATGCGGGTGATGGGCTGCTCCTCTTTCACCAGCAGGACCGAGCAGTCGGCGTCATTGACCACCCGCTGGGGCACCGGGTTCCGGCTGCTCCAGAGGCATTGCTCCCCTTGGCTGCAACCCAGGACGATGAGGTCGCTTTCCTCCTCCCGGGCTTCCGCCAGGATTTCCTGGGCCTCAGCCCCGGCCCGGAGCCTCACCTTCAGGTCCTTCTTGGTCCCCCGGGCCACCAGCATCTCTTCCCAGCGGCCACCCGGCAGGGGGACCCATTCATAGCGATAATTGCTCAAAGCATAGGGCGACAGCCCCTCTTCGGGGTCCTGAAAGAAAGCTTCCCGATAGCGGCGCAGGGCCTGGGGGAGGGATTGCTCCGGCTCGGGGAGCCCGGCCGCGCCGCCCTCCCGGGGCAGGGTGGAGACCCCCAGTATGGTGACATCGGCCCAGGTGTTCAGGGCCAGCCGGGTCACTTCCCTGAGCGCATAGGCGCTATAGGGCTGCTCATCTGCGGCAAACAAGATCTTCATGGCGTTCTCTCCCTCAATCACCCAGGGCTTTTTTCACCGACTTTTTCAACTCCTCGATCTTCACCGGCTTGGGGAAAAAGTCATAGATGCGCTCCCGGATGGCCTCGATGGTGGCGTCCAGGGTCGCATAAGCGGTCAGCATGATCACCTTGGTCTCCGGGTACAGCTGGTTCACCTCCCGCAGGATGTCCATGCCACTGACGTTTTCCATTTTCAAATCAGTGACCACCAGATCATACTGCTTACTGCGGATGGCGTCCAGGGCCAGCACGCTGTCCGTGAAGGTATCCACCTCATAGCCTTCTTTCAGCAAAATTATCCTGGACATGTCGCACACGATTTTCTCATCATCTACCACGAGAATCTTTTTTGGCATCTTCTGCCCCCTTATTTTTTCATTGCGGGTAACTTGATGATGAATCTGGTTCCTTGGCCTTCTTCGCTTTCCACCGAAATATCGCCATGGTGCTGCCGGATGATGCCGTAACTCACGGAGAGTCCCAAACCGGTGCCTTTGGTGCTCTTGGTGGTGAAAAAGGGGTCGAAAATATTGGGCAAATAATCCTTCTGGATGCCGATGCCGGTATCTCTGATCTCCAGAATGAGGTTGGCACTTTGGGGATCATAGCTGCCGTTGACATCCAGATCGCCACCCTCCGGCATGGCCTGAATGGCATTGATGAACAGGTTAACCAATACCTGCTCGATCTGGGAGGCGTCCACCTGGACCGGGGGCAAATTTTCAGGGATGGCCACGTGCTGTTTCACCTTGGCCAGCTTCAAGTGGTTGGCCACCAGGCTGAGGCTCACCCGGACGATCTCTTTAAGGTCACATTCCTGCAATTCCTGCTTCTTCTGGCGGGAGAAATCCAGCAGGTTTTCCACAATCTTGCGAATCCGCTCCGTCTGGTTGTAGATATCCCCCATGAAGTTCTTCTTCTCTTCATCCCCCAGCATGTCGTAGACGCTTAAATAGGTTTGAGCCATCAAAGAGATATTGTTTAAAGGATTGCCCAGCTCGTGGGCCACTCCGGAGATCAAGACCCCGAGGGAGGCCAGCTTGCCGGCCTGCAGGATGTCGTCTTCTCGCTTTTCCAATTTCCGGGCCATATCCGAGATCGCCTTGATGGCTATTTCTATTTCATTATGAGGCAAGATGGGTTTCACCGCGACCTCATGGAACCTGCCTTCCGACACCATTTTAATCATTCGTTCCATGACGGTTAACTCTTGAATAATCAGGCTAAAAAAGTATTGCCACAGAATTAATTGAATGACTAAGATTACCCCCAGAGAGGTTATCAGCATCAAGACATTGTTATTAATGGTGCGGCTGACATTCTCCCTCTCCTGTTTCAGCAGTAACTCGGAAACTGAAGTCAAATCCTGCCCCATGGTTCGGAGTTTTGCTTCAAAATCACGGGGAACTTCTTTAGTCTTGATGGCGTTGTTGGCTAATGAGAGGTATTCCTTCAGGATATCCAGCAGTCTATCATAATTCTTCCGGCCCGACTTGTTCAAAATCGGGACTACATAAGATTTTGATACCTGAATGATCTCATACCTTTCTTCACCCAGCTTGGCCAGTTCCTTGAGGGCATTGGCGTCCCGGTACAAGAAGTAGTTCTTTTCGGCCTTGCGCATTTCCAGAAGAGCGATATTAACGTCATCGATTATTTCTATGGAGCGTAATTTGGATAAAACATTATTAAAAGACAAATATACAAAGATGCCGATTATAAAAATCATGATTGCCTGGATCAAGACCGCAATAATAATTCTTTGTTTAATCGTCATCTTGATCTTGCCGCGCTAGCCGGCCGGCTAAAAAGAACCGAAGCGGTGGGACTGGATCGCTTCGTCCACCCGTTTTTCCACGGCCTCCAGGTCCAGCTCCTTTTCCAGTTGTACCAGCAGCCTCTTTTCCATTGAGCGGGATTTGAGGAACAGTTTAATGGCCATGCCGATGCTGGCAAGCCCCGCCAGGGTAATAATGGCATCGATGATGGACCAGTAGCCCAGGCCAAACATGCGGGTGAAGATGGTGCCAATGGCGATAAAGGTCAGGCCGGTCCGCAAATAAGAGAGTTCCGTGCGCTGCTTGGCCAGGATGGTGCGATATTGGGATAAGTTGGTGCGGGCCTGGGCCAAACCGGTTCTGGCCCCGCTCATGCGGGTACGGACCTCGGCTAGCTTGTTGCGCATCTCGGCCCATTCGGTGCGGCTCTGGGACCAATCGGTGCGGCTTCGGGCCAGGGACGTGCGATCATCTGCCAGGGTCGTCCGTCTCTCGGATAACTCGGTGCGGTGCTCGGCCAGAGAGGTGCGTTTATTGGCTAGTTCCGTGCGGCCGTCGGCGAGCTCCGTACGTCGATTAGCCAGGTCAGTTCGTTTGTTGGCTAGCTCAGTGCGGCCGTTGGCCAACTCGGTGCGCTTTTCCGCCAGCCCGGTACGCTTATTGGCCAGCTCAGTCCGACCATTAGCCAGTTCGGTGCGTTTATTAGCCAGCTCAGTGCGGTTATTGGCTAACTCGGTCCGTCGATTGGCCAGGGCGGTACGCCCTTCGGCCAAGTCGGTGCGCTTGTTAGCCAGTTCCGTACGCCGGTTGGCCAGGGCGGTCCTTTCCTCCGCCAGCCGGGTGCGGAACTGGGCCAGCTTGGTGCGGTCTTCGGCCAGGTGCTCCCGGCGGTCGGCCCATTCCTCCATGGCCTTGATGAGGTCTTCCCCGGCCAGGCTGGAGATGTTTTTGGTTTCGTCGTCGACCATGTTTAATACCGTTTTCGGTTTGCAGTATTCGGTTTTCGGTTAATACAACACCAGCATCAACGGCGCCTTCACCAGGGTCAGCCATTGCAACCGGGGGCTGTCTTTTTTCACGGCGCGTTCCAGGGCCACCACCACCAGCCCATAGTTCTTTAAGACCTCAGGTGCTGGGCCCCCGGCCGCCATCTGGCAGTCATCTAGGAAGACCGTCTGGCAGCCGGCCGCCTTCAGGGTCTCCTCCCCTCGCAAGACCTCCTGCCGCACCGGTTCCCCGGCCCCGGGGGCCAGACAAAAGTGCAGTGGCACACCGCAGCCAGCCCAAATTTTTTGCAGGGCCTGGACCTGGGAACGGGTACCTGGGGCGTCGAAGCAGGGCACCAGCACCTGGCTGATTTTCCGCAGGATCCGGAGCCAGATGAGGGGGGTGCCGACTCGCTGATAGAACTTGGCATGGAGCCGCCGCTGGATATTGGCCGGGGTGAAGGGATAAGGTGCGCCCTCCACATACAGGTCAAAGGGTTCGTGGTCCATGATCTTGAGAAGCTCATATTCCCGGTCCCCATAGATCACCCGGGGTTCTTGCATCAGGGGACAGGACTCCATCTCGCCAGCCAGCATCTCCTGGATCTCCTCCTTTCCCATCTCCAGGATTTCACGTTCCCAGGTGTGTCGCACCCAGCCCGTCCCGGTGGCGGGCACCTCAGGGGGCGGCGATTTGACATAAACCGGGTAAAGCTCCGCATTGACTAAGATGCCCAGTTGACAGGCGTACCGGATGGCCAGGCTGGAGGCCAGATCCACTTCGATGGCTACCAGAGTCTTGATCATATTGGTTATCCTTTCAAATCAGCGTTATCTCGTAGGGGCGGGGTTTCCCCGCCCTTCTCGCGCCCTCCTAGGCACGAGAAATCCTCGCCCTTATAATTATTACCTTCTCTTTATTCAGACAACCCTCAGGCCGCCGGCCCCCGGATCTTGGCGGCGGCCCGGTTCACCACCTCCTGAATCTCGCTCAATTTAAAGGGCTTGGCAATGAAATCGAACACCCCTTTTTGAAAGGACTGCTTGGCGGTTTCCATGGTGGCGAAGCCGGTAATGACGATAACCTCCGTGCCGGGATGGCGTTTCTTGGCCTCGGTCAGAAACTGCATGCCATCGATCTCTTTCATCTTGAGATCGGTGATGATGATGTCATAGCTGGTCTGCTGAATCTGATGCATGGCCTCGGGGCTCTGGGTGAAGGTGTCCACTTCATAGCCCAGCTTCTCCAGCGCCGGTTTCAGGCGCTTGCAGACTATGGGCTCGTCGTCCAACACCATGATCCTCAGTTTATCCGGACTCATATTTTCCTCCTGGGTCTGGTCCATCCAGCCTCTCCATCATTTGCTGAAAGAAGGCGTCCACAAATTCCGGGATATCTTCGTCGCGGCGCAACTGAATGTCCAGTTGCCGGGTAAAGCCGATGAGCCTCCCCAAAATCTTGAGGAGCTCCTGCATATCCTCCTGGGGCAAATGCAGCACCTTGGCCACCACCAGGTCTCCCTTGGTGTCCACCTTGAAGTGGTACTGGGAGAGAATCTTGGCCAACAACTGCGCCCGGCGGGAGCGCCGGGTCAGATCCGTGACCCCCCCCACAAAACGGAAGTAGATGTGGTTGCGATGGGAGTCGGACTCCATTCTGGCGTCAACCAGGTTGAAGTGATACCCCAGGCGCAGGTGCAAGTTCAGGTAAGTCTCGCTGAGCACCGCCAGGTTGAATCCCGTGGCCGTAGTGCCGGGCGTTTCGGTCCGGGTCTTGGTGAGGCTGGACATCATCCCTTTAAAATCCACCGGCACCGGCTCAGTGCTCCAGACCCCCGGTTCGGACAGGCCGGACCACAGGGCCTTCATGGGGAGCGAGAGGAGTTGCTCCGGGTACAGCTTGCTGCCCTCGGCCGTAGGAATGATCCCCCCGCCCAGATCCAGGACCTTCAGGCCCAGGGGCATGTCCGAGACCAGGGTCCAGATCTGCACCCCTTTGAAGCGTTTGACGAAGCGGGGCAGGTCCATCAACTCCTGCACCGCCTTTTCATGAATGAATCTAATCACGTCATGGGCGGTTATACAGCCTTCCGGAACGAAATCCGGGGTCTGGGGATCAATTAAATGGAGGGGGGCGATGCGGGCCAGCAGGCGCCGTAAGAGGCGGAACTCCGGGGCGTCTTCGAAGGCCATGGCCTGCACCAGCTCATACTGCAGCAGCTCCTTTACCCGGCCGGCGTAAATGAGGCGCTGCTTGGTGTCCACCGTGACCTTCATGCCTTCCTCCAGGATTTCCGTGGCCCCTTCCACCCCCACCAGGGTCGGCACCCGGAATTCCCGGGCGATGGTAGCCAGGTGGCCGGCGGCGGAGCCCCGCTCCGCCACGATGGCCGCGGCCTTGGGCACGATGCGGGCCAGCCAGGGCGCGGTGTACTTGGTCACCAGGACGGCGCCCTCCGGGAAACGGTTCATGCCCTCATCCGACTGCACCAGGCAGACCACCCCGGAACCCACGCCCGCATGGGCCACCGTCCCGGTATCCCGGATGAGCACCGGATACAGGGCGCAGGTTTCGCAAATATCCTGTCGGGGCGGCGCCGCCGCCCTCGGTACCTGCAGCCCCCGGGACTGGAGGAGCCAGCAGCGGTCCCCGGCGTCCAGGGCCCACTCGATCTCCTGCGGACGCTTGAAGTAGCGCTCCAGGCTCAAGGCCCAGCGCACCAGGGTGAGAATAGTGTCCTCGGTGAGGGTGGACAGCCCCTGCTCTTCCGGGCTCACCTTTACTTCTTCCTCACCCCCGCCGGCCACGGACCGGGTCATGGATTCCTTCTGGGCGATCTCCCGCCGCCGCAAATGGTGGGGGTAGTCCCGCTCCACCACGTAGCGGTCCACCGGACTCCGGCCCTCCACCACGGTGCGCCCCAGGCCCCAGGAGGCGTAAATCACCAGGCAGTCGGGCTCCGAGCCGCTGACTTCCAAAGTATGCACCACTCCGCTCACCTTGCTTTCGACCATCTCCTGGACCAATACCGCCATGGCCGCCTCCTCCCCCATCATCCCCATCTTCTGCCGGTATACCAGGGATTCGGGAGAATAGAGACTGGCCAGGACATTCTTAAAGGCCTTTAGGAGGCCCTTGGGCGGGACGTTGAGAAAGCTCTCGTGCAGGCCGGCAAAGGTGAGCTCGCCATCCTCACCGTAGGCGCTGCTGCGCACGGCCCAGAAGGCCTCGGTCTTTTCCGCCTGGCGCCGGATTTCTCCGGCCACCTCGTGGGGCACCACTCCGGCCAGGATACTGTACTGGATCTGCCGGGCGGTGTGGCTCTCGTCCGTCTCGCCCGCGGCCCAGGCCTCCAGCCAACCGTGAATCCGCTCTTCCAGGTTGTTGTGCTCCAGGAAGCTGCGCCAGGCCCGGGTGGTGATGACAAAACCCGGCGGCACCGGCAGGGAGAGGTCCTGCGTAATAATGCTCAGGACATTGGCCTTGCCCCCGATGAGTTCCGGCTGATCCGGGGTCGCTTCTTGGAGGGCAACCACGTAGGGCAGCTCCCGGGACAGGGTCAAACGACCCCGCAGCTCCGCTTCCAGGGGGATAAAAATCCGGTCGATCGTGGAGTACAGCTCCAGGTAACGGTTGGAACTGATGAGGTTGACTCCCTTGACCATATGCAGGATCAGGTTTTGAATCTCGTTGGTGGTGTCGATGAGATACTTGCGGTCGAAGATGTATTCCCCCCCTGATTTCTCTCCCAGGTCGGCAATCAATTCCATGACCTGCTGGTGGTCCTCCAGCAGTTCCTGGAAATGCTCAAAGATCTCCGGAAAGGCCACCAAGTGGGGCTTGGGTCTTTTGATTTTATTCCAGAAGTCCTTAAGATATTGCCACATTAGCCGTTCTTTCTGGCTACAAGTTAGGGTGAAAAGGTTAAAAGGGAGAAAGGGGAAAAGGGGAAAACCGGGTTATCATACGTCTTTTTAAACCTTTTCCCCTTTTATCCGTTTCCCCTTTTCCCCCATGGCCTTTAATGTCCGCCGCCGCCTTTGAAGAGGAAGCCGATGGCAAACCCGGTCACGATGGCGATGATTACCGCCAGGATACCATAGGTGGCGCCGTGCTCATATGCCAAAGTGGTCAGCATGGCCGGGAAGCCCACCATCTTCACCTGGAGTTCACCGCAGGTTTTGGCGCTTACCTGGCCGTCCTGGATCACCGTGAGGCAGACCTCATAGGTCCCCGGTTTGACGTTGGTGGGCAGTCGGAATTCGCCCTTGACGGGGACCAGGTCGTCGGCCGCCCGGGACTTCTTGATGGGGTCTTTGAAGGTGGTGTAAAGCCCCTCGCTCCCCTTGAGTTCCAGGAACTGGTCGAAGAATTGGGGTTTTTCCTGGTCATCGATCATCCCCGACAGGGTCACCCGCCGCTTCAGGGCGGCGAAGCCCCAGGGGGCTTCCGAGACCGCGGTGTCCAGGAGCTTGGGGTTGCTGCTCATCACCATATACAGAGACGGGGCGTTGTGAATATCGATCTCGCCTACGTTCATCCATAAGCCGCCCCGGCGCCCTTTGCGCATCAGGTGCTCATCGCTGGTCTGGCCCACCACTTCCATTACGGCCTCGGCCCCCGGCGGAATCATCCCGGAAACCGTCACCCGGTGGCCCCGGAACCAGGCGCCGATCTCCACCAGATCAGGGGTCACCTTCAGATCCAGGGAGGCCCCCCAGACCAGGGCCGGGATGGTCAGGAGCAGCAGCCCCAGGATTGTCGCTATCCTTTGCCAAACATAGCCTAGACGCCGCATCTCAGTGCCCACCTTTGTGCGCCAGCAGGAGATCGGGGGTCAGGAGCAGGCTGGCCAGCATCTGCACCATGACGATGAGGACGATGGTGGCCAGCAGAATCTTCAACTGGTCCGCCTTCAGCCGCCGACTCAGGCGCACCCCGAACTGGGCTCCCAGAGTAGAGCCCAGCAGCAGAATAATGGCCAGGACCAGGTCCACCGTATGGTTGGTGATGGACTGCATGATGGTGACGTTGATGCAGGTGAAGAGGATCTGGAAGAGGCTGGTGCCCACCACCACGTGCATGGGCATGCGCAGCATGTAGACCATCACCGGCACCATGATGAAGCCGCCGCCCACCCCCATGATGGCCGCCAGGATGCCCACAAAGACCCCGAGGATGAGGGGCATCAGGGGCGAGAGGGTCACCCCGGACTTGTCGAACCGCATCTGGTAGGGCAGAGACTGGACCATGCGGTTATAGAGGGAGACCTTGGCGGGTTCCGCTGCCGTCCGTTTGGCCGCAACCACCGGTTTCTGGCGCATACTCTGGAGGCTCTCCACGAACATGTAGCCCCCGATGACCCCCAACATCACCACGTAGGTGATCTTGATGACGAAGTCGGCATTTCCCATGGCCCGCAGCCCTTTGATGAGGTAAACCCCGAGGGTGCCGCCGATGACTCCGCCGACGATGAGGATGATCCCCATCTTGAAGTCCACGTTGCCCAGGCGGTAGTGGGCGTAGGTGCCCGAAGTGGAGGCCGCCACGATCTGGTTGGAATCCGAGGCTGCGGCCACCGTGCTGGGAATGCCCGCCATGATGAGTAGCGGGGTCATGAGAAAGCCGCCGCCCACCCCGAAGAGGCCGGAGAGGAAGCCCACCGCCCCGCCCAAGCCGAAGAGTAGCAAGATGTTGATGCCGTTGCCCGCCAGTGGTAGATAAAGGCTCCCAAACATGGTCAATTCTCCCTTCCTTGTCGTTGCCCTGAGTTATCAGTAAGACGCATTACTTTTCCCTGACCCCGCACCAGCAAGATCTCCCCTTCCAATTGCCGGCGCAGGCTCTGTAAAGCCGACTGCGAGCATTCCAGCCCGCCGGCCTGGTAGTCCCCGGGGAAACCCATGATGATGAATTGCAGAGCGCTCTGAGCCTTGGCAAACCGCAGCACTTCTTCACAGAAGGAGCCGGCGGAGATAAAAATCTCCACCTCCACCCCCTCCTGCTGGCAGCGCTCCCGGATCTTCCCCAGCCATAGGCGCTGCTCCTCCTGGAGCCCAGCCATGGACAGGACCTTCTTCTCGGTCGCGGGCCTTGGCCGGGGGACGGCCAAAATCGCCATTAGCACCAGCGACAGCTCGAGGCGCGCCGCCAGCTGCACCGCATAAGAAGCCGCCCAGGAGGCCGGCGCCTCCAGGTCGATGGCTAAGAGCACCTTTTTCTTCATATCTACCGGCAACCATTGCAGTATCCGTTCCAACATCAATTATGCTGTTAAATCAATCAGATATATTTTTGTTACCTCTCCCTTTTGTTTCATTTTGAAATAAAACCCGCTGGAATTGGGGAAAGCCAGGTAGATAGTGCCTATGAATATTTCATTTTGAAATACAGCAGGTCTAGAGTGGGATCATCTGCGGAGGTAGCACCCAGGAGCGGACGATGAGGTTCGCCCCTAAAAAGTTACCGGGGGGGGAGACCGGCGGGGAGTTGCGCGAAGTCTTGGGTGGCGCGCACCTCCTGGCCCCAGGCCGCCACGCCCACCCCCAGGTGGGTGTATTTAGGGTCCAGAAGGTTCTGGCGGTGGCCGGGACTGGCCATCAGAGTGGCCATGATGGTCCCGGCCAGGTGGCGGGGGGCGTAGGGGTTCTGGCCGGAGCCCATCCAGATGTTTTCCCCGGACTGTTTCAAGAGCTGGGCATAGTCCCGGGGTAAGCGCTGGGAAGCTGACAAGCCGTCAGGGTTGGTATGACTGAAAAAGCTCCGGGCCAGCATGTCACCGCTGTGGCGGCGGGCCGCACCCGCCAGAGCCTGGTCGCCGGCCAGGGGCGGCAAGGCTTGTTGACGCCGCGCCTCATTGGCGAGGCGCAGCACTTCTCCTTCCACCTCGGCCAGGAAATATATGCCTTGGCTGGGCGGCGGCGGGTACGCCATGGGTGGCTGCGGCTGGGGGTACATCGGGGCCGCTTGCTGCCACGGGGCCATGGGCAGACAGGAAGAGGCCGACAAGGCAAGGGCCAACCAGACCGCCAGTTTTATGGCGGTTGGCAACCGTGAGATTTCTCTAAACCGGTTCATTTTTCGGATAACCGCTTGAGACCTCTGAAAATCCACCCCACAAGTCATTCTGCGGGACTACCGCGACTGAAGCTTAAATAGGCGAAATCCGTCGAGCGTTCAGATGACCCTACTACTCTTTTGACCGTCACCTGGGATTAGATGTTAAGTGCGCGGCGCCCGGTGGCCCTCGACGCCCTACTTTTGGCTTCTTGTCTGCTAGGCTAAAGGATCAGATTATGAACATTTATTCATTAAAATTAAGCCAAAAAGTTGTCTCCGCCAGGCGGGTCTATTATAATGGCCGAAAGGCCGTAGACGAGGGGCTTAATGAGACTGAGCGCGGCACTCTTGGCGGTGATTATCTGGTGGGGATTACCAGGTGTGGTCCCAGCCAGCGGTCAGCCCCTGACGTTGGGGGAGGCGCAGCTCCTCGCCTTGAAGCACAACCCCGGCTTGAAGGCCGCCGGGATGACCGTGGAGACCGCCGAGGCCGAGGTGGCCCGGGCCCGGGCCCGTTTCCTGCCCAAGGTGAATTTTGGCGAGACCTACAACTTTTCCGATAACCCCACCCAAGTCTTCATGAGCAAGTTGAACCAGCGGGTCTTTACTCAACAAGACTTTCTGTTAAACAATCTCAATTTCCCCAAGCCTTTCGGTAATTTCCGCACCGGCGTAACCATGAGCCAACCCTTATTTCAGGCCGGGGAGGCCTATCTGGGCTTCAAACAGGCCAAGCTGAGCCGGGAGATGGCCGGGGCCATCGTCTTGAGCACCAGGCAGCAGTTACTGTTCCAGGTGACACAGGTCTATTACGGCTTGCAGTTGGCCCAGGAAAACCTGGCAGTAGTCAAGAAGGCTCACGAAACCTCAGCGGAACATTTGAAGATGGCCGAGAGCCGCCATCGCGCCGGTTCGGTGGTACTCGCCGACGTCCTGTCGGCCCAGGTCCATCTGGCCAGACTCACCCAGGAGGAGATGACCGCAACCAGCCAGGTGCAGATCGCCAGGAGCGCCCTGGGGACCGTGCTGGGCCTGCCGGAGGCGGGTTCCCGGACCTTGGCGCCGCCGCCCAAGGAACCGGCGCCGATACCTCAGGAACTGGCGGACCTGCAGCGCACCGCCCAGGAAAAACGCCCGGACCTCAAGAGGTTGGGACTGGCGGCCCGGTCGGCCCAGCAGGAATACGCCAAGGCCAGGCTTAACTACCTGCCCCGGCTGCACGTGGTGGCTGAATATGACGTGGACCAGCGCCGCCTGTTCGGCACCAACGCCGATAGCTACACGGTGATGGCCCTGATGAATTTCAACCTGTTCAACGGCCTGGCTGATCTGGCCAGGGTGAGGGAGAGCCGGGCCCAAGAGGCCCAGGCCCGGGATCTGAAACAGGAATTGGAAGACCGCGTCCGGCATCAGGTGACGGAGGCTATCCTTAATTTGCAAACGGCCCACGAGCGCCTGAAGGTGGCCCGGGCTGCCGTGATGCAAGCCCGGGAGGGCCTGCGTCTGATCCGACTGCGCTATGAGACCGGGATTGCCATCTTACTGGAACTGCTCACTGCCGAAGACGCCCTGAAAAACGCCGAATTGAGTCAGGTCGGGACCCTGTTCGACACTCATCTGTCCCAGGCAGGCCTGGAACTGGCCCTCGGGACCATCTCCGGCCCGGCGGAGGGCCAGGAAAAATGAACCAATCTATCAGGCATCGAATAATGGGGTCTGAAAAAGCACTGTTGGTGCTCCTAGGTCTATCTTTGCTGATCCCCGGCCTCGCCCGGGGCGAAAAGTCCGCGGCCTCGGCGACGCCAATCCCCGTTAAGCAACTGCTTCAGGAGGTCAACGAACATTTCACCATCCGAGGCAAACCTATTCATCCCCGCTTGGTGGAAAAGTTTCAGACATTTTTATCGGATTCCGGGCCCCCTGCCGTCGTCACCGTGGACCTGCTGGCGGCGGCGCGTCTTGGCAATGAATATTACGACGACGACGTCAAGCGGCGGGAAGGATTCTTGGAGGTGAAGAAGGACGGAGAGGATAAAGGTGAATTCGCCTATAAATGGTTGGGAACGGTGCGGCCGGGCTTGCACGTGGTGGAAACCTTCGACAACGGAGGGGGGACCGGGATTTTCATGGACCTATATTTTTTTCGCACTTCTATCGGCACCGGCCAGGATGAAAAAGGGCCGTACGACCAGGTCTTGATGACCCTGGCGCGTACCCCGGTAATTCTGGGAGACCGGGACGACGGCGCCATCAAGGTTGAACCTGGCCGGGTCATCATCGGCAGGTCCCGCTATCGCGAGAAACCGGTTATCTTGCAGTTCAAATAGACCGACTACACCCAATTTGGGTGCCTGGAAACAGGTGAGGACCGGGATGGCGACTAAGAAAAAAATCTGGTGGCTGGGAGCCCTGGTGCTATCGGCCATTTTCTTCATGGCCTGGCTGGCGGGGCTGCTGCATTTCGGCAAGATCGCCCCGGGGCTGGTGGTCCCCAGGGGCGCGGTGCCGGCCGGCCGGGTCCTGGTCCTCGGCGAGACCATGATCCCGCGGGAGTTGGAAGTCCTGGGGGAGGTCATCTCCCCGAGCCTGGCCCAGGTTTCGGCTCAGGTGCCCGGCAAGGTGGCCAAAATCTGGGTGGAGGCCGGCACCCGGGTGAAGGCGGGGGATCCGCTGGTGACCCTGTCCGGCGAAGAATACCAGGCCCGGCTGAACCAGGCCCGGGCCGGGGTGACTCAGGCCCAGGCCCAATCGACCCAGGCCAGCGCCAATTATAAGCGTTTTCAATATTTGCTCAAGGAAGGGGCGGCCAGCCCCCAAGAATTTGAAGCGGTCCAGGAGCGCTATAAGAGTGCCCAGGCGGCCCTAACTGCCGCCCAGGCCCAGGTGCAGGAAGCCGCCACCCTGAAGGGCTACACCGTTATCCGGGCCTCCGCGGCCGGAGTGGTGGCGGCCCGTAAGGTGGCGATGGGCGATCTGGCCCAGCCGGGCCAGCCCCTCCTAACCCTCTATAACCCCGACCTCCTCCAGATCGAAGGGGAGGTCAACGACAGCTACCGGGACCGGGTGCAGGTGGGGGAGGCGGTCAAGGTGGCCGTGCCGGCCCTGGCCTGGCGCTCGGAGATGGCCCTCGCCGAAGTCTTTCCCATCAGCCAGAGCGCCAGCCGCACCTTCAAGGTGCGTACCGTCATGATTGCCGACCGGAAGCTGGTGCCGGGGATGTTCGCCCGCCTGAGCCTGCCCCTGGGGAGCGCCCCGGGCCTCCTGATTCCCCAGGACGCGGTGCACCTGGTGGGCCAGCTCACCATGGTGAAGGTGCTGGTGGACGGCCAGGCCACCTGGCGCCAGGTGAAGCCGGGGCGGCAAATCGGCGACCAGGTGGAAGTGCTGGCGGGGCTGCAACCGGGGGATCGGATAATGTTGCCTGGTGATTAGATGTTTTTGTAGCAGCAGGCTTTACCGGGAAACCTCCTGTAGGGGCGACTCGCGAGCCGCTCCTGCAAGAAATTTTATTATCGGGGTGGCTGTTTTTAAGCCGTGATGGTTCAGCCAGCGCAATATAAAGCTTATGGCCGCATGTAAACCCTATGCCATCTGAAGATAAGACTAATAATTCTAACGACCTCCATCTCGGCCTCACCGCCCGCCTGGTGCGGCGGTTCCTCGAATCGAAGCTCCCTACCCTGATCATCGTCCTCAGCCTGCTGGCCGGGGCCGCGGCCCTGCTTTTCACCCCCCGGGAGGAAGACCCCCAGATCACCGTGCCCATGGTGGATATCCTCATCCGCATGCCCGGCGCCGCCCCGGAAGAGGTGGAAAACCTGGCGGTCATCAATTTGGAGAAGAAGCTCTGGGAGATGGAGGGCCTTGAAGACCTCTATTCCATGGCCGGGAATGGCTTTGCCGTGGTCACCGCCAAGTTCAAAGTGGGCGAAAACCTGGAGACCAGCCTGTTCAAGGTCTATAGCAAGACCTTCTCCAATCTCGACCAGGTGCCCTCCGGCGTGACCGGCTGGGTGGTCAAGCCCATGAGCATCAACGACGTGCCCATGGTCACCATGACCCTGTACAGCAACCAGGCCGACGATTATGAATTGCGCCGGGTGGCGGACGAACTGCTGCACCGCCTGCAATCGATTCCCGACGCCGGGCGCTCCTCCGTGGTGGCCGGGCGCAAGCGCCAGGTGCGGGTAGTGGCGGACCCCGGGCGCCTGGCGGGTCACGGCCTGGATCTGGCAGCCCTGGCCCAGGCCATCGAGGTGAGTAACGTCAATGTGCCGGCGGGCCATTTCTCCCGGCAGAACCGGGAATACCTGGTGGAAGCCGGGCCTTTTCTCAAATCCGCCGACGAAGTGGCCAACCTCCTGGTGGGCCTGCACGAGGGCAAACCGGTCTACCTGCGGGACGTGGCCGAAGTGGTGGATGGCCCGGAAGAGCCGGTGGCGGCCAGCCAGATCGCCTTCGGCCCGGCCGAGGAGGCCCCTCCGGGCTACGAGCGGGGCCGCTTTTACCCGGCGGTGACCATGGCCGTGGCCAAACGCCTGGGCACCAACGCCGTGACCGTGGCCCAGGGCCTGCTAGGGCGGCTGGAGGAACTGAAGAAAGAAGTCATCCCGCCCTACATCCAGGTGAAGGTCACGCGCAATTACGGCCAGACCGCCAACGAAAAGGTCAACGAACTCATCCGGGAGTTGCTCATCGCGGTTCTGTCCATCACCGTGCTGCTCACCCTGTTCCTGGGCTGGCGCCAGGCCCTGATCGTGGCCCTGGCCGTGCCCTTGACCCTGGCCATCACCCTCATGGGCAACATGCTGTTCGGTTACACCATCAACCGGGTGACCCTGTTCGCCCTGATCCTCTCCCTGGGCCTGCTGGTGGATGACCCCATCATCGACGTGGAGAACATCCACCGCCACTTCCAGTTGCGGCAGCACCCGCCCCTGGAGGCCACCCTGGTGGCGGTGGACGAGGTCCGGGCTCCCACCATTCTGGCCACCTTCACGGTGATCATCAGCTTCATCCCCCTGTATTTCGTCACCGGCATGATGGGCCCCTACATGCGGCCCATGCCCCTGAACGTGCCGCTGGCGATGCTCATGAGCCTGTTCATCGCCTTCACCGTCACGCCCTGGGCCACCTACCACTTTCTGAAAAGGGATTACGGCAAGGAAGAAAAGCCCTTTGTCTTGGAAGAGACCTGGATCTATCGGATTTACACCCGCACCCTGACCCCGTTGCTGGAGTCCCGGCGATTGAGCCAAGTGTTCCTGCTGGCGGTGGTAGTGTTGTTACTCATCTCAGTGGCGTTGCCGGTCCTGGGGCTGGTGCCGCTGAAGATGCTACCTTTCGATAACAAGAGCGACTTTCTGGTGGTGGCGAACCAGCCCAACGACACCCCTCTGGAGGCCACCCAGG
>JAPLJC010000170.1 GCA_026388765.1 Deltaproteobacteria bacterium
GGTGCGTCCTACGCACCATTTGCGGTTGCGGCCAACGTAAATGGTGCGTAGGACGCACCCTACAGAAATTATCGCCGTCGCCAGTTGCCGTCGTCCCGGGCGGCGGCCTCTCCCAGTTTAAAGGCCTTCAGGTTGCTCTCCAGGAATTTGGGGTTGGTGCGGGCGCGGATCACCTCCAGGATCGCCTCGGCGGCAAAGGGCAGGCGCTCCGTAGCCGCCAGGGCCCCCAGCAGGACCATGTTCACCGCCAGGGGGCTGCCCGCCTCCCGGGCGCAGGCCCCGGCGTCGAAGGCCAGCAGGCTCCCCACCTGCGCCGCCATGAGTTCGAACATCTTCGCCACCTCCGGATATTGCGCCTGGCCGATGGCCACCGGATAGGGCACGATGGCGGCGGTGTTGGCGATCACCAGGGTGCCCGCCTGGCAGCGGTCCAGGGCCCGGAAGGTCTCCAGGGCCTCGAAGCCCAGCACGATATCGGCCTCCCCCAGGGAGATAATGGGGCTTTTAAGCTCCCCCAGGATCACGGTGGAGACCACGATGCCGCCCCGCTGGGCCATGCCGTGGGTTTCGCTCACCAGAGGATTGAGCCCCGCGGCCAGGGCCGCCTCCCCCAGGACCCGGCTGGCCAGCAGGGTCCCCTGCCCGCCCACGCCGGTGAAAAAAATCCTTAGGTTTTCGGTTTTCGGTTTTCGGTTTTCCGCAGCAGTCATCTGCTTCCCTATTCTAAGGCATCTATAAGCACAGGCGAGACGCCTGTGCCACCATTCCTTCTTGCAGGGGATGGTCGGGCCAACGGCTCGGCATCTCCTGCCCTTACACGGGTTGGGAGGGGGGTGTGGGGGGAGGGGCAGGGACGGAGTCCCTGGCCCTCCCCCCACATCTTTTCTCACCCCTTCTTCACCGGCTTGATGCACTTGCACCATTGGACGCAGAAGGCGCAGCCGGTGCAGACGTCTGGGTCGATGAGCATCTGACTGACCCCGGAATCGGGTTTCAGATACATGGCCGGGCAGCCGAAATAGTCCAGGCAATCCCGGCACTCGCCGCACTCCCCGGTGACCTGGAAGCGGGCCTGGCGTTTCTTCCCGGTAATCCGGGACTCATAGAGATGGCAGGGCGCCTGGGAGATGAGCACCCGCATCCCGGAGGCCTCTACGGCCTCCTTGGTGGCCGCCAGGGCCTCTTTATAATGAAAGGGGTTGATCTGCCAGAGCTGTTCTACCCCCAGGCCCCGCACCACTCCGGCGATATCGATGGGTTTGCCCGGATAGCCGGGCGGCGTCAGGGTCACCCCGGGGTGCGGCTGGGAGCCGGTCATGGCGGTGGTGCCGTTGTCCAGGATGACCAGCAGGAAATCATGCCCCTGGTGCACCGCATTGGCCAGCCCCTGGAGTCCGGAGTGAAAAAAAGTGGAATCGCCGATGAAGGCCACCACCTTCTGGCCGGTGGCCCGGGAGATGCCGGCCGCGGTATTGATGCTGGAGCCCATGCAGATGAGGAAGTCGGCCATGGACAGCGGCGGCAAGAGCCCCAGGGTGTAACAGCCGATATCGGTGGGAAAGATCCCGGTCAGCCCCAGGTCCTTGAGGGCGATCTTCACCGAGTAGTACATGGCCCGGTGCGGGCAGCCGGGGCAGAGGTTGGGGGGCCGGTCCGGCAAGGCCCGGCCCAAAACCTGCTCCGGGACCATCGGCGCCGGGGGTTGATAAGATACCCCGAAATAGCGGGCGATGGTCTCCCGCACCAGACCGGGATGGTATTCGTAGAGCCGGGAAAAGAGGCCGGGCCCCTTGCCCCGGATGGCCCCGGTCAGGCCGCGCTCCTGGGCGATGGCCCGGATCGACTCTTCCAGATACGGCTCCAGTTCCTCCACCACCAGGACCTTCTCCAGGCCCGGCAAAAAGTCGCCGATGAGCCCTTCCGGGAGGGGATGGGTGAAGCCCAACTCCAAAAACTTGATCTGATCGGTGAGACCCAATTCCCGGAGGGCATCGGCCACATAGCTGCGGCTCACCCCGCTGGCGATGATGCCCCAGACCCCCCGGCCGCTGACCCGGTTGAAGGGGCTGACCTCCGCCAGGGCCCGGGCCCGGGACAGGGACTCCAGCAGCCGGCCGTGGGCCACCCTAGCCACCGCCGGCACCATCACCTTTTGAAAAGGGTTCTTCTCGAAGTGGCCCGGTCCCGGCCGGGAGGCCAGGGTCCCGAGGGTCACCGGCCCCCGGGTGTGGTTCACCCGGGTGGTGGTGCGCAGCAGCACCGGCAGTCCCAGCTCTTCCGACAGGGCAAAGGCCGCCTGCGCCATCTCCTTGGCCTCCCGGGGGCTATCCGGCTCCAGCATGGGCAGGCTGGCCATTTTGGCGTAATAGCGGTTGTCCTGCTCGTTCTGGCTGGAAAACAGGGAGGGGTCGTCGGCGCTGACGATGACCATGCCGCCCTTGACCCCGACATAGGCCAGGGTCATCAGGGTGTCGGCGGCCACGTTCAGGCCCACATGCTTCATGGCGGTCAGCACCCGCCAGCCCGAAGCCGCGGCTCCGGCCGCCACCTCCAGGGCCACCTTCTCGTTGACGGAATACTCGAAGGCCAGGTCCGTCTGCCGGGAGATTTCATAACTCCGGTCGCCGATTTCCGAGGACGGGGTCCCGGGGTAGGTGGTCACCAGGGCCACCCCAGCCTCCAGGGCGCCCCGGACGATGGCCTCATTACCCAGAAACAGCCGCCTTTCGTCCGCCTTTCCTTGCAATAGCTCTGACATAAGGGCATCTCAAAGGAGATTTTGATCCAAAACATATATTTATAACACACTTCGCCAATTTTTCGACAATAAAAAAACTTGCGGGCGGCCTGGTACGCCATGCCCCTAACCCGGATTATTCACGACATTTTTTAAATTATGGCTATCTAGTCAATATTACTACCTAATAATAATTGTTTCCCAAAGCAGAGTGTTTTATGGAGAACAGCCGCCCTCGGCTGTTCTTTTGCAGGCGAGGGCGCCGGCTCTCCATTTTCCTTAATTTTGAGTGATGATTATCTGAATTTTTCGGGCAAGCGGCGAGGCTTCGCCGGCTCGACCGGCAGGTGGTCCACCAGCCGGGAGGCAACGGCTCCTCCCATAAAAAAAAGCACAGGCTGAAAGCCTGTGCCAGTCTAACCATTGCCCCTCAGGCGGAGCGGGAGGGCTTTTAATCCGAGATCAGCGACGAAAAAAAAGTGTTGCCATGGCGAATCTCCTGAATGGCGGTATAGAGGGCCGTATCCGCGTCATCCTTGAGGAGGTAGCCATCGACCCCGGCCGCCTTGGCCTGGGCCAGATACTCCCTGCTTTTGTGCATGCTCAAAATCAACACCTTAATGTGGGGATAACGTTTCTTAACCCGCAGGCAGGCTTCCAGACCCCGGAGCCGGGGCATGGCGATATCGCAAACGACCAGGTCCGGCTGCGGCTGGAGACTCTCCAGGATTTCCAGGAGTTCCAGGCCGTCGCCGGCTTCGCCGATGACTTGCAAGTCCAGGTCTTCCTCGATGACCCTCTTGATACCCTTACGCACCAGGGCATGGTCATCGGCCAGGATAATTTTATATGGATGATTGAAAGTCATCAGCCATTCCTTCCATTTTCGGCTATCCCCATATCCTGAGGGCCGCAAATGCCCATCTTGGGGATAGTACCCGGTTTCAGAGCCCCAAGGCGCCTCGGGCTGATCATAAAGCTGACCGTGCAGGTGTCACAGAAGGAATTCGCGAGAAATGAAGCGGCGTTCTGCACCTCTACTGCGACCTCGGGCAAGGCGACATTGGTCTGCCGCAGAACCTGACCTGCCACGGTCTATTTCCCGTGGGGGGTATCCAGCGTCCTTGCTTCTAGGCGATAAAAATTAGCTATTTAAATTATTTATAAATGATATTTTATTTTTTATATTTATAATAAATTTATCTTAAAAAAAATAATGTTTACCCAATTAATCTCCATAATCTGTTTTAAATTGATAATCATGTTTCCACATATTGTCAATGCCAAGGAAGGCATTAACCGGTATTAAGCGTCTTTTAATGACTCTCTTTTTAATGATCTTATTTTTACTTCAACATTAATTTGTTAAGACGTGAACTAGACAACCCTTATCCTGAGTCCCCGGGGTGCTGGAGCGCGGCTCCATCCTTCCCGGCCTGCCGGCCAAGTTCTGGGCTGGCGAGCCCGGGGAGAGTCTTGGGGCTTAATTAAGTTGCCTAGTCTCCCAGGAGCAACAAATTTACCGCGGGTATGTTACGCGGCACGGTTTCCACAATGAGTAAATCATTAAATCCAAATGCTCCCCAAACAGGGGTTTCCAAACCCGTTCCATTGGTGTTAACATGATTAAGGCTGAAGACCGCCCAATGGTGACCCTTGGCGAGGTCGGCTTGAAGCAGAGAGGTAACGTCGATCTCAAATGATTTCCCAACATCTAGCCTATAGAAACTGCCTAGATAATCCCCGCCGATAAGCTTGTCATTTTGGGCGTTGCCAGTAGGGGCTTGAGAACCGCTATAATGGTTTAGCGTAGCTAAGGGTATGGTATTATTATTATTGGGCGACCAGGCAAGGGTTACCTTGAAATTGATTCTGGCTGAGAGCACCCGGCTCCCGGCCAGCTCGGCCAGGGCGAATTGAAAAGAAACGTCGCTCCAGCCTAAGCTGGTGGGTGATTGATCGTAATAAGCGCTGGTGATGCCAGAGCCGTTGTTCCAGTCATCTTCATACAGGATGCCGTCATAATAGATGACGTTATGAACGGAAGCTCCATGGGCCGGGGCCACAGAGATTGCATGATAGTTGTCGGCCAGGGCCGCGGTGGCGAGAAAACAGACTAAAAACACCAAAAAACCAAAAATAATCTTGGCATTCTTCATAGCATTCTCCCAATTTTTTCAGCAGGCCAATCTTTTGTGATAAAATTCACTAAATCCTGCCATCGGCATAATCCCCTGGGCCGGTGATGATCGTGCCCCGGGCGCGGCTCGGACCTTGGCCGCTCTGACCTCCCGGTTTTCCCTACTTCTTCTTGCCTCCCATCCACCAGGGGATGTCCGAAGGGATCATTTTGGCACGCAGTTGGGCGACTTCCGCCTTCAGCGCCGCCAGCTCGGCTTTAAGCGGCGCCAGTTCCCCTTTCAGCTTGGCCACCTCGGTCTGCCCTTGGGCCGCCTCGCCTTTCACCTTAGTGATTTCCGGCGCCAGGCCTTTGACCCCGGCCAGTTCGGCCTTCAAGCCATTGAGCCCGGCTTCCAGCCGGTCCAGGCGCTCTTCCACCTTAACGGCCCGGGAGGCCGCCGCCGGACCCGGGACCACCGTGTCCAGGGAATTCTCCGAGACCAGGAAATCGAGAGGATTTTCTCCAATAGTGCTGCGTTTGGCCATAATTCAGCTCCCTTCCTGGCTGATAATTTCTTGGGCCAGTGCCCGGTAATCAGCGGCCCCGGCGCTCTTGGGGTCATATTGGGTGATGGGTTGGCCGAAAGAAGGACATTCGGCCAGGCGAATGTTCTCCCGGATAATGGTGTGATACACCAGGGGGCCTTCACGTTCCCGCAGTTGCTCCACCACCTCCCGGGCATGGCGGGTGCGGGCGTCCACCCGGCAGGCCAGGATGCCGGAGATCCTCAGCTTGGCGTTGAGGCGCTCCTGGACGATTTCCACCGTCTGCAGGAGCTGGGCCAGGCCGCTCAAGGCCATGACATGGGCCTCCACCGGCACCAGCAGCTCTTCCACCGCGGTCAGGGCGTTGATGGTGAGGACTCCCAGGGTGGGGGGGCAGTCAATGAGGAGGTAGTCCCAGCGGTCCGGCGGCAGGCGCTCCAGGTTGCGCCGCAGAATGGTTTCCGCTCCCACCTCCCCGGCCAGGATCTTCTCCGCCCCCACCAGCCAGGAGGACGACGGGATGAGGTCCACCCCCGGAGCCCCGGCCTCCTGGACCAGGTCCGCCAGGTTGCCGTCATCACTAAAGATGCCCAGCACCTCTTTGCCGGCGTTTTTGATGCCGAACCAGGCAGTGGCCGAGTGCTGGGGGTCCAAATCCAGCACCAGGACGCGGCGGTCTTGTTCGCCCAGGGCCGCGGCCAGATTGACGCTGGTGGTGGTCTTGCCGCTCCCGCCCTTTTGATTGGCGATGGCGAAGGTTCTCATCGACTCACTTCCCCTCCTTTGGCCTGATAAGACAGCAAAGCCCGGGGCGCCGCCGCGGCCAAAACCCGGCCTCCGGCCGGGGCCGTCGGCGGAACCCTCGGGCTGTCATGCTTCGGGACCCGGTCTGCACCTGGGCCTCCCGGATAAATTTTTTCCTGTTGCCAGCATGCCACACGGAGCGGGCGATGTCAATCTCGGGCGGGTAGTGTCCTAATTTGGTTTTGGAAAGATTTTGCAAGCGATTGCAAAAAAAAAGCCCCTGGCAAGCCAGGAGCTAGGCAAAATCAGAAATATTAAGTTTTAAGCATATAGTCTTGAATATTTATATAAGGCTTCAGCAAACCTCTGTCAAGGAATTTTTTGGAGGAGAAATCTTTTTCCCTGCCATTTTCGCCGCTATCGCCACCAGAGGATCAAAAACTTACAGATATTTAAGTTCTTGCGCTTTAGCCTCATCCAAGATGGCTTCGCTCACCTGTCCCCCTTTCTCATTTGTCCTTGTCTTCCGAGTAATAACTTGCTCGCTTAAAAGTTCACTGATTGCATCCCGCCGGTCTTTTGCTGTCCCGGGTATATTGTGCCGACTGTCTTGTGCCCACTGATCTATCACCCGCACACTCCAATATATGAGTGGTGCCGGACCCTTTTTGACCATCTTGACGATTGCTTCCTTAATTTCATACTTGTCTGCTTTGGGCACCTGCTTTATTTCAATCGGGTCCTTTTCTCCGCCAGCAGCAGCTACTAAATCCCCCGCCACCTGACCAGGGACCCCGGCAATCACTACCCGCTGACCGTATCGGTTACGCAATATAGTCACCAGTTTCACATAGTCGCGATCTCCCGATACAAGCAAAAAAACTTTATTCCGTCTTGCTGTGTATGCTTCAATTGCTTCTAATACTGCATCAAGGGCCAATACCATATCTGCTGCATTTTTCACCCTTTCAACCGATTTGCCGCCTTTGTCATAAGTAGTTCTCTTTACTGGAATATTTATAGCTTCTATGCCAGCAACCTGCAATGCACGGTTCAATTCGCTTGGATGCTCAGAAAAATCAGCGTAGGCCCTCATGATTGAAGGCCGCCCGTACTTCCTGGCCTTTTCTACCAGGGCCTGTAAATCTGGCTCAATACCATGATAGTTTAATAGCCCATATCTAAGGTTTTCGAAATCAATAAATACTGCTACCTCTTCATCCATAGCAAATCTCCTAAAAAATAATTTACTGTCAAAAATTTAGCACCCATGTGATTTTTGTCAAGGTCTATTAGATTTAGGACACTATTCTCAGGCCGGTAAACGAATTTGCAGGGTGGGTTATGAGGCCTTACGCAGAAACCAGAGCGCCGCCATGGAGAAGCGGTAGCTCAGGCCCAGGCCGGCGCCGGAGAGGTCGTTAGAACTCGATGACACGCTTTTTCCCGCCTGCCTCGATGGTCAGTTCATCGAAATAGGTGACCGAATCGGCCTTGGTCCAGAGGCCCACATAGCCGCTTAATGGCCGCACCGCGGTGTATTCGAGGCGCAGTTCGCCATCCAGGTAGCCTTTGCAGGTGTTGCCGGAGATCTCGGCGGCCAGGCTCCGCCACTCGCCGTTTTTTATTTCCTGGTTGACCGTTGCCCGCTGAAACCGCCGGCTGTTGACAAATTCGAAGATAACGAGGTTGTCTTCCAGGGCGTTGATTCGCAGAACGAAGTAGTTATTGACGTTCCGGATGCCGAAGGCGAGGCCGCCGGCCTGGTCGACGCTGCCGGCCAACGGTTTGACTCGAACTTTAAGGACCGCCTCCGAAACCTCACTGTCCTTGGCGATGGCCATGGGAAAATAAAAGTACGCTTCAATATTGTCCAGGAATTCCAAATATTTGTGCCCCATCACCTTGCCCATGAAGTTGGTCAGGCCGGCGGTGAGGATGCTCCCATATTCGGAGCCGTCCTGCTGCAACAGCCTCCGGCCCTCAGCTTCGACCACCTTCCAGTTGCCAGTATTGGTGTAAAATTCGGGGATGCGGGCCTCCTGGGCCTGCTGGAGAAAATCGTATTCGCCCTGGAAAAAGGATTCGATCATCCTGGCCACCTCGGCCTCATTAGTGATGGCCAGGTCCAGGAGCCGGCTGACGGCCAGCAGCCGGCCCACCTGGTCCAGAGTGGCCTCCATGGCGTCCGGGTCAGAGCCGCTGAGGGTGGCATCCAGGAGGTCGCCGGTGAGCTTGATCTGGAACCCCAAGCGGGACAGAATGTTGCCCAAAAAATTGAGGCGCAGGGACTTGCCATAGTAGGTCCCGGCGCCGCCGGCGAAGCGCAGAAAGATATGGTTCTGGTCCGCCTCATTGCTTAAGTAGGCGTCGAGATTGGCGAAATGATAGCCGAACTTGGCGCTCAGGTTCAGATACTCCCGGGAGAGAATGGCATAGCTCTCCCCGCCCGGCAACTCGCCCGCGGCCCCCCGCGCCATCAGGGTCAGGAGGTTGCTCGCATCTACGGCCACCGCGCCCTGCCAGGTGATGCCCGGATGGCAGAAGCCCCGCCAGAGAGCCTTCATTGGTAAGGATGTCAGATGGTCCGGGGTGATGGTATCGCAGGTGGTGAGCCCGGTCTGGAGCCCACCCCCAAGATCGATGAGATGGAGTACCAGGGGAATGTCGGTGCTCAGCCGGACGGAGGTGGCGCGGCCGGCGGCCTCTCCGGACAGCCCGAACATCTCCTGCATGACCATCTCGTGGGCGAAGCGAATGACATCGTGGATGGTCTGGCAGCCCCGGGGAGAAAAGGCGGTATCCCGGGGATCGGTGAGATTCAAAGGCGCCACCTTATCCAGGAAGTCCCGCAGACGCCGGTGCAAGGGGTTCTCAAAGATGGGCCGCCTGGCGGGCCGGGCCGCCTTGGCCAGTTCCGGGATGAGGCCTTGATAGACGATACCCTGGTCCTCACCCCGCCCGGCCACCAGGGTGATGGGGGCGCCCTCCGCCAGCACGGCGGTGGCCCCGCCGACGTTGAACAGCGCCGGGACCCCGAACTCCCGGGCCACCGAGGCCAGGTGGCTGGTGACGCTGCCCACTTCGGTAATGATGCCTTTCACCTGCCCCAGGAGCCGGGCATGATCGGGAGAGGCGGTGCGGCATACCAGGATGGCGTCCGGGGGCCGCACCCGGCCCGGCTCGCCTTCGGCCAGAAAGACCTGCCCCCCGGCAATCCCGGGGGAGACCACCTGGCCCCCGGCCAGCAGCACCGGGTGCTCGGGGAAGTCCTGGGGGATGACCCCCTTCTCCGCCCTGGCCTGAATCAGTCCCAGGGGGCGGGATTGCAAGAGGTAAAGGCGCCCCTGCGGGTCTACGGCCCACTCCACGTCCTGGGGCCCCTGGAAATATTCTTCCAGCCGCAGGCCATACCGGGCCAGGGCCAGCACCGTCTCATCGTCCAGGCAGGGGCGGTCCTGCTCCCCTGCCGGCACCTCTGCCAGGCGCGTGCCGCCGCCCTCCAGGTTGACCAGGCGCTGGGCCTTGCGACCGATGAGCCGCCGGGTGATGGTCCCGGTCTGCTTGTCCACAAAAAATTCGTCCGCCGCGGCCTCGCCACTCACCAGGTGCTCCCCCAGGCCCCAGATGGCGCTGACCTTGAGCCGGTTGGCGTCGGGCCGGGCGGGGTCCACCGTATAGAGGACGCCGCTGGCCCGGGCCTCCACCATCATGATCCCGGCCACGCACATGAGGGTGTCCCAGTCTTCCAGACCGTAGCGCAGCCGGTAGGCGATGGCCCGGGGAGAGTACTTGCTGGCCAGCACCTGCTTGTAGGCCGTCAGGAGATTGTCGGCGGTGACGTTCAGAACGGTCTCGTATTGCCCGGCAAAGGAGGCCTCGCTGTCTTCCCCCACGGCGCTGCTGCGCATGGCCAGGCGCACGTTGGGGTGGGTCCTGGCTTCCAGGTCCAGATAGGCCTGCAAAATCTCGGCCGCCAGAGACGCCGGCACCTCAGCCTCCAGGACCAGGTCACGGATGGCCCGGCTGGCCTCGTCCAGGAGTTCGGGCGCCTCCAGAGAGAGCCGGGCCAGGCGTTCGCCCACGGGCCCGGCCAGGCCGGTCTCTTGAAAAAAGAGATGGGTGGCCCGGGCTGTGATGACGAAGCCCGGCGGGACGGGCGCCCCCAGAAATTTCTGGATGAGGGCGAGATTCGTGGCCTTGGCGCCGGCCATCCTGACCATCTCCGGTCCCAGGGCCTCCAGGGGCAGGACCAGTTCCCCCGCCGGCAACAGACAGCGAGGGGCAAAGATGGCCGCAATCCCCAGGTCGATGCGGTCAATGGCCCGGGAGAGCTTCTTATATTTACCCCGGGATAAGGCGTTCAAGGCCGCCGTCAGGGCTCGCACTGCGGCCAGGAGTTCCTGATAGCGGGAGGCCACCGCGGCCAGGGTAAAGGGGCCGCCCTCATAATAAAGGTGCTCCAGTTCCGAGACGATCCCCATGGCCGTGCGATTCTCGACGAGGAAGTCCATGAATTGGTTATATTTTGCGGTGATCTCCCCTTGCTGGTTCACCAGCAGCTGACAGACTCGCTTTCTTGTAAACAGGTCAAGGATGGGCATAGCTTAGCCTTTAGCTTTATTGGCTCTAAAACTTTTGCCAGGCAGGTTATCCGCCAAGGTGTGGTTTAAAGATAATTCTGCTTCTTTGCCGGTCAACCGTTCTCCACCCGCACCTGCCAGAAAAAGACCGGCACCGAGGCTAACGATAACGCCGCGATCATTCAACAAGACTGCAAGTAGCTGAAGTTGAGAAGCAGATACCCCGCCGGGATGGGGTGATGAGAGCTATCTAATTGCACCCCTTGATCGCTTCACCCAAGGCATTACTCAGTTCGGTAATCCTGTAGGGCTTGGGAAGGAGGCCAGTAAAGCCGTATTTTTCGAAATCGGCCACTACCTGGTCATCGGAATAACCGCTGGAGACCAAGGCCTTCACCTGCGGGTCGATTTTGAGCAGTTCCTGAACCGCCTCTTTGCCTCCCATGCCGCCGGGTATGGTGAGATCCAGGATAACGACGGCAAAAGGCCGCCCGGATTTTTGGGCCTCGGCATACAAGTTGATGGCTTCGCCACCGTCCCTGGCCAGCTCCGCCTCGTAGCCCAGACGAGCCAGCATCTTCCCCAGCACTTCCCGGACAATCTCTTCGTCATCCATTACCAGAACCCGCCCCTGCCCTTGGCAAAGTGGCGCGGATTTATCTGCCTTGGCGATGACCCCCTCTTTGATGGCCGGCAGGTAGATCAGGAAGGTGGTGCCCCGGCCTGCCTCGGAGGTTGCCGTGATATAGCCGGAGTTATTCTTGATGATGGCATAGGCGACCGCCAGGCCTAGGCCGCTGCCTTTCTGTTTGGTGGTAAAGTACGGATCGAAGATCTTGTCCAAATATTTGCCGGGAATTCCCGTGCCCTCATCAATGATGGCTAGTTTTACATAGTTCCCCGGCGGCAGTGGCAACTGATCAGTTTTTTCCCTTACCTCAAGGTTCTCCGCCGCGATCTTAATCGTCCCACCTTCTGGCATGGCCTGTTCGGCGTTGATGAGCAAGTTACTGATAACCTGGTCGATTTGGCTCACATCGACCTTAACGGACCAGATATTGTCCGGCACGGAGATTTCACCCCGGGCCTTGGTGCCGGCCAAAATTAGCGTGGCCGTTTCTCGCAGCAAGGGCTCTACAGCCGCGACCTGCTTAACCGGGGTCCCGCCTTTGGCAAAAGTGAGTAAGCGCTGGGCCAGGGCATGAGCCCGCTGGCAAGCCTTTTCGGACATGATTAATCTTTCCCGGGTCCGCTCATCCAGGGTGGAGTCTAAGATTGCCAGATTGATATTTCCCAGGATTGCGGTCAGGATATTATTGAAGTCATGGGCGATACCCCCGGCCAGGGTGCCCAGTGATTCCAGTTTACTCATCTTCAGATGTTCCGCCTCGGTTTTCTGGCGATCGGTTAAATCCTTGAATATTCCCTGCACCAAACTACTGCCGGCATATTCAATCCTGGTTCCGGTAATATCAACGGGGACCTTGGTCCCGTCTTTTCGAAGCACCCAGCCATTCAGCAAAGACCCCTCTCCCCGGCGCCACAATTCTTTAAAAGAAGTTAAAGTCCGCTCCAGGTCTTCTTCCGGATGAATTTGCCTGAGGCTCATGTGCAACAACTCCGCCTTGCTGTAACCGATTAACTCCTCCATTTTCCGATTCGCTTCCAGGAAGTTCCCGTCGGCGCCTACCAGGAGGATCCCTTCGCTGGCGTTGTCGATCAGGGTGCGATATTTGGTCTCGGAATCCCGGAGAGACCTTTCGGCCTGCTCACGTTCGCTGATCTCAATCTGCAATGCCTCGTTGGTCTGGGCCAGCGCCCGCCCGTGCTCCTCCAAACCCTGAAAATTCTGCTCCAGGGCCCGGGTCATGGCCTGGAAGTTGACGATCAGGGAGTTCATCTCGGTGGCCGAACTTTCCGGCCAAGTAAGACTGCGGTGATCCATAATCTTATCGGGCAGGTCGGTGGTCACCCCTGCCAATTGCGCCAGCGGCTTGGACAGCCAGCGGCTCAAGGCCAGGGCCAATAGCAGGGTCAGCGCGACCAGAACCGCCATAACACCCAGGTTCTTCAGATAGATGGCATAAAGACGCTGCTGGTACGGGGCGATGGGCGCCTCCAGAATTAGCGTCCAGGGAATGTTGTCCTCCACCGGGGTTTCCTTGACAAAAAAGGACCTTTGCCACCGGGTCATGGAGGGTAGATTTTCGTCATCCGGAGACCAGCGGAATAAGTTTTTAGTCATGGGGCGGACCTTTCCCTTCCTCTTTAGACTCCAGAGGTGCAGGGGCGGCCGCTCTGGCGCGGTGCTGGCAATAACCTGGCTAAAAGAGTCAATGATCGTGATGATCATGTCCCTATTTTTGCTGTAGGGAATCAAAAATTCTTGGATGTGACTCAGATCCAGGGCGCCCAGGGTAAAGCCGGCAAACTGGCCCTGCCTGATTATGGGCGCAGACAGAGTGACGATGGGAGCGAACACCCCGCCGCGGCCCATAAGGACTTCCGACATGACCGGCCTTTTAGTGGTTTGCAATTCTTTGAAATAGGGACGGTCGGAGAAACTCAAGCCGATGGTCGATTCCCCGTATTCGTTAGTGGCCGGGGAAAAGGCCAGGGTTACCCCTGCGGCATTGGCAATATACATATTTAAAAAGTATGGACAGACCTGCTGGATCAGATCGAGATCTTTCTGTAATTCCGGGGCGCGGAACCCGGGAGAATTAGCGGCGAGACCGGCAAGTCGGGTCACGAGGAGCAACCGGCTCTGATACCAGAAGTGTAGATGGGATTGGAGATCATTGGATAACGTCTGCAACTCGCTCACTATCCCGTTTTCTATGCTTCTCATCTCCTGCCTGATTTCTGAGATGGTCAGAAAAAGGGGCGGGATCAGGACCAGGGCCACCAATAGATTGAAGAGGGTTTCCTGGAGACTGAAGGTCCGGCGAATTTGCGGGCGACTAAAAAATCGGTCCAGGGGCAGATAGTTGATAGCCAGACTGGCCAGCAAGACGTTGACTATGCCGTTGATGCCCTGTTTGAGGATAGTGAAACTGGTGGTAGTGACTGTCATGTGCATCACCACCTGGTAAAACAATACATTCAGAGGGATGCCGATCAACAGCCAAAATAATCCGTCAATTAATAGTAGGTTTCGGCGTCCCCGGCGCAAAAAATAGCCGACGAACAGAGCTTCCAGGAAAAAAACGATAAATGCATAGGGGTGCCCCCAGAGCACATAAGTGTAGCTATGGGCGAGCCCGGCGGCGATCAGGCCCCACCCCAGCCCATAAAAATAGAGAACGAGCAGGACGCTAATACTGCCGAACAGAAAGTCAGCCCCAAAAAAGAGGGGCAGCGCATAATAGTTGCCTAGAAAACCGAAGATAATCAGCAAGGCCAACATGGCCGCAGCTCTCGGCGTCATGGATTTTGGGTGTAACATCATGACCTCAAATAATTATATCGATGCTGGACTTCTCTCCCAGTGGCTTGGCAAAACGCCATCTGCCTGCCGGGAGGCTGCGCCCGGCCAAGGACGACAGCCAACTTTGGGGGGCTCATATGGGTAATCGGTAGGTTCCGGAGACTCCATTAATGCCACCTAAGAGACTGGTTCCCGCTGCCCCCGGCGCCATGGTCTCACTCTGGCGGACCACACCACCCAATGCCGCGATTTACCCCGGATCAAAAATTTATCCGGTTCTGGCCAGTGGGACAAGAGAATTTATGAGGTGCTGAATTTGCCATCCTGATTATTATTACGTCTAACCATTGCCTTGATAATTTCTTTGTAGAAACCCTGGAGGGGATCAGGCGAGGCGCTTGAGTACGCCCCGTCTAACCGGAATCACACCGCCATTTACTTCTTTATCTTCGAGGCATCCGCGCGGTCGGCAAACCACCTAAAAGTAGTGGAGCTAAATAAAATCCTTGACAAGCTAATAAGAAATCCAATATGTAACATAGAACCAGTTTTAATATCTTAATATGGATCAAGAGAGAGGATGCCATGTCCAGTGAAGTGCTAAGGTTAACGTCGCAAATTGTGATTTCCCATGCCTCAATGACCGAATTAACTCCCCAAGAATTGGTGGAGGAAATTAAAGAGGTCTACAATGTCTTGACTGCCATTGATGGCGGGGCGGTAATCCCGGAGCTGGCCGTAGGGCCGGGCGCAGAGGCCGGAGAGCTGAAGAAACCACCGGTGCCTTTGAAGGATATTGTCAAAGAGAAATACGTAGTCTGCCTGGAATGCGGCAAAAAGATGCGCACCCTCAAGGCCCACATTCGCAAGGCTCACAAATTGCTGCCGAAGGAATACTTCAAGAGATTCGGCCTGGATCCCAAAAAATACCCCCTGGTCTGCAAGGAATATTCTGAGCAGCGCAGCAAAATGGCCAAAGATAGAGGCTTTGGTGAGCGGGGGACTCACCATAAGGCGGCAAAGAAGTAAGCGTTACTCTTTATTATCCTGAATAAAGATCCTGGGGTGGGCTAACTCAGAGCCGGCTGTAAGATTAGCGGCAGCCATCTGGTTTTGACTGGCCTTGCCTCGGGAAAATTGCCGAGATTTCTTTGGGGAGCGGTCCTGCTCCGGGAACGGTCCTGGGGTGGAGAATTGCTTCCACCGATAACGGGGCGATCAGATTACTCTGATCAGCCCCGTTTTTTTGGGCTGTCTGTTTAGGTGACCCGGCTGCAATTAGGGGGGGCGCTCTGATTCAACGCCTCGCCCCTCCAGGCCGATTAACCCCCGCCATTCCGTCGCTTTTCAGCTCTCCGCCGCAATTCAGGATAGCAGCCGAGTTGCGGCGCCGCCGGGTCAAAAAAACCGAGACGCGGCCCGGGTCGGGGCCGCGTCTCGAGGTGGATTTACTTAGGCTGCGCCGGAGCCGCCTCCGGTTTACAGAGGCAGGAGCCTGCCGTCCTGGACCTGGTAACCCATGACCTTGAGGATGGCGGCCTGTCGATCGTTGACCTTTTCCAGCATCCTTCTGAGCTTGCCGTCCTCACTCTCCTGATAGATGGCGGTCTTGAGGGACCTTAACTCCTCCATGGCCTCCCGGGAGGTAGTGGCAAAACCGTTGTCATTGAGGCGCTGGCACAGGAGGGCGATGTAGGTCATGGCGACCACGCAGACAAACAGGTGCACCCGGATCTTGGAGCCGGTCCAATGGTACAGGGGCATGAGGGTCACCTGAATGGGGTTCCGGGAATCTTGCCCGTTATCGGACCGTGGGCCGGAACCCTTGGCGCCGTTGCGCTGGCTCTCCAGGACCCCCCGCTTGGTATAGATTTCATAAATTTCCGCCACCTCCCAATCCTCCCGGTCGGTGACGAGAATATTTTTGCCGAAATGGCGGACCTTGCCGGCCATCTGGCGGTGATCCAGCTGCAGGGCCATTTTGAGGTGGCCGCTTTCCCGATGGAAGCTCAACTGAAACAGGTCAGGGCTGAGTTTAAACCGCTGGCACAGCTGGACCAGGTGGTCTCTGATGGCCTGGGGTCCGCTTTCCCCGGCGTCTTCTTGCAGGTACCGCGGCTCCAGGGCCGCCAGCTCTTTACGCACCTTTTGAACCTTCTTGCCCAGGTCCTGGTAACTCTTATGAAAGGTCTTGGGGTCAAAGATGATGATAACCCGACGGTCACGATCCCAGAACCTGGCCCTGGTTTCATAGTAAAGCACCTTGTCGTCTTCACTGTCCAGGTCGCTGAGGCGCGGGATGGCCCGGCCAGGGAGGGGAGAGAATTCCTTCAGAGAAATCTTGGTCAACTCCGGGGCAAAATCAGGGGCGCAAGAGGTGATGAAATGCAGCCCCTCCTGGTCATTGATCCGGCTCACCAGGGCCTCGGATTCTAGCCCGCGGTGGAACAACAGGGTAACATCCTTGGCCGGCACCCCCAGGTGACCAACCCGGGCCAGCAGGTCATCCAACCCGCGCTCAAAGAACTTCTCTTCCGAGAGATTCCCGGAGAAGGTCTGATAATGCAAGGGGACTCCATGGATCCGCTCGGTCACCAGGCCCAGGCCGATGCCCGGTTGCTGGGTCTGCCGGGTGAATTCCTCGTCTTGCAACTCTTCATCCAAGAGCCCCGGGGGCTGGGGCGTGGATTGCAACCTGGTGACTTCGATCAATAATTGCCTGTCACCGGCCGGCATGAGGGAGTTTACCTTTCTAAAGAAGGCCATGCTGATCCGGTTTAGATCTGTCTCATTAATGCGATCCCAGTGATTCCAAAAGTTCTGAGAGTTCAGGGACTCCAGGCGCAGGGGCCGGATGTGCTGGATGTCGGTAGTTTCATACCACGTTGCCAGTTGCCGTTTACTGGTGGGGGCGATGGCACGGTTCAAAGCCGCGTAAAATACCAGTTCCCCCAGAGATGGGCCCTTGGTGCGCTTCTTGGGAGGCAGAATCTCGTTAATTATCCGGGCCAGGTCCAGATCTTTGTCCAACTCGTTGAGCATAAAGACCGACCCGAATTCCTTGGGAGAAAATCCCCCTCTATCCAAGAGGCTGTCGATCTTGTCGGCGGTGCCCAGATAAACCTGATTTATGGTAGTGGGCTTACCGTAAACTCGTTGGGTTTCCCGGATGTAAAAATACTCATGCCCTTTTTTAACTTTTTTGTATAAATGTGCCATATCCCTTCCAATTCTAAAAATTTATTGGTTTTCATCTAAGATATGATTAACACGTTAAATTACAAGGTTAAAGAGACAAAGTACTCTTTTTCATTAGAGCAAAGTACTCTAAATTTCCACTAATCTTTAGCCGGCGGAGTAATTTTCAATTATTTATGATAGTTCAGCTGAATTTGCGCCGAAGACCCAGTGCGAGGGTCAGACCCCGCTGGTTGGGATAAAGCCCATCTGAATGGCGTACTTCACCAGATCGGTATTCTTCTTCAGGTTCAACTTCCGCATAATTCTGGTGCGGTGATTTTGAATGGTGCGGAAACTCAAGAATAGCAGATCCGCAATCTCGCGGCTGGATTTACCCTCGGCGATGAGCTTGATGATCTCGATCTCCCTGGGGGTCAACGGCTCCACCGGCCTTGCCGGCGCCAGCCGGAGCCTCTGGACAAAGAGGCTGGTCATTTCGTTGGAAAGGAGGGAAGAAATGTAGGTCTTCCCCTGGCGGATCTTAGAGATGGCAGAGCCCAATTCCTTAGCCAAATCCTCTTTCAGGAGATAGCCATCCACCCCGGCGGCAATGGCATCGTTCAGATACTCCTTCATCTTGTGCATGGTGAGGATCAAGATCTTGACTCCGGGATAACTCCGCTTGATCTCTTTGGCCACTTCGATGCCCGGCATTTTGGGCATGGAGATGTCCAGAATCACCAGATCCGCGTCCAGGGTTTTTAAAAGTTCCAGGAGTTCCAGGCCGTCGCCCGCCTCTCCCACCACCTGCAGGTCGGCATAATCTTCCACGATTTTCTTGATGCCTGCCCGCACCAGGGTATGATCTTCAGCCAGGACGATGCGATACATTTTTCTTAACCTTATCCTTGGAGAGGAATGGTTAAAATTACGTCGGTGCCTTGGCCTTTATGGCTGGAAACGCTGAGAGTTCCGCCCGCCATCAAGGCCCGCTCATGCATGGTGGTCAAACCTAGTCCCCGTTTATCGAGGTTGCGGGAACGAGCTTCCTTCACGTCAAACCCCATGCCGTTATCTCTCAGGAGAAACGTCACCCGGTCCTGCTGTTTCTTGATCTCCACGTTGATGCGGCCGGCCTGGGCGTAACGGACGATATTGGTCAAGGATTCTTGGAAGATCCGATAGATATTGATCTTGACTTCGGGAGAGAACAGGTTGTCGATCTCATCCACGGCCACCGAATAGTGCATGTTGTTATCCCGGCAAATCTCCTGAACCAGGTATTTCAGAGACGATGACAGGCCCAGATCCTCCAAAATCGACGGGCTCAAGTCCCAGGAAAGACGACGGACGTTTTCGATGACCGCGTCGATATAACCCAGCAGGCGCTCGCAATTCAACTTAAGTCCTGGTTGGTCCCGGCGCAATTTATTTTCGATGGCCACCAGATGAATCTTCAGCACCGTAAGGGCCTGTCCCAACTCATCGTGCAATTCCCGGGAAACCCGGCGGCGCTCTTTTTCCTGGACGGTCAGCAATTGGGAAGCCAGCAGGCGCAGTTTCTGTTCGGAATCCCGCAAGGCCTCCCCAGCCCGTTTGCGTTCAGTAACATCACGGAAAACCGCCTGAATCACTTGGTTGTCGCCGGATCCCACCATGATATGGGCGATTTCCACCGGCACCGTTTGGCCGTCCTTTCTCCTGATCACGCATTCATGCAACGGGCCCGAGCCAGTGGTTAAAATTTCTTCAAAATTCTCCAGGACATGGTCTATCTTTTCGGGAGGATGGATCTGGGGGTATGTCATCCCCAGGAGTTCTTCTTCGGAGTAACCCAGAAGGTCTTCCGCCCTCTGGTTCGCCTCGGTGATCGTTCTCCGGGAATCGACCAGCACGATGGCATCGCTGGCGCCATCCATCAGACTCCGATATTTCTGTTCCGATTGCCGCAGCGCCTCTTCCACCCGCTGGCGTTCGGCGCCGGCCCGCAAGGCCTTGATGCCGTAGGCCAGATCGTTGGCCAGACCGATGAGCAGGTTGATTTCCTCGTCATCGAAGGCGTTGACCTCGGTGGCATAGATGGCCAGAGTCCCAAACGTTTGGTAGTCCGCCAGGGGCAGGCCCAGGACCGAGGCATAGCCGCGTTTGCAGGCCTCCTCCCGCCAGGGCGCGAACTGTGGATCAGTCTGGGTGTCGCGGCTGATGGCGGGCTTGCCGGTGCGGATGGCCGTCCCCACCGGTCCCCGGCCCCATTCCGTATCGGCCCAACTGACTCTCAAGGTCTGCACATACCCGTCTTCGAACCCTTGCTGGGCCATGGGCTGCACGCTTTTCTCCTCATCCGGCCGGGCAAAGCCCACCCAGGCCATCCGGTAGCCGCCCACCTCCACGATGATTCGGCAGATCTCGCTTAAAAGTTCCGCTTCATTGGTGGCCCGCAGCATGGCCTGGTGACATTCGGTGACCGCCTTCAGGGCCCGGCTGACCTTCCGCAGGGCCTCTTCCATCCGGCGCCGCTCGCTGATGTCCCGGGCGGTGCCGGCGGTGCCGATCACCTCCCGGCGGTCATTAAATATCGGCGTCTTGATGGTTTCGACCCACACGAGGTTGCCTTCCCCATCCGCCATCAGTTCTTCCAGCCGCTTGCGCTTGCCGGTTCTCATGACCTCGCGGTCATCCTCTAGATACTTTAAAGCCACTTCCCGGGGCCAGGTATCCATATCGGTCTTGCCCACCAGATCCCCTGGGGCGATTCCGCAGGCCCTGGCCATGGTTTCGTTCACCACGATGAAGCGGCTCTCCCGGTCCTTGAGCCAAGCCAGATCGCCGATGTTGCTCAAAATGGCTTCCTGCTGCCTTTTGATTTCTTCGGTAGCCTCTTGGGCACGTCTCCGCTCGGTAATGTCTTCCATCATGCCTATGGCGAACTGGGGGCGGTTCGCCGCGTCCCGCACCAGGGAAACGCTGAGGCGGACCCAGACCCAATGGCCTTGTTTGTGACGGTACCGCTTCTCCAACTGGTAGCAGTTCCTCTTGCCGGCCACCAACTCGGTGAACAGGGAGCGATCGGCATCCCAGTCGTCCGGGTGACTTATGTCCTGCGCCGGGAGCCGACGAATCTCAGCTTCGCTATAGCCTATCATTTGCTGTAAGGCCGGATTGGCTTGCTGCACCGTCCTGTGCAAATCCACCAGGGCCATGCCGATGGGAGCCCCTTCGAACACGGCCCGGAAGCGGGTCTCACTCTCCCGCAGGTCCTCTTCTGCCTTTTTATGCTTGGTAATATCCAGGGCCACTCCCTGCATGAACAGAGGCCGCCCCTCGGAGTCATACACTGCCCGGGATTGATCCCTGAACCAAACGACCCGGCCGGTTTTGGACAGCATCCGGTACTCAGCCGCGAAAGGCCCTCCCCTGGCATAGCTGAGGATCAATTCGGTCAACACCCGGTCCCGGTCTTCGGGATGGATCCGATTCTTATACATCTCCGGATCGGCCAGCCATTCCTCCGGCGTGAAGCCCAGAATCGCCTCGATTTGGGGACTGATATAGAGCGGGGTGGACACGTCGTCCAGCCCCGCGATGTAAGTGATGGCCGGAATCTGCTCCACCAGGTTGCGGTATTTGGCCTCCGAGGTCCGCATGGCCTCATCTCCCTGTTTGCGCTCGGAGATATCTCGGATCACCGTCAGCAGCCGCTCCCGGCCGCCGATGACGGCGCACCTCAAGTTGATTTCCACCCAGTGGCGCCGGCCCTCCTTGGTTCTCGCCATAAATTCAAAAAGCTGCGCCTTTTCCCGGGAAGCCTCTGTGATCCACCGGATGGCGTCCGCGCCGGTGTACGGGGGCTCATCCAGGCACAGCGCGGCCACATTTAAACCCCGGGCCTCTTCCGGGCTGTAGCCGGTCATCTGGCACCACTTCTGATTGACGTCCAGGAAGTTGCCGGTCTCCAGGTCCACCACGGCGATGGCGTCGTTCACGGCGTTGAAAATGGTGTGGTAATTGGCCTCGGAGTCCTTCAAGGCTTCTTCTAATTTGGCAGGTGTCTCTGGCGGCAATCTGTGACTTTCCAACTTTTACATCCCTCTTGTCAGTGGCCAGTTAATGTAACCCTGCTCCCTGCTCCCTGCTCACTCTCACTATTCTCCGGCTTTGAGGAGTTCCTGGGTCACCAGATTAAGCAGGCCCCAAACCGCGTCCAGGAACCAGAAGCGATCCAGGTGCGCCGGCAGGGTAAAGGACACCTGGGCCGGAAACTCATCATCCCCCCGCCAGAGGATCACCTCCACCGTCAGACCGGGAAAGACGTTCAGGGCCAGGGCGGCATCACCGGCCGGCCTGGTTTCCGCCTTGAGCTTCTGGCCGGCGGCCAAAAAACCGGCGAGATCCTGGCCGAACCGGGCCTCCAACGGCGCCGCGGGGAGACCATGGTGGCCCCGGAAAAAGGTGACCCCACCCGGCAATTCTAGCGGGCTGATGCAAGGCCCCATGGCCTTAGGGTCCAGATGCAGCAGGTAAGTGAGGGCCGACAGGCAGACCCGGAACCCCGGTTCGCCCCCCGGCGCCTGGGCCACCCTGATCTCCTGACCAGCCGGATCTATCAACAATTCCCGCTCCAGAAAAGGCAGCTGATACAACCCATCCCGGAAGATGACCCCGGTGCGCCCGGTCACTTCCGCCGGGTCCCGCTCCTTAAGATCATTCCAGATCTCCTTGCTCACATCATTGCACTTTTCGTAAGCCATGGTCTCTCCGGATGCTGTCTGGTCCGTCCTTTCCCCGTGAATCGGCGGGGTGGCCCCCTGGTCTAACATTCATCAACTGAACCATAATCAGGGCGCCGCGATTTAAGGGTTTCGTCTTCTCTATATATTTTATATTATTTCGAAAACCAACAAAATCTAGACATCCGGGACGCCTATGAAAAAATTCTTCTATCCCAAAAGCCTGGCGGTGGTCGGGGTCTCCGAGACCCCCGACAACCTGGCCCGGGGGATCGTCTCCAATCTGTTACAGTTCAATTATCAAGGGAAAATTTTCCTGGTGGGGGCCCGCCCCGGCACCGCCTTCGACCGGCCCATCTTCCCCAGCCTGCGGGACCTGCCCGAGCCGGTGGACCTGGCCGGGATCCTGGCCCCGGCCCGGGTGATTCCGGCCCTGTTGCGGGACTGCGGGGAATTGGGCATCTCCCGGGTGGTAGTGGAGTCCGCCGGGTTTTCCGAAATGGGCGAAAGTGGCCACGCCCTGGAGAATGAGGTTCGGGCCCTCCTGAAACAATATCGCTTGCGGATGATCGGCCCCAACGGCCTGGGCTGCCTCAACATGGAAATAGGTATGGCCCTGTCCTTTGCCCAGGTGCGGCCCGTGCCCCGGCTGGGCCACATCTCCATCATCGCCCAGAGCGGCGGGGTGGCCACCCATCTGATAGCCTGGATGACCCGTGAAGGCCTGGGGCTCAACAAGTTCCTGAGCCTGGGCAACAAGCTGGACGTGGGCGAAAACGAGGCCCTGGCTTATTTATTGGAGGACCCGGGCACTGCTGCGATTTATGTCTATCTAGAAGGGATTGAAGACGGCCGGGGACTGCTGGAGGTGGCCCGCCGGGCCAGCAAGCCCGTGTTCCTGCACGCAGCCAACGTGGGGCCGGAAACCGCGGCCATCGCCCGCTCCCACACCGCTTCTCTCACCTCGGACGAAGAAGTGGTGGCCGCCGCCTGCCGCCAAAGCGGCATGATACACCTCAAAGACCAGGCGGACTTTCTCTCCCTGGCCAAGCTGGTGGGCCAACCCCCGGTTAAGGGAGACCGCCTGGTGGTCTTCTCCCGCAGCGGCGGCCAGGCGGTGGTGGCCGCTTATGCCTGCCGCCGGTTCGGATTCCGCTTGCCGCCCCTCTCCGCCCCGCTGGCGAAATTTATCCGGGACCACTCCCGGGCCGGGGTCATTCACCCCGGCAACCCCATCGACCTGGGGGATATCTTCGATTTTTCGGTCTATACCGGGGTCATGGAGGTGGTCTGCCGCGACCCGGAAGTGGACGCGATCTTGCTCAATTATGGCCCCATGGCCGAATTCGAGGTTCCCGCCGGCCGGGACATGATGCAGCGCTCCGTAGAGCTGGCCCGGGCCGCCGGCAAGCCCCTGGCCATCACCCTGCTGGGCACCCTGGAGGAAGAGGAGTTTTTCCGGGAAACCCTCAACTTTCCGGTATTCCACTTTCCCGAAGAGGCCATCCGGGCCCTGGCGACCTACCGGGATCAGGCCTCCCGGGACGCAACTGAGGTTCTGGACGAAAGCTCTCCTTTGCCTGGCGCCGGGGAGATTTCCGGCTTGCTGGCCCAGGCCCGGGACGAATTTCTGCCCCTGCCCCTGGCCCTCTCCCTCGTCGAGCTCCTGGGGGTGCCGGTGGCCCCCTGGCGCACGGTCAACAGCCCGGAAGAGGCCGCGGCGGCCGCCGCCGCCCTGGGTTTCCCCGTGGTCCTGAAACTGGCCGCCGCCACCCTGATCCACAAAACCGAAGCCGGCGGCGTGCTGTTGAACCTGCAAGATGCCGCGGCGGTGACTGCCGCTTATCACCGGCTAGCCGGCCTGGCCCACAGCAGCCTGGCCCCGGGGGAGCCCTGGCAGGTGGTGCTCATGGCCCAGGCGGCCGGCGGCCGCGAAGTGCTCCTCGGGGCCCGCCGGGACCAGTCCTTCGGCCCGGTGGTGGCCTTCGGGGCCGGAGGCATCGAAACCGAGATCATGGCCGACGTCGCCCTCCGGGTAGCCCCCATCGGTGCCGCCCAGGCCCGCGACCTGATGGCTGAAACCCATATCGGCCGCCTCATAGCCGGGTTCCGGGGCCAACCGCCCGCCGACCTGGAGGCCCTCAGCCGGGCCCTGACGGCCCTTTCCCAACTCATGATGCAGTTTCCCCAAATTCAGGAAGTGGATCTCAACCCGGTCAGGGTTTCTCCCGGCCAGTCCGGCCTCCTGGCCCTGGACGCCCGAATTCGGGTGGGTTAGATCGGCAACATACGATAATCATTGGTAGCGCAGGCTTCCAGCCTGTGTTGTTGCCAAGCAGGCCGCGGCCCGCTTGCTTAAATTTCAAAAAATGACAAAATAATCCGTAGGGGCGGACCTGCGTGTCCGCCCGTTTTTTACTCATGACCGAGCGAACTTAAGGATAAAACAGAGCTTGGACGCACTTTCGTTTATTCTCGTAGGGCTGGCGGCCATCGTCGGGGGGGCGGTGAATGCCCTGGCCGGCGGCGGCACCCTCATCACCTTTCCGGTACTCATGGCAGTGGGGATTCCCGCAGTGCCTGCCAACATCACCAACACCGTGGCCCTCTGCCCGGGCTACCTGGGGGGAACCTTCGCCCAGATCCGCGACCTGCGCGGCCATGAACGGCGCTTGTGGCTGTTGGGGCCGGCTGGGGCCCTGGGCGGAGTTGCCGGCGGCCTCTTGCTGCTGAACACCGGCGAGTCCATGTTTCGGGCCCTGGTGCCTTACCTGATCCTGCTGGCCACCGGCTTGCTGGCCGTCCAGGACCGGCTGCGCGCCTGGCTCCTGGGCCGGGTCAACGGGGTGAAAACGGCCACTCCTCACGAAGCCTGGACCGTCGCGCCGGTATTCCTGGCTTCCATCTACGGGGGCTATTTCGGCGCCGGGCTCAGCGTCATCGTCCTGGCCGTCCTGGGCCTTGTGCTGGAAGACACCCTGACCCGGTTGAACGCCCTGAAGCAGATTATCTCTTTCAGCATCAATATCGCGGCCGCCGTCTTCTTCGTCTTTTCGGGGCAGATCGTCTGGCCCGCGGCCCTGGTGATGATGGTGGGCGCCCTAATGGGTGGCGTCTTGGGCGGACGGCTGGCGGGACGGATTAAACCGGAGACGCTGCGCCGCCTCGTGGTCACGGCCGGGATCATCATCGCCCTGCTCTTCTTCTGGCGCTGAGGCAGATAGACGGAAGACGGGAGACGGAAGACGGAAGACGGAAGACCGAAAAGGACAATCCTTCCCCCGGTCTTCGGTCTCCGGTCCCCGGTCTATAGTAGACGTCTATTCAACCTTCTTGCCCTAAAGGGTTCTTAAAGCTATGATCTTCTTTACCGCAGCCCTGATCGGCCTGGCCGCCGGAGTCTTCGGCGGCTTGATCGGCGTGGGCGGGGGCGCCGTCATGATCCCCCTGATGGTACGCTTCTTCAAGTTCAGCCAGCATCAGGGCCATGGCACCAGCCTGATGGCCCTGGTCTTCACCGGCCTCTCCGGCGCCGTCACCTATGGCCTGCAAGGCTCGGTGGACCTCCGGGCCGCGGCCCTGCTGGCCGCCTCCGCCATGGTCACGGCCCGCTTCGGGGCCCTTTACGCCCACGCCCTGCCGGAATGGCAGCTCAAACGGGCCTTCGGGATCTTCTTAATTTGCGTCTCCCTTTTGTTGTTGAGCAAACCCTACCTACACCACCTCGCTTTCCTGCCCCACGACGTCACCGGTTGGCGGGAAGTTGTGGCCCTGCTGGGGACCGGGGTGTTTACCGGCTTTCTCTCCGGCATGATGGGCATCGGTGGCGGCTCCATCATGGTAGTGGCCATGGTGCTGCTGGCGGGCTTCAGCCAGTACACCGCCCAGGGCTCTTCGCTCCTGGCCATGGTCCCGGCGGGCGCGGTGGGCGCTTATACCCATTGGCGCCTGGGCAACGTGGTGACCCGGGTCCTGCCCGGCCTGATCCTCGGCATCATCATCGGCACCTTTGGCGGCAGCAGCCTGGCCCTGCACCTCAGCGAAGCCCATCTGCGTTTGGTCTTCGCGGCGATGCTCATCTGGCTGGGAATCCGGGATATCCGGGGTGCGGCCAAAAAGAGGCTGGCCCTGGCGGCGGCAGCCGTTGAATCGGCCGAATGATGGGGCCAGCATTTGCGTAGGGGCGGGGTCTCCCCGCCCGCTCTTTACTGTTGCACCATTTTAGGGCGGGGAGACCCCGCCCCTACATCAACCAGGCAAGACCCATGAAAGCCCGTCAAAGAGAAACCACCCCGGAGAAGCTGGCCGCCATCCTGCGCCGGCACCGCCGCCTCGTGGCTCTGACCGGCGCCGGCATCTCGGTGGAGTCCGGCATCCCCGACTTCCGCAGCCCGGGGGGCTTGTGGGAGCGCTTCGATCCCCTGGAATACGCCCAGATCCGGGCCTTCCGGGCCCATCCGGCCAAGGTCTGGACCATGCTCAAGGAGATGGACGCGGTCATCACCCAAGCCCGGCCCAACCCGGCCCATGTGGCCCTGGCGGCGTTGGAGGCCCAGGGGCTGCTGCTGGGCGTCATCACCCAGAACGTGGACAATCTGCACCAGGCCGCGGGGAGTAAGCGCGTGGTGGAGTTCCACGGCAACGCCCTGCGCTTCGTCTGCGACACCTGCAAGGGCCACCACCCCCGGGAGACCCTAAACTTCGACCACACCCCCTTATATTGCCTCTGCGGCGGCCTCATCCGGCCCGACGTGGTCTTCTTCGGTGAAGCTATCCCGGCGGCGGCCCAGCAAGAGGCCGACCAACTGGTCCGGGACTGCGACCTGCTCCTGGTCATCGGCACCTCCGGCGAGGTGGCCCCGGCCAGCTACCTCCCCTACACCGCCAAAGACCACGGCGCCACCATCGTCGAAAACAACCTGGAGCCCACCCGCCTCACTTACACCTACACCGACCACTTCCTCCCCGGCCCCGCCGGCCAGCTATGGCCGCAGGTCATCAAGGCCCTTAATAATTAAGGGCAAAACACCTCAAAGGTTATTAAAATGTAGGGGCGAACCTTGTGTTCGCCCCACCAGTTCGGGCGAATACAAGCTTCGCCCCTACGCCAAAAATTTACGTTTAATGGGGAATTCACTGCAAACCCCCATTGTGGTCATCCTGAGCGAAGCGAAGGATCTCGTATTTCTGAGATTCTTCGATCGCTTTGCTCCCTCAGAATGACAGAAGATTAAAGGGGCGACCCAGCGGGTCGCCCCT
>JAPLJC010000195.1 GCA_026388765.1 Deltaproteobacteria bacterium
TACCAAACTTTTTCTGAAATTGCAGCAGGCTGAGAGTTTTCTGTTGCATGATTTTGCTCCAATTTGCTATATATTATAATTAATTATAGCATATTGACCGGAGCAAAAGCAATAAGCGTTAATCAATTTTCTAAGATTTCAGGCATAACGGGCAATCGGCGACAGGGGAAAGGGAGCGATAACTTGCCAAACCCAAAACTTATCGGATTTCTTGAAAAAATATTGATATGCTCTGAATATCATTCCCCTTACATAACTTCGGCCAAATTCCCCGCAAGCCTCCATCATTAACTTTTATAAAGAAGTAAATGAATTCCCGAAGGGAAACTCAATAAGTCATAAGAAAAGGCGGCCTTTGAGGGACGCCTTTGCTTATTCTGATTTGAATGTCAGGTGCGTCCGACGGTAGTCGCCGCCAAAGCCGCCTTTCCGCTCTTAAAAGCCCTCCAGGCTGAGGTCCCATATTTATGGTACTGCCTTAATTTTCGAAACTTTAAAGGCTCTTTGCTTGCTCCAGTGCCGGCTCTGGCTGTAAGGAAACAATAAAAGTGGTGCCGCTGGCAGCAGTAGGGGCTTCGCTGGCAGTATGGGTTTCGAAACGGATGTGGCCGCCGCACTTCTCGGCGATGGCATAGCTGACAAACAGGCCAAGTCCAGTGCCTTCTCCCACCTTTTTGGTAGTGAAAAAGGGGTCGAAGATCCGGTCCACGTACTCCTTGGGAATACCCGTGCCGGTATCGGCGATGATGGCTTCCACGGCATTATGGTCGGGATCGAAGCGACTGGTAACCGTAAGTTTGCCGCCCTCCGGCATGGCCGCCACGGCATTGGTGATGAGATTGAGAAAGACTTGCTGCAATTCGCCCGCGCCTCCTTTCACCTCAGGCAGATCGGGGGCCAGGTCAAGTACCAAGTCGACTTTTTTAGTCAGGAGCGTATTCTGCACCAGGAGGAGTACGGTTTGCAGGTTATGGTTGAGGTCGCTGAAGGTTTCCTGTTGGCTCGGCGTCCGGGCGAATCCCATCAAGTTCTCGACGATGCGCTTGCAATTGAAGCCCTGGCGCTCGATGGTCTTGAGCATCTCATATTCCTTGGCGCCCTCAGGGATGCGATCCAGCAGAATCTCGGTAAAACCCAGGATGACAGCCAACGGGTTATTGATCTCGTGGGCCACGCCGGCGGAAAGGGTCCCCAGGGAGGCCAGTTTTTCGGTCTGAAACAGTTGCTCCTCCATCTTATGACTCTCGGTGATATCCCGCGACATCACCAAGACCCATTCCACCGTCCGGCCATCTTCCCCAAAGACCGGCACATAGTGGGTGAGAAGCCAGTAAACCCGGTCGCGAATATGCGCCACGGCTTTGACTTCAAGACTTTTTCGGCTGTCCACCACGCCCTGCACCTGGGTCAGCATGGCTTTGGCGTCGTCCGGGCCAAAAAATTGCTCCAGGCTTTGGCCGGCAATCCCCGCCGCCGGAATGCCCAAGGCTCGGGCGGCGGCGGTATTGATGCTGATAAAATGCCCCTTCTCATCCAGTAAAAAAATGAAGTCCCGGGCGTTTTCCACCACTGATTTGTACTGTTCCCGACTGCGGCGCAAATTCGCAGTGGCCTGGTCCACCTCCTGCTGCAGTTCCACGGACCAGCGCAGTTCATAATAGATTACCGCACAGGCCGCCAGAATCAGGGCGAAAATCAGAATCCCCTGGATGAGGAATTGCCGGATGTACAGGGAATAGATGGTGCCGTAGACTTCAGCGGTGGGGGCCACCACCGCCACCGGCCAGATGCGGGAGCCATCCGGGGTCACCTTGGCATGGCTGTAAGCCACGAATTTTTCTATCTGCCCGATGGCGCCCCGGTGCCAGCCGGAAATGTATTGAGAGGTCCCTTCTTCTCCGGCCAACATCTTCGCTTTCTGAATCTCGTTGATCTGGGTGAAACTGATTACCGGGTTGCGCCGGCCCCGGGCGGTAAAGGCGTCTTCGCCGATAAACTCCCTCTCGGGATGATAGAGAAATACCCCAGCGCGGTTCAGCACCCAGCAGTAGCCGGTGCGCCCGGAGCGGATGGCGGCGCAATAGTGGCCGGTGAACCGGCTGGCATCTACTTTAAACAGCAGCAGCCCGTCCAGGTGACCCGTCGCCTTGGGGTGCGCTTCGTCCACGCTCACTTGATATACCGGCGTGGCCATCAGAAAGAAAGGTATCTTATGGTCTTCCTGCTCTTGGATTTGCACCGGCCCCTGATAGACGCGGCCGCGGTTGGCCGGGTCTTGGGCCCAGGTTACCTCAGGGGCGGGTTCATTGACATTATAGTCAATAACCCGGGGGCCTTTGGCGTCCAGGATATAGGTGCGGCCGGCATTGGGACCGGCAAAATCGATCCGCTCAATGGCGGTCACCCCCAGCATGGCAAGGTCGTTGAAACTGACCTGCATGCGGTTGGCCCAGGCCACCTCCTCCAGGTATTGGATGGCCGGTGAATAATTAAGGATTTTCAGCTCCCGGCGCAAAAACTCCAGGCCGTCTTCGATCTGCCGGGCGGTGCTCTTAGCCAGGATCAGCTGTTGTTGCTGGAAATCTTCGGAGACTATTTCCCGCGTCCGTTGCAGGGAAAGCAAACCGAGCACCAAGGCCACGGCCAGCAGCAGGACTACCAGCAAGCCCAGGCCGGTAAGTAGCCGTCGAATGTTAATCTTAGCCAGCGGCAGGCCCATGATACGCCGACTCCCAAAAACCCCAGTATGGCCTTGATAAAATTCCTAGAAGCTATTGCAAAACCTCTATTTCCTTGTCAGCCTGAGCGGAATGAAGGATCTCAAGTCCCAAAAATACGAGATTCTTCGAGGCGCTCAGAATGACAGTTTCTGTTGAAACGGGGTTTTGAAATGGCCTGTAGAAACCTTAGCACAGTTTATTCTAAAATAGATGCGCTACGTTTGATTATTACTGTTGTTTGGCGGTTATCAATAAATCGAAAAATCTGGTGAGGGGCCGGAGTTTACGGCCTCCCCAGACCCTCCAACAGCCGCGCCCAGAGCTGGTCCCGGCCTTCATGGGTGACGGTGGAAAACCAGATAACCTCCCCGGCGGCCACTCCCAGGGAGGCCAGGGGCTCGGTCAGGTGCTTCAGCTGCCGGCTCCTCTCCCCCCGCTTCAATTTGTCCGCCTTGGTCAGCACCGGAATGACCAGCCGATTTCTTTCCCGCAGATACTGCCAGAGAAACAGCTCCTCCGGCCCCGGCCGGCGGCGGCCGTCCTGGAGCAGAACCACCGCGGCCAGGGACTCCCGGCTCCCCAGGTAGTCCAGCACCAGTTGGCCCCATTTGGCCTTGAGTTCCTTCGAGACCGCGGCATAGCCGAACCCCGGCAGGTCCACAAAGTACCAGCGCCCGTTCACCAGGAAGAAGTTGAGGGCCCGGGTGCAGCCCGGGTGGGAGCTGGTGCGCACCAGTTTCTTGCGCCCCAAAAGGGTGTTGATCAGCGAAGACTTCCCCACGTTGGAGCGGCCCAGGAAGGCCACCTCCGGGAGCGAGCCGCCGGGCAGGTGCCCGGCCTGATGGACGCTGAGGCTGTATTCCGCCGAGCTGATCTTCGGGATGGTCATGAGCCTTATTTTAGCAAAAGACGCGAGTCTAGACAGAATATTCCGTTCTCGTTCCCAAGTTTAACTTGGGAACGAGAACGGAACTCGGCGGCCCGAGACGGCCGCCCCACCAAACCTCTATCCATAAAGGTTGACGCTTCCGTCTTTTCCGGGTAGATTTGCAGTTTGAACCAGGAGGTAGGCGCTCAGTGGCCTGGGGGTTATGGTTTCAATTCTGGTTGGGGCTTATCACCGTGATTACCGCCCTGACGGTGATCGTGGTGGCTCCCATCGACCGGGACGGCAGATTGGTGCAGTTGATGGCCAGATGGTGGGCCCGGAACCTGTTGCGCGTGATGCGCGTGCCGTTGGAGGTGCGGGGCCTGGAACACCTGACTCCAGGTCAGGCCTAGGTCTTTGCCGCCAACCATCGCTCCAATTTTGACATCTTCACTCTGCTAACCATCCTGCCGGGCCGCCTCATGTTTGTCGCCAAGAAATCTCTGTTCCAGATTCCGCTTTTCGGCCAGGCCCTGAGGCGCATGGGCTCCGTACCCCTGGACCGGGACAGCCTCAAACAGGCCATCAAGACCCTGGACCAAGCCGCCGCCCGGGTGAAGGCCGGGGCCTCCATGATCATCTTTCCGGAGGGCACCCGAGTCCCCACCCCGGAGCTCACCCCCTTTAAAAAGGGCGTCTTTATCATGGCCTCCAAGGCCGGCCAGCCCATCGTGCCGGTGAGCATCAGCGGCACCCGCTTCATCCAGCCCCGGGGAGCCCTCCAGGTTCGGCCCGGGCCGGTGCGGGTGGTCATCTCGGCCCCCATCCACCCCCAGGAATATCGGCGTAAAGAAGACCTGATGGCCGCGGTCTATCAGGCCATCTCCGCCAACTACGACCCCGATTACCCCTATGGCCCCGACCGCGACCCCGCCTAACTGGGTGGATCTCACCTTTCTCGGAGGCGTGGGGGAGATCGGCCTCAACATGATGGCCCTGGAGACCGCCGACCACATGGTGGTGGTGGATGCAGGCCTCATGTTTCCCGAAGATCCCATGCTGGGGATCGACATCGTTATTCCCGATTTTACTTATCTGCGGGAGCGCCGGGACAAGCTCATGGCCCTGGTCCTGACCCACGCCCACGAAGACCATATCGGCGCGGTGCCCTTCTTTCTCAAGGAGTTCGCCGCCCCCATCTATGGCACCCCCCTGACGCTGGCCCTCTTGCGGGAGAAACTTAAGGAGCACGGGCTCCTGAACGACGCCGACCTGCGGGAGATTAAGCCTTCGGAACCTCTCACCTTAGGGCCCTTTGAATTTGAGTTCATCCGGGTGTGTCATTCCATCCCTGATGGTGTAGGCTTCGTGGTGCGCACGCCGCAAGGCTACCTGGTGCACTCCGGCGACTTCAAGATCGACCAGACCCCGGTGGCCGGCGCCGCCATGGATTTGAACCGCTTTGCCCACTACGGCGAAAAAGGGGTGCTGGCCCTCTTGTCCGACTCCACCAACGCCGAGCGCCCCGGCTACACCCTGTCCGAGAGCCAGATTGGCAGCACCCTGGAGGGTCTTATCCGGGAGGCTCCCGGCCGGGTGATCGTGGCGGTCTTCGCCTCGCACATCCACCGGATGCAGCAGATCGTCAACATCGCCGCCAAGTTCGGGCGCAACCTGCTGTTCAACGGCAAATCCATGGTGACCAACTCCCGCCTGGCCCAGGAGCTTGGTTACCTGGAGGTCCCCCCGGGAATGGAGATCAATGTCGGGGACCTGGACCGGCTGTCGCCTGCCCAAACCATCGTCATCACCACCGGCAGCCAGGGGGAACCCCTGAGCGCCCTGGCCCGCATGGCCCTGGAGGCCCACAAGCAGATCCACATCCAGAAGGGCGACCTGGTGATCCTCTCCTCCCGGTTCATCCCCGGCAACGAGCGGGCCATCACCACGGTGATCAACAACCTTTACCGCCTGGGGGCGGAAGTGGTGTACAAACAGGTGGCCGACATCCACACCTCGGGCCACGCCTCCCAGGAGGAACTGAAGCTCCTGCTCAGCCTCACCCGGCCCCGCTATTTCATCCCCATCCACGGGGAGATGCGCCACCTCATCAAACACGGCCAGCTGGCCCGGACGGTGGGTATCCCCGAAGAACGCGTCCTGCTGGCCACCGACGGCAATCAGGTGCGCTTCGAGGCCGGAGGCGGGGCCATCGCCGAGAATAAGGTAGACACGGGCCGGGTCTTCGTGGACGGTAAGGGCGTCGGCGACGTCAGCCGCATCGTCCTCCGGGACCGGCGCCACCTCGCCGCCGACGGCCTGGTCATCGCCTACGTGGCGGTGGACCCGGGGGCCAGAAAGATCGTCACCGAGCCGGAGCTCATCACCCGGGGCTTCACCCTGGAAGAAGAGCAGGCCCAGCTCTTGGAGCAGGCCCGCAAGGTCTTCCAGGAGATCGTTCTCCGGGGCCTGAGCGAGCCTACCCAGGACTGGCTGGAGATCCAGACCCAGGTGTCCAAGGCCCTGCGCAAGCTCTTCTTCAAACACCTGGAACGCCGGCCGATGATCCTGCCATTGATCCTGACGCTGTGAGAATAGCCATTAGATTTAAAGTCCCTTTTTTTTAATTCCGAATAAATATATGGCGAGGAAAAATTAACACTCTTGATTTTTATATATCTAATTAGTATATTAAGGCATAGGTAAAATTGTGAGACTGTTGCTCTTCAAGACAGCGGCACTTATCTGTGCCCTTATGTTGGCTATGGTGGTCATCGGCGAGGTGGCCGCCGCCTCGGGTAACGCTTGCCATTGCGGCATGTCCCAGTGCGGCGGCGGTTCCTGCTGTCCGAAGAACAACTTGCCGGTGAACCACGCCGGCTTCTCTTGCTTCTGCATCGGCCTTTTGGCGGTGTCGGGCGATTTGCCAACCCTTTCAATGTGGTCTTCCTCACCCCTTATTTTGGCCGGAAACAACCCGGTCCCGGAATTAATCTTCTACGCCATCTTTCATCCCCCGAAAAGCAGTTTCCTCCTCTCCGTCTGACGCCCAATCTGTTTGATCAATAATTGTTGCATTATTGCCTGATTTCAGGTCGGCGGTGGGGTGTCTTCCGCCTCCAGACGGCCATTGCAGGCGAAGAACGGGTGAGAAATGACCTCACCTTTGACCGGCATTACTGGCAGTTTATCTAATGAAAACCTTTGGAAAACAGGAGGGAATATTTCTATGCGTACCATAACCTTGATTGTCATGACAATTTTGATCATGATTCCCGGAATTTCAGTCGCTCAGATGCATGGTGGCGGTCAGCACATGGGCGGCCAAGGGATGATGGATCATGGCACGATGAACATGGACATGATGAACCAGATGATGGGTGAGATGCAGCAGATGATGTCCCAGGGCCAGATGACTCCTTGGCAGCATCAGCAGATGATGGACATGATGAACCAGATGGGCCAGATGAAGCAGAAGATGGGCGGCTCCATGACGCCTCAAATGGAGCAGCAGCAGCAACAAAAGCTCCAGGACATGCAGCAGCGCTGGCACACTATGAAAACCCAACTGAAGCAACCAGGACAGGGGCAACCAGGGCCGCAACAGCAACAAGGGGAGCATAAACATTAAGAAACCAGAGCTTGAAGATTAATCAGGCAACCCGGGGAGGGTGATTCTTTGCAAGCATCGACAAGTAAGGGCTGGATTTTGCAAGTAGGTTTCACCCTCGCCGGGATAGGAGTGGGCTACCTGCTGATGCACCCATTTGCCATGCTGGCCTATACCCTTGGCCCTCAAAACCCGCATACTCCCATGGATATATCCATCTGGGGACACCAGATCCACATGTCCTTCAGTGCCGACATGCTGGCCATGGGTGGGGCTTTTACCTTTATGGGCGGATTAACCGGTTTCTGCCTGGGGGCCTGGTACCTGCAGAAAGAGCGCTGGACGGCGGAAAAGATCGATTCTCAAAAGCGGCTGGCTGCCATGGAAACCCTAAGGGACTTGATGGTCACCCTGGCCCACCACATCCGTAACTCGAATATGGTGATAGGAGGGTTCAGCGCCCATCTTGCCAAGCACATCGCCGACCCCGAACTCCAGAGGCAATTGCAAAAAATCCAGCAAGCTTCCCGTGAGATCGAAGCGGTAATCGATTCCTTGCAGAATCTGACCGAAATCAGCACCGTGAAATACATAACTGAAGG
>JAPLJC010000163.1 GCA_026388765.1 Deltaproteobacteria bacterium
TGCCAAAAGTCCGGCCGCGGCTCCGGTGACCGATTCCGGCACCGCCTTGAAACGCCAACGCGGCAAGGCCAGAAAAAGGGAAATTCCGGCCCGTATCATCAGCCTGCCCCCGGTGGAAGTTACGCCTCCCTCCCCGCCGTCTCACTATGAGGCGCCGGCGGCCGGGGCCAGACCCCGGGCGGCGGCGGGCAGACCTATGCCCGGGACCGCCAGGCCTATGCCCGGGGCGGCTAAACCGTCGCCGGGAGCGGCCAGGCCGCAGGCCGGCGCCGCCAAACCCGGTCCGGTGGAAGAGAAGAAGGATCTCAAGGGCAAGAAGAAGCCCACCAAACGTCCTGAAGTTCCGGAGGCCGTCCGGTCTAAACCGGTGAAGAAGAGGGAAGTTCGGGAACGGGCCGACCTCTATGGGGTAGCCGAAGGGGAAGGTCGCGGGCCGCGGCGCCGAGGGATGAAAAAGGCCATCAAGAAGGTCACCAAGTCTGAACTCACCGTCCCCAAGGCCATCAAACGACGCGTCAAGGTGGGCGAATCCATCACCGTCGGCGAACTGGCCAAACGGATGGGCATCAAGAGCGGCGAAGTCATCAAGCAGCTACTGCAGATGGGGGTGATGGCCAACATCAACTATCCCATCGACTTCGACTCCGCGGTCATCGTGGCCGGCGAGTTCGGCTACGAGGTGGAGCATGCCTCCATGCAGGAAGAGGAACTCCTGTCCCTGGGGACCCGGAAGGAGGGAGTATCCATCCCCCGGCCGCCGGTGGTCACTATTATGGGCCACGTGGACCACGGCAAAACCTCCCTGTTGGATGCTATCCGTCAGACCCGGGTCACCGAGGGCGAAGCCGGGGGCATCACCCAGCACATCGGCGCCTATCATGTGACGCTTCCTGGAGGCCAGGGCGAGGTGGTCTTCCTGGACACCCCGGGCCATGAGGCCTTTACCGCCATGCGGGCCCGGGGCGCCAAGGTCACCGACCTGGTAGTCCTGGTAGTGGCTGCGGACGACGGCGTCATGGAACAGACCGTGGAAGCCATCAACCACGCCAAGGCCGCCGGGGTTCCCCTGGTGGTGGCGGTCAATAAGATCGACAAACCCAATGCCAGCCCGGAGAAAGTCAAGCGGGAACTGGGCAACTACGGCGTGGTCTCCGAGGAATGGGGCGGCGACGTCCTGTTCGCCGAAGTCTCCGCCAAGAAGGGCATCGGCATCCAGGAACTGCTGGAAAAAATCCTGCTGCAAGCGGAAATCCTGGATCTGTCAGCCTCACCCGACGCGCCGGCCACCGGCCACATCATTGAGTCCCGCCTGGATAAAGGCCGGGGCCCGGTGGGCACGGTCCTGGTGCTGCAAGGCACCCTGAAGGTGGGAGACTACTTTGTCTGCGGCTCTCAATACGGCCGGGTGCGGGCTATGTTCGACGACCGGGGCCAAAAGGTGGAAGAGGTGACCCCGGGGATGCCGGTGGAGGTCCAGGGTTTCAACGGCATTGCCGATGCCGGCGACGAGTTCATGGTGCTGGAGGATGAGCGCAAGGCCAAACAGATCGCCATGATGCGCCAGCAGAAACTGCGGGAAGCCACCCTGGCCCGCATCAGCCGGGTGACCCTGGAGAAGCTCTACCAGCAGGTCAAAGACGGCGCGGTCAAGGAGCTGAAGATGGTGCTCAAGGCCGACGTGCACGGCTCCATCGAAGCCCTGGCCAAGGCCCTGTCCGAACTGGGGTCCAAGGAGATCAAGGTCAGCCTGATCCACAGCGGCATGGGAGAGATCACCGAAAGCGACATCATGTTGGCCTCCGCCTCGGATGCCATCGTGGTCGGCTTCAATGTCCGGGCCAACCCCAAGGCCCAGTCCCTGGCCGAACAGGAACAGGTGGATGTGCGCTACTATGACGTCATCTACAATCTGTTACAGGACGTCCACGCCGCCCTGGAAGGCTTGCTGGAGCCCATCGTCGAAGAGAAGGTCTTGGGCCGGGCCGAAGTGCGCCAGGTCTTCACCATCACCAAGACCGGCACCATTGCCGGCTGCATGGTGCAGGACGGCAAAATCGAGCGTAACGCCCTGGCCCGGGTGCTGCGGGGCAGCAAGACGGTCTCCGAAGGCGGCAAAGTCAATTCCTTGAAACGCTTCAAGGAGGACGTCAAGGAAGTCCTGGCCGGCTACGAATGCGGCATCGGCATCGACCGGTTCAACGACTTCAAAGTCGGTGACATCATCGAAGCCTACGTCCAGGAAAAGGTGAAGGCTCTCTTGGAAGCCCTGAGCACCAGGGCCCAGAAAGAGGAGTAGGGTAGGGGGCTGACCCTCTTGCTTTACCGAGGTTAAAATGATCGTCGCCGCGGCTCGCCTCACCTTGATCATCCCTGATAACGACTCGTTGAAGGGTAAGCGCAAGGTGGTCAAAAGTCTCATCGAAAAGGCGCGGCACAAATTCGACGCGGCCATGGCCGAAGTAGGGGACAACGACCTGTGGCAAAAGGCCCAGGTCGGCGTGGCCCTGGTGGGCAACGATCCCCAATTGCTTGAGGCCCGTATGCAACAGATCATGAAGTTCATTGAAAACCAATACGTGGTGGAGATCATCGACTCCCAGATGGAACTCTGCTACCTGAAGGAAGAGTAGGGGCGAACTTTATGTTCGCCCGAAATTCCAGGGCGAATACCAGGTTCGGTACGAAAGATATGGGTAATGGCGAATTGACATGATGCGGCAGCGACCACCCACCGGCCGGTCCATTCGGGTAGCGGAACTGCTCCGGGAGCGCCTGGCCCTGATCCTGTTGCACAAGTGCGCCGATCCCCGGCTCCAGGAACTCACGCTCACGCAGGTGGAGATGAGTCCGGACCTGAAGCAGGCGCGGGTCTTTTACGTGACCCATCCCAATGCCGACGCCACCCTGGTGCATCAGGCCCTGGACAAGGCAATGGGTTTTATCAAACGGGAAGTGGCCCGGGAGAACCTGTTTCGCTTGCTGCCGGAAATCAGCTTTTTGCCGGATGCCGGCCTGGATCGGCTGGCCAAACTGGAAGAGTTGCTGCGCCAGGCTGGGGTGTCTAATAAGCCGGGGGAAAGTTCGGACAGTTAATTATTTCTAAAGATAACTTGGGGGGCGGGCGTCCCGCCCGCCAAATTTGAGGTTTTTATGTGGCGGGCGGGACGCCCGCCCTACGGCAATCATGAGATCAGCAGAACATGGCCAGGACTAAGCTACTATTAATCTTAACTATCATTGCTTTGTTTTTCTGGGCTTCGGCGGCTCTGGCCGCGGAGCAGGCCAAGCTCGCCTTTGTGCGGGGCGGCAACATCTGGAGCGCCGACAGCGATGGCGGCAAGGCCCGGCAGTTGACGCACTCCCACAAGGACCGGGGCCCGGCCGTATCGCCGGATGGCAAATGGGTGGCCTTCTACTCCGGGGTGGGGGAGGAAACCGGCTTCGGGCAGATCTTCCTGATCCCCAGCCAGGGTGGCATAATCCAGCAATTTCGCCACCCGGAGATTCAGGGCGGGGAGCATCCGGCCTTTTCCCCGGATGGCAAGAACCTGCTTTTTGTGGGGCTCTCCGACTTGAAGGTGAAAAAGGAGAGAGGCTCAGAGCTGAGCTTCGCCACCATGTCCCTGAGCCTGGCCGACCTGGCGAGCGGCGCGGTGCGGCGGATTACCAGTAATCCCAATACCTTGTTGGATACTGGTTATGTTTATAGCAATCCGGCCTTTTCACCCGACGGTCGGCTCATCGCCTATCAGGAAAGCGGCAGTGACGTTTCCGGGGGCTTTGAGGTGCTAAATCTTCAGGGCAAGAAGATTTTTCGCTTCCCTAAGAATTCCCGGGATGCCACCCCTTACTGGCGGCCGCAGTTCACCCCGGATGGCAAGGAGATTCTCTGCTACTCTCCGGCCACCGACTCCGGTAAAGAAGACGTCGTTTTTCTGGTGAACCCGGCCTCGGGCCGGAAGACCATATTGGCTCTGGGCAGCCAGCCCACTTATGTGGACCACGGCAAGGCCATCGTCTATGAGCGTTGGCCCAAAGAGCGCTGGACCGCCACGAGTCCAGTAAAGGCCGATCTCTGGCGCTTGGACTTGACCCCGGGAGCCAAACCCCAAAAGATTGTAGCGGGCGGCGAAGAACCCGCCGGGCAGATGCCGTGAAGGATTTTTACCACAGAGACGCAGAGAGCCCATAAATAATGATCTCCGGCATCCTGTTAATCGATAAGCCCGAGGGCCTCAGTTCCTTCGACGTAGTGCGCCGGGTCCGCCGGGCCTTGGGGGAGCGCAAGATTGGCCATCTGGGCACCCTGGACCCCTTCGCCACCGGGCTTTTGCCCCTGTGCCTGGGGGAGGCCACCAAGCTGGTGCCTTATCTGCTGCCGGAGGCCAAGACTTACCGGGGGGCCATTAGGTTAGGAGTGGCCACCGACACCCAGGACCTTACCGGCCGGGTGGTGTCCCGGACGGAGACGTGGCCTTCGCCCGAGCAGGTTTACCGGGCTGCGGCGAGATTCGTCGGTGAGATCCAACAGGTGCCGCCCATGCATTCGGCCCTGCACTATCAAGGTGAGCGCCTCTACCAGCTGGCCCGGCGGGGTGAGACGGTGGACCTGCCGCCCCGGCCGGTGACGATCTACCGCCTGGAGGTGGAGGAAGTGGACCTGCCCCGGGTCACCATTACCGTCCGCTGCTCCCAGGGGACTTACATCCGCACCCTGGCCGCGGATTTGGGCGCGGTCCTGGGTTGCGGGGCGCATCTGACGGCCTTGCGGCGTCTGGAGGTGGGGCCATTCAAGATTGAAGACGCCTTGAGCCTGGCCGCCCTGGAAGAAGCCGCCCCGGAGGCGCGCCTCACCCGCATCATCCCTTTGACCGCCTGTCTGCCGGGAATGCGGCAGGTGCGAGTCGGACCCGAAGCAGCCGGGAATTTGCGCCGGGGTCAGGCGGTGGCCTGGCCGGATGCGGGCTTTCAACCGGAGGAACTGGTACAGGTCCTGGCCGCCGGCGAGTTGCTGGCGTTGGCCCGAGTCCGATGCCAGGAGGAGCGCGTGGTATTGGCCCCGGTCCGGGTATTCGCTGGTTCTGCCCGGCCGGAAAATGCAGTTAACCCTGCCAGCCGCATGGCGGCGGGCGAAAATAAAATGATCCAAAAATAGTCAGCCCGGGCAAGATGGGGCAGCAAAAGAATATCCTGCATTTTTTTCGCTGACCGCTGACCGCTAAATGCTGACACCAACAAAGGAGGAAGTCGTGGGCTTAACTACCGTACAGAAGCAGGAGATTATTGACCGCTATCGACTGCACAATTCCGATACTGGCTCTCCGGAAGTGCAGGTGGCCATTTTGAGCGAGAGGATCACTTACCTGACGGACCACTTCAAGACGCATGCCAAGGATCATCACTCCCGTCGAGGTTTGATCAAGCTGGTGGGCCAGCGCCGGCGCCTCCTGAACTACCTGAAGGATAAGGATATCGAACGTTACCGGACCCTGATCGAGCAACTGGGTCTGAGAAGATAGGAGGCTCATCTGACTGATATGTCGAAAACATTTAAGGTGGAAGTTGGAGGCCGTGACCTCACTTTCGAAACGGGCCATCTGGCCCAGCAAGCCAGCGGCTCCGTTTTGGTAAGATACGGCGAGAACGCGGTATTAGTCACCGCAGTCATCTCGGACGATATGCGCGAAGGCATCGACTTTTTGCCCTTGACCGTGGATTATCTGGAAAAGGCCTATGCCGCCGGCCGGGTCCCCGGGGGGTTCTTCCGCCGGGAGATCGGCCGTCCCAGTGAAAAGGAGACCCTCACCTCGCGGTTCATCGATCGGCCGCTGCGGCCGCTGTTTCCCAAGGCGCTGAGGAACGAAATCCAGATCATGGCCACGGTGCTGTCCGGCGATATGGAGATCGACCCGGACATCGTCGCCTTAAATGGCGCCGCCGCCGCCCTGGAGATCTCCGACGCCCCCTTCCACGGCCCGGTGGCCGCAGTGCGGGTGGGTAAAATCGGCGGTCAACTGGTGATCAACCCCACCAATTCCCAGCAGAAGGAAAGCAGCCTCAACCTCATCGTGGCCGGGGCGCCCCAGGGACTGGTGATGGTGGAAGCCGGCGCCGCCATGATCCAGGAAGACGAGGTGCTGGAGGCCCTGTTCTTCGCCCAGGAGCAGCTCAAGCCCATTCTGGACCTGATCATCCAGATGCGCCAGGAGATCGGCGTGCCCAAACGTCCGGCGCCGGAAGCGCCGGATTACGGGGACCTGCCGCAAAAGATCGAGACCCTGGCCAAGGACCGCATCCTGGAGGCGGTGAAAACGCCGGAAAAGAAGGCGCGCAATAAGAGAATGGCCCAGGTTTTTCAGGAAGTGCTGGCCGATCTAGGCGAAGAGGCCGTCGGCCAGGAAAAGGCGGTCGCCAATCTCTTCAAAGAGACCCAGAAAAAGGCAGTGCGTCACATGATGCTGGCCGAGCAGCGGCGCATCGACGGCCGCAGCTTCAACCAGGTGCGGGAAATCAGTGGGGAAATCAGCATGCTGAGCCGCACCCACGGCTCCGCCGTCTTCACCCGGGGCGAGACCCAGGCCCTGGCGGTGGTCACTCTGGGCACGCCGTCCGATGAGCAGAAGATCGAGACCCTGGTGGGCGAGACCTTTAAGTCTTTCATGCTGCACTATAACTTCCCGCCCTACTCAGTGGGTGAAACCCGGCCGCTTCGGGGTCCGGGACGCCGGGAAATCGGCCACGGCGCCCTGGCGGAGCGGGCCATTTCCCAGGTGCTGCCGTCGGCGGAGGAGTTTCCTTATACCATCCGCATCGTCTCGGAGATCCTCTCCTCCAACGGCTCCTCCTCCATGGCTACAATCTGCGGCGCCTCCATGGCCCTGATGGACGCCGGCGCGCCCATCAAGTCCGCGGTGGCCGGCGTAGCCATGGGCCTTATCAAGGAAGGTGACCGGGTGGCGGTGCTCTCGGACATCCTGGGCGACGAGGACCAGATTGGCGACATGGACTTCAAGGTGGCCGGCACCGCTCAGGGGATCACCGCTCTGCAGATGGACATCAAGATGACCGGCCTCACCCGGGAGATCATGGGCCAGGCTCTGACCCAGGCCCGGGAAGCCCGGCTGCACATCCTGGGCGAGATGGCCAAGGTCATCTCCGAACCGTCCCCGGAGCTCAAGGAGCATGCCCCCAAGATCATCGTCCTCACCATCAACCCCGACAAGATCCGGGAAGTCATCGGACCGGGCGGCAAGATGGTGAAGAGTATCGTGGCGGC
>JAPLJC010000236.1 GCA_026388765.1 Deltaproteobacteria bacterium
GACGCGGTGCAGGTCATGGGCGGCCACGGCTACATGCGGGAATACCCGGTGGAAAAGATGATGCGGGACGCCAAGATCCTCCAGATCTTCGAAGGCACCAACCAGATCATGCGCAACATCATCGGCCTGGCGCTGAATAAGGAATATTCGAGAAAGAAATAGGGATCAGGGGTTAGGGGGCAAAGGAACTTCTCTGAAAATGTTTCGGCCCCAATAAATGATAGCCCATCAACATGCGGGGTTTAACTCCCTCCCCCTTGAGGGGGGAGGGTTGGGGAGGGGGTGGCGTCATCTTTTTGTCTGAGAAAGGCGAACGCCACCCTCCCCCTAACCCCCTCCCTTCAAGGGAGGGGAAGGTTAAAACCTTTGACTTTGAATATTCCGGTTCTGGTTCCCAAATTGAACTTGGAAGCACCTGTATGCTCAAAGCTGTGCTTTAAAAGTTAGCTTGGCTTGAGAACGAGAAATAAATAAATAAGGATTACTTTTATGACATCATTGAAGGAAAATATTCTTCTTGAAATCAATAATCTGATTAAACAAGGAAATAATTTTCTTTCAAATTTAGAAGGGGGTGAGGAGGAAGAAGTTCATATTGAACTGTTCCAATCCAATTATCAATTATGGTATACAAAAGCCCTTGCTCCTGTCCAGTCCTTGCTCCCTGGCCGGTTAAAAGATTTTAAAGCATTTTATAAAGATTATATTGAAGGGATTCTAATTAATAATGAACGGTTATCAATGGTAGATGGTTTCAGAAGTACAACAAGTAACGCTGTTGATCAGCAAATATTGATTTTAAAATCTATCATTGCATTTATTGATAATATAATTTATAACATTAATAATGTTATTAATAAAGAGCTATCTAATAGTGATCTTAATTCAGCAAAAAATTTATTAAATTCAAATTATTTAAGAGCCGCAGGCGCTATCGCCGGCCTGGTATTAGAGCGTCATTTAAGAATGGTCTGTATAAAAAATGGTTATCAAAAAATTGATAATAGATGTCCTGAAATTAAGGATTATAGAAAACATTTATTACTTAAGGAGATAATTGATTATACTGATAATAATGGAATCGAACGGTTAGCAACAATAAGAAACCTTTGTTGTCATGCTAAGGACCGTGAGCCTAGAAGGGAAGAAGTTTATGAATTGATTCAAGGGGTTGAAAGAATAATAGCTAAATTAACATAAGAAAAGATTTTTTATTTCCAATCATTCCTATATTAAAAGCAGGATTTACTGCTACTGCTCACTATGAACATCATCGTCTGCATCAAACAAGTCCCCGAGACCCAGGAAGTGCGCCTGGACCCGGTGACCCATACCCTGAAGCGTGAGGGCGTCAAGGCCATCATCAATCCCTTTGACCTCTATGCCCTGGAAGAGGCCCTGCGGATTAAAGACTCTCAGGAGGCTACGGTCACGGTCCTCACCATGGGACCGCCCCAGGCCGAAGCGGCCCTGCGGGAAGCCTTGGGTTACGGGGCCGACGCCGCGGTGCTGCTCTCCGACCGGGCCTTCGCCGGGGCCGACACCTGGGCCACGGCCCTGACCTTGAGCAAGGCCATTGAAAAATTGGACCCGGCTGACCTGATCTTCACCGGCAAGCAGGCCATCGACGGCGACACCGCCCAGGTAGGCCCCATGCTGGCCGCCATCCTAAACATCCCCTACGCCGCCTGGGCCCGGAAGCTAACCTTCGCCGGGGACGGATTGTTGACGGTTGAGCGCCTGCTGGACCACGGTTACGACGCAGTGGAAGTGAGCCTCCCGGCCCTGATCACCGTGGTCAAGGAGATCAACGAACCCCGGGTGCCCTCCTTCAAGGCCAAACTCCGGGCTAAGCAAGCGGCCATTCCGGTGTGGGGCCTGCCTGACTTGGGGTTGGACCAACAGGACGCGGGTTTGAGCGGCTCCTTCACCCAGGTAGTCAAGGTCTTTCCGCCACCGGCCCGGGGGAAATCCGAAGTCTGGACCGGGGACCCGGCGGAACTGGCCGGCCGCCTCTGGCAGCGGCTGAAGGAGAGGTCCAAGGGCGTTTAATCGGCTTCATCGTAGGGGCGACCCGCTGGGTCGCCCGGATTTGGTGGCACAGGTTTCCAACCTGTGCTGAACCGCCGAAGGCGCCGAGGCCACTTTTTATCAGAAATCTAGGGCGGGCTGTGCCCGCCGAATTTTGGCGGCCTTAGGCCGCCCTCTAGCTGAAAACTGAGCCCTGATAGCTGATAGCTCTAAAACATGGCCCTACAAGAAGAATTTGAAGACCTCGGCAACCGGTTTTTTCGCTGGCGCAGCTATCTGCCGCTCTTCATGGGCGCTTTATTTCTGGCGGCATTATTGAGTTACCGCCATCCGGAGGCTGCACCCCACCCCGGCCTGTCATGGCAAATGGGTTGCCTGCTGGTCTCCCTGGCCGGCCTGGGCATCCGCTTCTATACCGTGGGCTTTGCCCCCCGAGGCACCTCGGGGCGCAACACCCGGGGCCAAGTGGCGGAGGTTTTAAACACCTCGGGGATGTACTCCGTAGTGCGGAACCCCCTTTACCTGGGCAATTTCATTATCTGGCTGGGGTTGGCCTGGTTCATTAAAATCTGGTGGGTGATTCTGATCGTTATTTTAGCCTTCACCCTGTTTTATGAAAGGATCATCTTTGCCGAAGAAAAGTTTTTGCGGGAAAAATTCGGAGAAGACTTCTTAACTTGGGCCGCCATGACCCCGGCCATTATGCCCCGCTGGAAAAATTGGCGGCCGCCGGAGTTGTCTTTTTCCTGGAAGTCGGCCTTCAAGAGAGAATATTCCAGCTTTTTTGCCATGATCGCTTCTTTTACGGCCTTGGCCGTCATCAGGGATAGCCTTCAGGCTGGGAGCATTATGGTCGATCGAACCTGGTTAATGATTTTCATTTTTGGGCTGATAATTTATCTGACCCTCAGGACCCTGAAGAAAAAGACCAAAATATTAATTACGGTTGATCGATAAATTGAAATGTAGAACCGCCGCCCCCGGCGGTTCTAACGCCGGCGAGGGCGCCGGCGCTACATTTTCCTATAAATAATCTGGGCTAAAATGAGTCTGATCTTTTACTCCGAAAAATGTCTTGCCTGCGGCCAGTGCGTGGAGGTCTGTCCCTTCGGGGTCCTTAAGCTGGAGGGGGAGACCCTAATCATCGGCGACGGCTGCAATCTTTGCGGCGCCTGCGTCGAGGTCTGCGAGGTTGAGGCCCTGGCCCTGCCGGCGGCCACCGGCCCCAGCCCCCGGCCCGCAGTGCCGCCGGACGGCGTCTGGGTCTTCGCCGAACAGCGGGGCGGCGTGCTGGCCCCGGTGACCGCCGAGTTGTTGGGGGAAGGACGGCGCCTGGCCGAGGAACTCCAGGTGCCGGTGGCCGCGGTGCTTTTTGGGGAAAAGGTGGCGCACCTCTCCCCTGCCCTGCTGGCTGCCGGCGCCCACAAGGTCTATCTGGCGGAGCATCCCCGCCTCCAGGATTTTCTGGAAGAAAGCTATGCCGCGGCTCTGACGGAGCTGGCCCGGCAGTTTCGGCCGGAAATCATTCTGGCCGGGGCCACCTATACCGGTCGGGCCTTCATCCCCCGGGTGGCGGCGGCGCTCAAGACCGGCCTCACCGCCGACTGCACCGCCTTCGCCATCGACCTGGAGCCGCGCCTGCTGCTGCAGACCCGTCCGGCCTTCGGCGGCAACATCATGGCCACCATCATCACCCCTCGCACCTTCCCGCAGATGGCCACCGCCCGGCCCGGGGTCTTCAAGCCTCGACCGCTGGAGGCCTCGGCCACTGGGGAGGTGATCCGGATGGGCACCGCTTTCCTGGACGCCCCCGCCCGCAGCCGCTTCGTCGCCACGGTGGAGGAGATCAAGGAGCGAGTGCCCCTGGGCGCGGCTGAGGTCATTATCGCCGGCGGCCGGGGACTGAAGGAAGGCAAGAATTTTCGCCTGTTGGAAGAACTGGCAGACCTGCTGGGTGCGGCCGTGGGCGCCTCCCGGGCGGCGGTGGATGCCGGCTGGATCTCTTACCCGCACCAAATCGGCCAGACTGGCAAGACCGTCGGCCCCAGGCTCTACCTGGCCTGCGGCATCAGCGGCGCGGCCCAGCACTTGGTGGGGATGCAGTCCTCCGACTTCATCGTGGCCATCAACAAAGACCCCAAGGCCCCCATCTTCCAGGTGGCCGACGTGGGCCTGGTAGGCGACCTGTTCGAGATCATCCCGGCCTTGATCCAGGAGATCAAGCGGGACCGAGGGTGATATAATAAATTAAGGTCGATGGACACCAAGAAAGGCCTTGGCCAAACTGCTGGGTTAATAAGGGTTACGTGAAAAAAAGTATAAGAAACCTCTTTCAATTTGGCGAAATTCGTTTTATTTAATTAAGCCAGCATAACCTTGCACCCCGAGGCTGAGCCGCGGTGGGTGAAGTATGGCTTAAATTGCTGAATATCTAGTCGGATAACTGCCATGAACGATATCGCCTCTGTAGCTTTGATAACCGGCGCCGCCCGGGGGATCGGCCGGGCCATCGCCCTGGCTCTGGCACGGCCCGGCCTGACCATCTACCTGAATGACATAGCCCTGGGGGAAGAGGCGGCCCGGACCCAAAAGGATGTGGCCGCCAAAGGGGCCGCGGCCAAGCTGATTGAATTCAACGTGGCCGATTTCGGCCAGGTGCAGCGCGGCATCGACGAGATCGTCAAGGAGAGCGGCCGCCTGGACCTGTTGGTGAACAACGCCGGCATCACCCGGGACAATCTCATCCTGCGCATGAAAGAGGATGAATGGGACGCGGTCTTGGCCGTTAACCTCAAGGGCGCCTATAACTGCATCCGGGCCGTGAGCAAGACCATGGTCAAGCAGCGTTTCGGCCGCATCATCAACCTCAGCTCGGTGGTGGGGGTGATGGGCAATGCCGGCCAGGCCAATTATGTGGCCTCCAAGGCCGGCTTGATCGGCCTGACCAAGTCGGTGGCCCGGGAACTGGGCTCCCGCAATATTACCGTGAACGCCGTGGCTCCCGGCTTCATCCAGACTGAGATGACCGAGTCCCTGCCGGAAAAGGTCAAGGCGGAGATGATGGCCCAGATCCCCCTGGGGCGCTTCGGCACCCCGGAAGAGGTGGCCCAGGCGGTGGTCTTCCTGGCCTCGGAGGCCGCGACCTATATTACCGGCCAGGTGATTCATATTAACGGCGGCATGCTGATGGTTTAAGAAAATAGGAGGTTTAGTCGATGGGTGCGATTGAAGAAAAAGTGATTGACATAATTGTGGACAAACTGGGCGTGGAGCGCTCTGAGGTCACCCCGGAGGCGGTCTTCGTGGATGACCTGGGGGCTGACTCCCTGGACCTGGTGGAATTGATCATGGCCATGGAAGAGGAATTCGGCATGGAAATCGCCGATGAGGAAGCGGAAAAGCTGAGGACCGTCCAGGATGTCATCAGTTTCGTCACAGCCCGGGCCGCTTGAGCCCGGAATCGTCGCCATCGGCTGCGACCACGCCGGCTTCGGCCTGAAAAAAGAGATCGTCAAGCTGTTGCACGAACTCAAGGTCGAGCTGGCCGATCTCGGCTGCGCCAATGCCGATGAATCGGTACATTACCCGCTGTTCGGCAAAAAGGTGGTGGACGCGGTGCTGGCGGCCCCCGGCAGCCGGGGCATCTTGATCTGCGGCACCGGCCTGGGAATGAGCATTATGGCCAACCGCTTTGCCGGCATCCGGGCGGCGCTGTGCCATGACCTCTTTGCCACCATTATGTGCAGACGTCATAACAACGCTAATCTTCTGGTCATGGGCGGTCGGGTCATCGGCCCAGATCTTGGCAAAGAAATTGTCCGCACCTGGCTTAGCACCCCTTTTGACGGCGGCCGCCACCAGGAACGTCTGGATTTACTGGAACAGTTGGCCCGGGAGAAAAACCCGGCCGGAGCGGCCCCATGATGGATCAGATGGACGACCTGGCCCGCATCGATCCCGCCATTTACGCCGTTATCGAACGGGAGCGGCAGCGGCAGCTAGACAAGCTGGAGATGATTGCCTCGGAGAACTTCGTCAGTAACGCCGTGCTCCAGGCCCAGGGCTCCATCCTGACCCACAAGTATGCCGAGGGCTACCCGGGGCGCCGCTTTTACGGCGGCTGCGAGTACGTGGATACCGCCGAAACCCTGGCCTTGAGCCGGGTGAAAGAGCTTTTCGGCGCAGCCTATGCCAACGTCCAGCCCCATTCCGGCACCCAGGCCAATATGGCGGTCTATTTTTCCGTGCTCAAATATGGAGACACTATTTTAGGCATGGACCTGGCTCACGGCGGCCATCTGAGCCACGGGGCCTCGGTGAATTTTTCCGGCCGCCTCTTTAAGGCCGTCACCTACGGGGTTTACCGGCAAACAGAAGAGGTCAACTTCGACGCGGTACGGGAAGCCGCCCTGAAGCACCGCCCCAAGATGATCATCGCCGGAGCCAGCGCCTACCCCAGGACCCTGGATTTTTCCCGCTTTGCCGATATCGCCCGGGAAGTGGAGGCTTATCTCATGGTGGACATAGCCCATATCTCCGGGCTCATCGCCGTGGGCCTCCATCCCAGCCCGGTGCCCGTGGCCGATTTCATCACCTCCACCACCCACAAAACCCTGCGGGGGCCTCGCGGCGGCCTCATCCTGGCCCAGGCGAAGTACGGCAAGGCCCTGGACAGCCAAATCTTCCCCGGAATTCAAGGCGGCCCCCTGATGCATATCATTGCCGCCAAGGCCGTTTCCTTCCAGGAGGCCCTGGCCCCGTCCTTTAAACGCTATCAGGCCCAGATTGTCGCCAACGCCCGTACCCTGGCCCAAGAATTCCTCCAGCACGGTTACCGCCTGGTGGCCGGCGGCACCGACACCCACCTCATCCTGGTGGATGTGAGCGCCATGGGTCTAACCGGTCGGCAAGCCGAAGAGGCCCTGGACCGGGCCGGCATCACCGTCAATAAAAATTCCATCCCCTTCGATCAACGGCCCCCCACCATTACCAGCGGCATCCGGGTGGGCACCCCGGCCCTCACCACCCGGGGCATGAAGGAGAAGGAGATGGTCATTATTGCCGACTTCATGCACCAGGCCCTGACTGCGCCCTCTGACACCGACCTCCTGGCCAAACTTCAGGCCCAGGTGAAAGACTTCTGTTCCCACTACCCTCTTTTTGCCGAAGAATGGAGTGCGGCGTAAAGGGCTGGTTTTCGATTTTCGGTAAAGGCGCGGTGAAGAATTTTTCGTATTTTTCGTCTAAGGTAACGCCTCTCAAATCGATGGTTCTCGTCAGGGCGACCCGCTGGGTTCCCCTTTTTTTTATTGCCCGGATATATCAGCCGCCAAAAATGCTTAGCCCTTTTCTTGAAACCTAGTATAAAATCAAATACATATTCATAATTTATGATTTTGATCGAACCCGAAAATTGTCTATAACATGCGCTGCCCTTACTGCCACAGCACCAACAATAAGGTCATCGACTCCCGCCCCAGCCGGGAGGCCAACGCCATCCGGCGGCGGCGGGAGTGTTTAAATTGCTCACGGCGCTTCACCACCTACGAACAGGTGGAGGAGACCATGCCCCTGGTGGTGAAGAAAGACGGCCGCCGGGAGCCCTTCCTGCGCCCCAAACTGTACGAGGGCATCATCAAGGCCTGCGAGAAACGGCCGGTCTCCATCGACACCATCGAGAATTTTCTGGACGGCCTGGAACGGGAGATGCTGGAGAGTGGCCAGCGGGAGATCGCCTCCACCTGGATCGGCGAGCGGGTCATGAATCAGTTGCGCCAGTGGGATGAAGTGGCCTACGTGCGCTTCGCTTCAGTCTACCGCCACTTCACCGACGCCACCGACTTCATGGAGGAAATCCGCCGCCTCCTGGCCAGCCGGAAGGAAATTCCGAAAAAGAAATGACCGCCTAAACCCAATGCTGTTCACTTGAGCTTTGGCATGTTTCGATGGGTTGCTGGCAACCCCCTCCCCCGCCCCTCTCCTCCGCCGGAGGGAGGGGGAGAATTACAGCAGGTCCATGTCGCTAATAAATGCCTGCGCGGATTTGTTGAAACCTGGTTTGATGAGTGAATAGCCTTGCGTCTAAGCGGCCTCTATGACATTCACACTTGCCGCGAGATCGGTAGGGGGCGCGTCCGGGGAGAAGACCTTATGAGCACGTCGAGATACGAGCGCGGCTGGGAGAAACTTAAGGAGATCGACGGCGAAGCGGGGGAACGGGTCATGGCCGCCTTGCAAGACATTGCCCCGGACCTGGCTCGCTATACCATTGAATTTCCTTTCGGTGATATCTACTGCCGCCCCGGCCTGGATCTCAAATCGCGGGAGATCGCCACGGTGGCTGCCCTCACTGCCCTGGGCCATGCCGCGCCCCAGTTGAAGGTGCATATCCACGCCGCCCTCAATGTGGGCTGCACCCGGACCGAGATTATTGAGGTCATCATCCAAATGGCGGTCTATGCCGGGTTTCCCGCGGCCCTCAACGGCATGTTTGCGGCTAAGGAAGTCTTCCAAGAGCGCGACGAAAAGGGCCAGGTTTGACCCCAGAGACCTCCTACATGAAACTGGCTCTGCGGCTGGCTGCCAAAGGCGCGGGCTGGGTTTCGCCCAATCCCATGGTGGGTGCGGTGGTGGTCCAGGATGGCCACATTGTGGGGCAAGGGTACCATCGCCGGGTGGGCGCACCCCATGCCGAAGTGGAGGCCCTGCGGCAGGCCGGGGACGCGTCCCGAGGCGCCGACCTCTATGTCACCCTGGAGCCCTGCAACCACCAGGGCCGGACCCCGCCCTGCACCCAGGCGATCCTGGCGGCCGGCGTCAGCCGGGTGATTATCGCCACCCCGGACCCCAACCCCAAGGTTGCCGGCGGCGGTTGTGCCTATCTCCGTTCCCAAGGCGTCGCAGTAGAGACGGGGGTTTTGTCAACAGAAGCCCGGCGCCTGAACGAGGCCTGGTTCCACTGGGTGGCGACCGGGCTCCCCTGGGTCATCGCCAAGGCGGCCTGTTCCCTGGACGGCAAGATCGCCACCGCCACCGGCGAGTCCCAATGGCTCACCGGCGAGGCGTCCCGGGCCTACGGCCACCGCCTGCGCCACCGGGTGGACGCCATCCTGGTGGGGATCAACACCGCCCTGTCTGATGACCCGCAGCTCACTACCCGGCTGCGCCGGGGCCGGGGCCAAGACCCCATTCGAGTGGTCCTGGACAGCCGCCTGCGCCTGCCCCTGACCACCAAACTCTTCCGCCTCAACTCCCCGGCGCCCACCTGGGTGGCCTGCACCGCGACCGCCCCCAAAGAAAAAATCAGGGCCATTAAAGACCTGGGCGCCGAGGTCCTGGTCTTCCCCTCGGAATCGGGCCGGGTCCCCTTAAAACCCTTGCTGGAACTTTTAGGCAAGCAGCAGGTGCAGAGCCTGCTGGTGGAAGGCGGCGCCGAGGTCCTGGGAGGGTTCTTCGATCAGCGCTTAGTCAACCAATTCTACTTCTTCTTCGCCCCCAAAATCCTGGGCGGCCGGAAAGCCCCCGGCGTCTTGGGGGGTGAGGGCGTGGCCCGCCTGGTAGAGGCCCATCAAGCCAAAGCCCCCGCCATTCGCAGAATCGTACCCGATCTGCTGATTTCTGGTTACCTTTAATCCAGCAAAAAAGGGTACGCCATAGCGCACCCTAGGTTTCTGATGATTAGCCTGGGAAGTCGGGGCCGAAGGTCCCGCCTTCCCTGGCTT
>JAPLJC010000077.1 GCA_026388765.1 Deltaproteobacteria bacterium
GGGCCTGTTCATCAAAGAGATCGAGGAAGCCCTGCGCTCGGGGCAGGTGGATCTGGCGGTGCACAGCCTCAAGGACATGCCGGCCGTAGTGCCGGAGGGCCTGATCCTGGGGGCGGTACCACCACGGGAGGATCATCGCGACGCCTTCATCTCCTCCCGCTATGACGGCCTGGCGGCCATCCCCCCGGGCGGGCGCCTCGGCACCGGCAGCCTCCGGCGCCGGGTGCAACTCCTGCACTACCGGCCCGACCTGGAGGTCGTCGCCCTTCGGGGCAACGTGGACACCCGCTTGAAAAAGATGGCGACCCTGGGGCTGGACGCCTTGATCCTGGCCGCCGCGGGGCTAAACCGTTTGGGGTTGGCTCACGTTTACCGAGGCCTGCTGTCGGAGACCGACATGCTGCCGGCGGTGGGGCAGGGGGCCCTGGGTCTGGAAGTGCGCGCCGATGATCTTCGGCTCCGGGAACTCATCGCCTGTCTGGATCACTCCCCCAGCCGCATCGCTGTGTCCGCCGAACGGGCCTTCCTGGCCCGCCTGGAAGGGGGCTGCGTGGTGCCGGTGGCCGCCCTGGGCCGGGTGGCGGGTGACTCCCTGACCCTGGAGGCCCTGATCAGCGACCTGGAGGGGAAGCGCTACCTGCGGGAGAGCACCTCTGGACCCAGCGGCGACGCCGAGGCCATGGGGACGGAGCTGGCCAACCGCCTGCTGGACCGGGGCGGCCGGGAAATTCTGGCGGAACTGTATGCAAACCCTCTTTAACCCAAAGTTCTCCTTGACAATTCAGTGATTATGCGTTATATAATAAATGCTAGTGAAAATCTGGGGGAAAACTGGCATGCAAGGGAAATGGGGGATAGCCTGGCTGGCGGCAATTATAGTATTAGTCAGCCTGACGTGCGCCCCGTTACCGGGGTTGGCCGCCGATCGCTGGGATAGAGGCGGCATGCCCTTTACCCTGGCGGGCGCCCAGACTCCCATGGAAGCCCAGATGCTGGGCGAAAAACCTTTCCAGTCCCGTCCCGCTCCCCTTAACCCTGGCTCCGACTTCTTATCCAACCTCACTTCCGGCCTGCAAGTGGACCAGGATGGCGGGGCTGCGCTGAAAATTTCCCATAACCTGGAGATGCGCATCTCCGTTCTATATGACAGCGAACCCGGGCGGATAGAGCCCCAGAAGCGCAACGAATCGTCTCTGTTGATGAAGTCCTCTCTGGATTACCGCCTCCTGCCCAATCTTCAGGTGGGGCTGAACGCCTACCTGTACCGGCCTGACTCCAGTGACAGCCTCTCGTTGTCCCGGCAGTTCGCCGAGCGGGTCATGGGCGTGGGTCCCGGCCTCAAATACGACCTGGGGCGCTGGAGCTTCATGCTGAAGAGCCAGTTGGAAACCGGTAACCGGGATCAGCGTGCCGATGGCATGCAGAGCTCGGTGCGGGTCTGGTACGCCTTCTAGACTTTTGATAGCTCCCCAAACCAGTGCGTTTTACCTCTCCTCTGATTCCCGCCCGTTTCCTGGAGCGTCATAAGCGGTTTCTGGCCTTGGTGGAACTGGCCGACGGCCGCCAGGTCTGGGTCCATGTGCCCAATTCCGGGGCTCTCACCGGCTGCGCCCCGGTCGGGGGTGATATCCTTATCACTTTAGACCGCCGGCCGGGGCGCAAAACCGATTACACCTGGCGCTTCACGCGGCTCCCCGGCGGCTGGACCTGCATCGACACCCTGGCGCCCAACCGCCTGGTGGCCGAAGCCCTGGCCGCCGGCGGCCTGCCGGGATTGCCCCGTCCCCTTCGGGTGCGGGCTGAAGTCTCCGTGCCCCAGGGCAGCCGCCTGGACTTTGTCCAGGACACAGAGGCGGGGCTCCTGTTTTTGGAAGTGAAAAGTATCACCTGGGTGGAGGACGGCGTGGCGTTGTTCCCCGACGGCGTCACCTCCCGGGGCCGCCGCCATCTGGAGCACCTGGCGGCGCTGGTGGGCCAGGGCCATCAGGCTTGGAACGTCTTTGTGGTGCAGCGCCAGGACGCCCGCCTCATGCGCCCCGCGGTCCAGGTGGATCCGGCCTACGCCCGGGAACTGGCCGCGGCTCACGCCCGGGGCGTCGGCATCCTGGTGCTCCAGGAAAAAATCGACCCACCGGAAATTACCCTTGCCTCGACCCTGCCCTTTGATTTAACATAACGTGGCGCCAACGAAAATCTGACGCAATTCTAATCAATCCAGAGAAAGTCTCCGGAAATCGCTGCTATGAACGCCGCCATGATGAATAATAACATCCGTATCCTCGCCGGCAACTCCAACCCGGAGTTGGTCAGCAAGATCTGCGAGCAACTTTCCCTGCCCCTGGGCGAGGCCCTGGTCACCACCTTCAGCGACGGGGAGATTCGCGTCGAGGTCAGCGAAAATGTCCGGGGCCGGGACATCTTCATCATCCAGTCGGTCTGCCCCCCCGCCAACCGCAACCTGATGGAGCTGCTGATTATGATCGACGCGGTGAAGCGGGCCTCGGCCCGTAGGATCACTGCGGTCATCCCCTATTTCGGCTACGCCCGCCAGGACCGCAAGGTGCACCCCCGGGTGCCCATCACCGCCAAACTGGTGGCGGACCTGCTGTCCACCGCCGGGGCCCACCGGGTTCTCACCATGGACCTGCACGTGGGCCAGATTCAGGGCTTTTTCGACATCCCGGTGGACAACCTCTACGCCTCGCCCATCATGATCCCCTACATCAAGGAAAATTTTCAGGACGACCTGGCCATTGTCTCTCCCGACGCCGGCGGGGTGCCCCGGGCCCGGGCCTACGCCAAACGCCTGGCCGCCACCCTGGGCTTGATCGACAAACGCCGGGATGCCCCGGGCAAGGCCAAGGCCATGAACCTCATCGGCGAGGTTATGGGCAAAGAGGTGGTCATCATGGACGACATTATCGACACCGGCGGCACCTTGAGCGAGGCCTCCAGGGTCATTCTCCAGCAGGGCGCCCGCAACGTTAACGCCTGCTGCACCCACGCGGTGCTCTCCGGGCCGGCGGTGCAGCGGGTGACCGAGTCCCCCCTGAACCGCCTGGTGGTCACCGACACCATCCCCTTGAGCGAGGCGGCCAAACAGTGCCCGAAGATCGTCCAGCGCCCGGTGGCCCACCTCTTCGCCCAGGCCATCCTGCGGATTCACCAGGAGGATTCCATCAGTTCGCTGTTCGAGATTCAATTCTAAGGCGGGGGATAGGTGGGGTGCGACCTACGCACCGGTAATTTATCCCTAAGGAGTAAGGGCGGACCCATGTGTCCGCCCTTTTTGGTTTGGTAGCGCAGGCGTCTCGCCTGTGTTGGTGGGGCGGCCGTCCCTGGCCGCTGTGTCAGTTGGAGGGCGGGGACGCCCGCCCCACCAAAAGATGGTATAGGGTGCGTCTCACGCACCAAAAAAGTAGGGGCGGCTCGCGAGCCGCCCCTACGACTGCCAACTTCGTTGTAATCCTACATAACCAGGATCGGCTCCAGGCCATCTTTCCAGCCGTCCCAGAGGTAGGCGTCCACGCGGCCGTCGGCGATGACCCGGAAGGCGTAGCGGGCCTGGGCGACGTAGAAGTCGCACATGGGCGCCGGGGCCGCCAGCGTCCCGTTGATGGCGTAGACCTCGGCGGGGCAGGGGGCCCCGCAGAAGTGCCGCACGGCGCAGCGCTTGCAGGGGTCCAGTTGCTCCACCACCCGGGTGGTTACCTGTTTGAAAGCCGGGGTGGCCAGCAAGTCCTTAACGGACATATCGAAGAGGTTGCCGCCATGGAACTCGGCCAACCCCAGGAACTCGCTGCAGGGGGCGACTTCGCCGCCGGCCCCCACCGCAAAGAAGCAGCGGCCGCCGCCGCAGGGCGAGATGTCGCACATCAGGCGCCGGGCCCCCGGAGCCACCAGCCCCAGCAGCAGATTGGCGAAGTTGCCCACCACCAGCTTACGCCCGGTTTTTTCGTATAATTTAAAGGAGCGGTCCATGGCCTTAAAGAAATAGTGGGCCAGTTCCTCCTGGTCCGCCATCAGGTTGCGGCCGCCGAGTTGGGTGCCGCGCGCCGGATTGAGCAGGGCATTGGACACCCCCCGGTCATGGAAAAACTCCACCAGCTCCGGGAGCGACCGGACGTTTTCCTTGGTGACGGTGGTGATGACGTTGAGGCCGGGGTAGTCGTGCAGCTCCTCCAAGATCTTGACGGTCTGGGTGAAGACGCTGCTGCCGCCCCAGGTATGCCGGGTGCGGGTGGCGATTTCTTCCGTGGGACCGTCCAGGGAGATGCCGATGCCGCAGCCGTGATCCCGCAGAAACTCCAGGGCCTCCCGATCCAACTGGGTGGCGTTGGTCTGCACCCCGAAGCGGAAGTAGTCGCCATATTTCTCGATGCCCGCAAAGACCGCGTCCCGGGCCAGCAGCGGCTCGGCGCCATGGAAGACGAGCTGCGGTCTGGCACCCTCCGGCAGGGTGCTGACAAAAAATTCCTGCAAACGGGAGAGCGCCTCCAGCACTTTGCCCGGCTCCATGTCGTGGCCGGTCCGCCGCGCCTCCCGGGGTAGATAACAGTAGCCGCAATCCAGGTTACAGCGCTCGGTGGGATTGAAGTAAACCGCGGAGGGGAGGAGTCCGAAGCGCACGTTGTTCAGGTCGGCGGCCAGTTTGGCCTCTTTTTCCTGGTAGACCTGGGGCAGTTCGCCGCCCAGCAGATAGGCCAGGGCCTCTTCCCGGGGGGAGAGGACCCAAAAGGCGGTGTCGGCGTTGATCAGGGCCACGTAATCCGGGTGGCCCACCTCTAAGACGTCGAAGTGGGGCCCGGCCCCGGCGTTGACCGCAGCCGAGGACGGGCCCAACAGGTTTGGTGCCGTGGATGCCATGGGCCTACTTTTTGGCCTTTTTGGCGTCCGCCATCAGGTAGTGGGACAGGCCCACCTGGTCGCCGTTGGGGGCGCAGGTGTAGCGGATGCTGATGGGTTTCTTACTACTCGGTTCTTTGGACATATAGGGGTCCTCCTTCCTCGGTGGATTACGGGGCCTGCCAAGTGGGGCGGCCGCCGGGGTGTAAGCTGGTTTGGTGGCACAGGCGTCCCGCCTGTGAGCCAGAAAATGTAGAACCGCCGCCCTCGGCGGTTTCTGCGCCGGCGAGGGCGCCGGCGCTACATAAAAAAAAGAGTCCCATCGCCTTGGATGGAACTCCCTTTACCATCAGGAGTAGCCTGATATTCACCGCCAGGCACGTCTTCTGGCTCTCGGATCAGCCGAAAGAGAGTCAGCCTTCCCACCGGGGTTTTGGTAATCCCCGGCAGTGGCCGGCTTGCGCCTTAACTCTCCTCCGTCCCCGATTACAGCGGCGGGACCGCCCCGGATTCGCACCGGGTTCCGGATTGCCTGGAGGTTGTTTAGTACATATAATTTTTTTCCTAGCGTGTCAACAAAAATTCCAATTACTTGATGCTAACCAAGAACGTAGCAGCCCCATTATTATAATCAGGCCGAATATTCATAATACGGATCTCATAATTTTTATTAGAATTATAAATAAAGCTTTTACCAGCACCCTCATTATCAATTGTCATTTCTCGATATCCCGAAGAATGAACAACAGCAGTAATTTTATCCTTACTATTTAGAGATTTCAAAGTTATGAAAACACTGTTATTAAAAAAACCAGTTGTAGAATTTAATAAAATATCCTTATTTGGTGGTTTGACATCAATATCTTCTTTTTTTGTAATATTTTCTTCCGGTATTCCTTTGGCTTTTCTATTTAGTTTCGCAAATTCTCTAACCCAATATTCATTATTTTCATCATCTCTTTTTTTTAATCTATTATAATCTTGATAGATATCATTTATTTTGGATAATAGTTTTTTATTATCATCTGTAACTTCAATTAATTTAATTTTTTCCTTTTCATAATCTATATTTTTTTGTTTAATTCATTCTTTAAATTAGCATTTTCTTTGACAAGAATTTCATTTAACGATTTGAATCTACTATTATTTTTGAGTTCCTCATTTTCTTTTGATGGCTCTAAATATTTTTTCTTTGTATCTCTCAACTCCTCCCTTAAAGGAGTTGTCTGAGACATGAATATATAAGTGGCTGAGATTCCAACTGAGAGTCCAGCCATAATTGCCATAATAATATATGGTGCTATATTTTTACGAGCCTCTATAGGTTTTAAAGGTTTTTTAGACAGTTTATTTGCCAACTAATTTATCCTCATCATTTTCAATGATTAAATCTTTAGATACCATATATCTAAAAAAAAATTAAGAATAAATTCAATGCTGCATACAGGATGGCCCAATAAGGACGGACCGCAAATCGCCTTGACAATATGGCCCTTGCGGGTTAAATTTTTTCTTTTGAACTTGGTTTCACAAAGGATAGTAATGATCAAGGCGATTCGAGGGATGCGTGACCTGTTGCCGCCGGAGACGAGCCGGTGGCAGTGGGTGGAGCAGGTGGCCCGGGAGGTCTTCGGCCTCTACGGCTACCGGGAGATCCGTCTGCCCCTGCTCGAACGCACCGAGCTCTTCGCCCGCTCCATCGGCGCCGACACCGATATCGTGGGGAAGGAGATGTACACCTTTCCCGACCGCAAGGGCGACTCCCTGACGCTCCGTCCCGAGGCCACCGCCTCGGTGCTGCGGGCGGTGCTGGAAAATGGCCTGGACAAGGGCGCCGGGGTCAAGAAGCTCTACACCCTGGGGCCCATGTTTCGCTATGAACGGCCCCAGAAAGGACGCTACCGCCAGTTTTACCAGATCAACTGCGAGGCCTTCGGGGTGGACGCCCCGGAACTGGATGCCGAAGTTATTTTGCTGCTGCTGGATATTTTGACGCGCCTCAAACTGGGCGAGATGCGGTTGCTGATCAATTCCTTGGGTTGCCCGGACTGCCAGGTAAAATTTAAGGCGGCCATGGGCCTGTTTCTCATCAGCCGGGAAGGGCTGTGTGAGGACTGCCAGCGCCGCCGGGACACCAACCCGCTGCGGGTCCTGGACTGCAAGTCCGTGCATTGCAAGGAGATTTTAAAAGACGCCCCGGTGATCCGGGATTATCTCTGCCCCGACTGCACCGCCCACTTCGCCCGGGTGCTGGCCTGGCTCAAGCGCTTCGGCGTGGCCTACGAGGAGCAGCCGAAATTGGTCCGGGGTTTGGATTACTACACCCGCACCGCCTTTGAGGTGGTGGCCGCGGGGCTGGGGGCCCAGGACGCGGTGGCCGGCGGCGGCCGTTACAACGGGCTGTCCCAGGCCTTGGGCGGTCCCCTGCTGCCCGCCATCGGTTTCGCCATCGGCGAGGACCGGCTGCTGGAGGTGCTGCCGAAAGATTTAGGCCAGGAGAACCAATTCAAGGTCTTCCTGGCGGCCCTGGGCGAAGCGGCCCGGGATCGAGCCTTCCACCTGCTGCAGGAATTGCGGCAGCGCCGCGTGGCCGCCGAAATGGACCTGGAAGGGCGGTCGCTCAAGGCCCAGATGACCCAGGCGGATCGCAGCGGCGCCACCTATGCCGTGATCATCGGGGACCGGGAACTGGAACAAGGTGAGGCATTAGTGCGACCGATGAGAGCTTTCTCATATAAGAAAGGCGAGGGACCAAAGTTAACAGAATTACCTTCCGGCAGGATCGTCGAAAACCAGGAGCGGGTGGCCCTGAAGGACCTGACGGCCCTGCTGGCGGCCCGGGCCCGGGAATGATAATTAATATAGCCATGTAGGGTGCGCCCGGCGCACCATAAAAGCACGGGCGAGAGGGCGGCGCCACCGATCTTGTGTAGCGCCGGCGCCCTCGCCGGCGCAGGAACCGCCGAGGGCGGCGGTTCTACATTTTTACTGCGGGAGAAGGGAACCACAATGTTTGACACTCTTGAAGGCCTGAAACGGAGCCACTCCTGCGGCGATTTGCGCCTTACTGCTGCCGGGAAGGAAGTGGTGCTCATGGGCTGGGTGCAGCGCCGGCGGGACCACGGCGGCCTTATCTTCGTGGACCTGCGGGACCGGGACGGCCTCACCCAGGTGGTCTTCAACCCGGAGGTCAACCCGGACACCCACAATAAGGCCGGAGTGCTGCGGGATGAATATGTGATCGCCATCCGGGGACTCGTCAATCCCCGGCCCCCGGAGATGATCAACCCCAACATGGACACCGGGGAGATCGAGGTCATGGTGGAGGAACTGCGGCTCCTGAACGCCGCCAAGACCCCGCCCTTTGAGCTGGAAGACTATAAGGTGGACGTCTCCGAGGCCTTGCGCCTGAAGTACCGCTACCTGGACCTGCGGCGCCCGAGCGTCATGAAAAACCTCCTCTTCCGGCACCGGGCCGCCCAGGTGACCCGGCAATTCTTGAACGGCCAGGGCTTCATCGAAGTGGAGACCCCCATCCTCACCAAGAGCACCCCGGAAGGGGCCCGGGACTACCTGGTGCCCAGCCGGGTGACGCCGGGGCAGTTCTTCGCCCTGCCGCAGTCGCCCCAGCTCTTCAAACAGCTCCTGATGATAGGCGGCCTAGACCGCTATTATCAGCTCTGCCGCTGTTTCCGGGATGAAGACCTGAGGGCCGACCGGCAGCCGGAGTTCACCCAGATCGACCTGGAGATGGCCTTCATCGGCGAAGAGGACATTATGCGGGTGGTGGAAGGCATGATCGCCACTCTGTTCAAGGAGTTGCTGGAGATCGAGGTGAGCCTTCCCTTCCCCCGGTTGACCTACCAGGAGTGTATGGACCGCTTCGGGCTGGACCGGCCGGACCTGCGCTTCGGGCTGGGGCTCCGGGACCTCACCGACCTGATGAAGGACACCGAGTTCCGCCAGTTCCGGGAGGTGGTGGATCAGGGCGGGGTGGTGAAGGCCCTGAAAGGGCCGGGCCTCTCCAAGCTTTCCCGCAAGGAACTGGACGAGCTCATCGACCTGGCGGGGGTTTACGGGGCCCGGGGCCTGGCCTGGGTCAAGGTGCAGAAAGACGGCTGGCAATCGCCCCTGGCCAAATATTTTCCGGACCAGGTCAAGGCCGCCATCAATGAGCGCCTGGCGGCTAAGGAAGGGGACCTGATCCTCTTTGTGGCCGACACCCCGGCGGTGGCCTGCACCGCCATGGGGCAGGTGCGCCTCCACCTGGGGCAGAAAGAAGGACTGATCCCGGAAGACGTTTACAATCTGGTGTGGGTCACCGATTTTCCCCTGATGGAGTACGACGCCGGCGAGGGGCGCTGGACGGCCATGCACCACCCCTTCACCGCCCCTAAAGAGGAAGACATTCCCTGGTTAGTGACCGATCCGGGGCGGGTGCGGGCCCGGGCCTACGATTTGGTGCTGAACGGCACCGAGATCGGCGGCGGCAGCATCCGCATTAATCGCCGGGACATTCAGCAGCAGGTCTTTCAGGCCCTGGCCATAGGTCCGGAGGAGGCGGAGGAGAAATTCGGCTTTCTGCTGGAGGCCCTGGAATACGGGGCGCCGCCCCACGGCGGGGTGGCCTTCGGCTTCGACCGGCTGGTGGCCATCCTCTGCGGGGCCAAATCCATCCGGGAGGTGATCGCCTTCCCCAAGACCCAGAAGGCCGCCTGCCTGGTGACCAAGGCGCCGTCGCCAGTGGATTTGGAGCAGTTGTTGGAGTTGGGATTGAGGTTGGAGGTATAACGGCAAGACGGAAGACCGAAGACCGAAGACCGAAGACGGAAAACAGAATAAGACAAGACGGAAGACGGAAGACCGAAGACGGAAAACAGAATAAGACAAGACGGAAGACGGAAGACCGAAGACCGAAGACGGAAAACAGAAAACAGAAAACAGGAACTAAGAAAATGGCACGCTGGAACAAAGATCGCCGGTTATTGGATCACGAGCACTCGGCCCACTGGCAGTATCGCTTGCAAGAGGTGGATGAACCCAATCTGATGCGAGACATCTTCCCTTACACCGAGGTGGCCCGCATCGATTTCGACTATAAATTCGTGATGCCCGCGCCCCCCAAGGACATGTTGCTCACCGACACCACCTTCCGGGACGGGCAGCAGGCGCGGCCGCCCTATACGGTGGCGCAGATCGTCGACATCTTCGACCTGCTCCACCGTCTCTCCGGGCCCAAGGGAATCATCCGGCAGAGCGAGTTTTTTCTCTACAGCGACAAAGACAAGGAAGCCGTGAACCGCTGCCGGGAGCGGGGTTATACCTTTCCGGAAATCACCGGCTGGATACGGGCCCATGCCAAAGACCTGGGTCTGGTGAAGGAGATGGGCCTCAAGGAAACCGGCATCCTCACCTCCGTGTCGGATTATCATATCTTTTTGAAGCTCAACTGGAACCGGCGCAAGGCCCTGGACGAGTATCTGGGTATCGTCAAGGCGGCCCTGGAGATGGGGATCAAACCCCGGTGCCATCTGGAGGATGTCACCAGGGCTGACGTCTATGGCTTTTGCGTGCCCTTTGCCCTGGAGTTGATGAAATTGCGGGAAGAGAGCGGCATCGACATCAAGCTCCGCCTGTGCGACACCATGGGCTACGGCGTGCCCTATCCCGGGGCCGCCCTGCCCCGGAGCGTGCCTAAGCTGGTGCGGGCCATGATCGACGACGCTGGGGTTCCCGGCCACCTGTTGGAGTGGCACGGCCACAACGACTTCCACAAGGTCATGGTGAACAGCGCCACCGCCTGGCTTTACGGTTGTGGGGCGGTGAACGGGGCGCTTTTGGGGTTCGGCGAGCGCACCGGCAACGCCCCCATCGAGGGCATGCTCATGGAATACATTTCGTTCCGGGGCGCCGACGATGGCATCGACACCCGGGTGATTACCGAGATCGCCGAGTATTTCGAACGGGAATTGCATTATCATATCCCGCCCAGCTATCCCTTCGTGGGCCAGAATTTCAACAACACCAGCGCCGGCATCCACGCCGACGGCCTGTTGAAGAACGAAGAGATCTACAACGCCTTCGACACCAGCAAGATCCTGGGCCGGCCCATCAGCATCACCATTACGGACAAATCCGGCAAGGCCGGCATCGTCCACTGGATCAACTCGCACCTGGACCTGACCGGCGAGCGGGCCGTGGACAAGAATCACCCCGGGGTGAATAAGATCTACAAGCGCATTATGGAACAGTATGAGGCCGGGCGTTGCACCTCCATCTCCAATGAAGAGATGGAGCGGTGGACCCGTAAGTACCTGTCGGAATACTTCGTCTCGGAGTTTGACCAGCTCAAACTCAAGGCCGGCAAACTGGCGGCGGGCCTGGCCGAAGAACTGGCCGAACGGACCGAGATCCGCTCCATGGGCCCGGAGGCAATGGAGCCGGTGTTACAGCAGTCGCTGGACCAAAATCCCTTCATCCAGTTCATGTATGTCACCAACCTGGAGGGTCGCAAGATCACCCGGAATATCACCCATATCGTCGACCGGGCCAAGTATGCCGACATGAAACTGGATGAGGACCTGTCCAACCGCTCCTGGTTCATCGATCCCATCAAGAGCGGCAAGGTCTTTGTCTCCGATTTTTACACCTCCCGGTTCACCGGGGCCCTGTGCATCACGGTGAGCGTGCCGGTGCGCAACGAAGCCGACGATATCCAGGGCGTCCTGGGGTTGGATATCCGCTTTGAGGCCCTGGCCAAAATGGAGCAGGAGGGGGAGATTTAAAGGCAGTAGTCAGTAGTCAGTAGTCAGTAAAGGCGGAACACGGAAAAATCTTCTTGTAGGGGCGAACCTTGGGTTCGCCCTTTTTTTTATTCAGGCCGATTTGTCAAAAAATATTGGACAAGAGAATCACAAATTTCTGGCTTGGCGGCCTTGCCCAGTCCCGCTATAGTGGATAAATATCTCATAGTCCGCCTTGAGGCAGATAAACCTTGTTTAAGTTCGAGAAATATTTCACTATAATAGCGGCAATAATTTTTAAGCGAATCCTACAAACCGCAAACCGCAAACGGTATTAATACCAAAGTGAGGTGGCCTGATGTGCGATCCCAAAAAGTTGGAAGAGATTAAGACCAGCAAGGCCAAATATGACGACAAGGTGGCCAAGGTGCTCCAGAAGATGCCGGAGCGCAAGGCGGAATTCCTCAACACCTCCGGCATCCCCATCAACCGGGTCTACACACCTCTGGATATGGCCGATTTCGACTATCTGCAGAAATTGGGCCTGCCGGGCCAGTATCCTTACACCCGGGCGGTGCAGCCCACCGCCTACCGGGGCCGCTACTGGACCATGCGCCAGTACGCCGGCTTCGGCTCGGCCGAGGAGACCAACGAGCGCTATCACTTCCTGTTGAAGTCCGGCCAGACCGGCCTCTCGGTGGCCTTCGACCTGCCCACCCAGATCGGCTATGACTCCGACCACCCCCTGGCCCAGGGGGAAGTGGGCAAGGTGGGGGTCTCCATCGACTCCCTGGCCGATATGGAGCGCCTTTTCCAGGGCATCCCGCTGGACAAAGTCTCCACCTCCATGACCATCAATTCGCCTTGCGCCGTGCTCCTGGCCATGTACCTGGCGGTGGCGGAAAAACAGGGGGTCACCCCGGACAAGCTGCGGGGTACGGTGCAAAACGACATCCTGAAGGAGTATTCCTCCCGGGGCACCTATATCTTTCCGCCCCGGCCCTCCATGAGGATCATCACCGACATTTTCGAGTTCTGCACCAAGGAAGTGCCCCAGTGGAACACCATCAGCATCAGCGGCTACCACATCCGGGAGGCCGGCTCCACCGCGGTGCAGGAGATCGCCTTCACCCTGGCCAACGGCATCGCTTACGTTGAGGCGGCCATCAAGGCGGGCCTGAAGGTGGATGAGTTCGGCCCGCGGCTGTCCTTTTTCTTCAACTCCCATTCGGACTTCCTGGAAGAAGTCGCCAAATACCGGGCCGCCCGCCGGATCTGGGCCAAGATCATGAAGGAGCGCTTCGGAGCTACGGACCCCCGCTCCCTGATGCTGCGCTTCCACACCCAAACCGCCGGCTGCACCCTGACGGCCCAGCAGCCCCTGAACAACATTATGCGGGTGGCCTTCCAGGCCATGAGCGCCGTCCTGGGCGGCACCCAATCCCTGCACACCAACTCCTTCGACGAAGCCTTGGCCCTGCCGTCCGAGACCGCGGTCCAGGTGGCCCTGCGTAGCCAGCAGGTCATCGCTTATGAAACCAATGTCTGCGACACCGTGGACCCCCTGGCCGGTTCCTATTATCTGGAGAACCTGACGGACGCCGTCGAAGCCAGGGCCCAGGAATATATCGACCAGATCGACCGCCTGGGCGGGTCTGTGGCCGCCATCGAAAAGGGCTTTGTCCAGAAGGAGATCGGCGCCTCGGCCTACCGCTATCAGCAGGAGATCGAGAAGGGCGAGCGGGTGATAGTGGGATTGAACCGCTTCCAGGCCGCCGAAGAAAAACTTTCCGGCCTCCTCAAGGTGGACCCTGAGGTGGGTGAAAGACAGGTGGCCCGCCTCAAGGAACTGCGGAGCACCCGGGATAACGCCGCGGTGAGCCAGGCCCTGGCCGCACTCAAGGCCGCGGCCCAGGGCACCGATAACCTCATGCCTCTCATCGTGAAGGCGGTACGGGTCCTGGCTACCCTGGGGGAGGTCTGCGATACCCTGCGCGGGGTCTTCGGTGAATACGAAGCCCCGGCGCTGGTGTAAGTTCAAGGTTCAAAGTTCGAAGTTCAAGGTTCAAAGTTCAAAGTTTAAGAACCTTGAACCTCGGAATTTGGGCTTTATTTAAATGCTGACCCTAATTGAGAAGTTCCAAGTTTAGGTTCAAAAATTAATTCAGGAGCTGCTTTTAACCTTGAACTTTGAACCTTGAACTTTGAACTAATAAAGGGAGATATAAGATGCCGGAAGAGAGAAAAATCAGGGTATTGGCCGCCAAGCCCGGATTGGACGGCCATGACCGGGGAATCAAAGTCATCTGCGCCGCCTTGCGGGACGCCGGTATGGAGGTGATCTACACCGGCCTGCGGCAGACCCCGGAGCAGATCGTGGCCGCCGCGCTCCAGGAGGACGCCGACGTTATCGCCATGAGCGTCCTGTCCGGAGCCCATAATTACCTGTTTCCCCGGGTGATGCAACTGGTCAAGGACAAAGGCATAGCCGACGTCCTGGTCATGGGGGGCGGCATCATCCCCGATGAAGATATCCCCGGCTTGAAACAAGCGGGTATCGCCGCCATCTTCACCCCGGGGACCAACACCGGCGACATCATCAACTTCATCCGGGAACACGTCCGGAAAAACTAGCCAACTCCTAACGAGCCACCGGGGCGCGCGCCAGGGCGCCCCGGCCTTTTCCCCCAGGCGCCGGCCGGCTGTCAGCCTCCTCAATGTCATTCTCTTAATCCCCATGACTTATATTGACTTCCGGGGGAAATGCCTTATTTCCTGAATAAAGGCGCACAGATTGTCCGCAGAGAATAGCGCCGCAGGAGATGGCCATGAGTATCCGTACTTCTCTGATCCTATCCTATTTGGGCTTGATTATTCTGCTTATCTTGGGCATGTGGGTTCTGGCCGACCGGCTCTCCGAGAAAGTGGCGGCCCAAAATTTAGCCGATGCCCAGAGAGGCGCCCAACAGACGATTGCCACTACTTCCCGGATTGCCGAGAACCTCCTGACGCTCTACGGCCAAAAAACCATCGAGACCAAGGCCGAAGGGGTAGCCAAAGGGTTGGCCTTACGTCTCAAAAATAAGCAAATAAATGATTACGTCAAACTGCGGCAGGATGAAGAACTGCGAAACGCGGCCACCCAGAAGATCCTGACCCCCGAGGGCGCTGAGGTGGGAGGCTACTTGATGGTCTCCGACGATAAGGGCGAAGTCATCTTCCATCCGAACCGCGAGGTCGAGGGCAAGAACTCCCGCAACTGGCAGCTGGAGTATCCCGAAGTCCAGGAAATGATCCGGCGCTCTCTCACCGAGGAGAAGGTCTTCGGCTATTACACCTTCAAAGACAGCCGCGACGGCCGGGAGAAGAAGAGATACTCCGCCCGGGTCCATGTGCCCGGTACGCCGTTCCTGGTGGTGGCCAATGCCAATGTCGAAGACTTTTTCCTGCCGGCCCAGGCGAGAATCAAGGACGAATGCGATAAGATCATGTCGGAGTCCAGGAAACGCATCCAGGTGTCCTCTCAAAACCTCGGCCGGGAGATCAAGACCTTCGGTCTTTTCGGCGGCCTGGCCCTGGCCCTGGTCGGCACCGTCCTGGGGCTCTTTAATGCCTCGCTCATTTCCCGGCCGATTCTGCACCTCCGGGATGTGGTGCGCCAGGTGGGACAGGGGGATTTTGCCGTCAGGGTGCCGGAAAAGAACCCCAAGGAATTGGCGCAACTGGCCCAATCCTTCAACCAGTTGGGAGACCAGCTCACCGATTACATCGCCAAGCGCGACTTCATCCGGGACACCTTCGGCCGCTACGTCACCCAGGAAGTGGTTAAAAAGCTCCTGGAAGACAAAGGGGCCCTGGAAATGGGCGGTGAAACCCGGGAAGTCTCCATCGTCATGTCGGACCTGCGGGGTTTCACCGCTTTGTCCGCCGACATGGAGCCGGAGCAGGTCATCACCTTTTTGAACCGCTATCTGAGCAAGATGATCGAGATCCTCACCGATTACCGGGCGGTCATTGATGAGATTGTCGGAGACGGCATCCTGGCCTTCTTCGGGGCGCCGGAGCCCCTGACGGACCACCCGGCCCGGGCCGTGGCCTGCGCCCTCAAGATGCAGCTGGCCATGGACGAGATCAACACCCTGAACGTCGCCGACGGCCTGCCCCACCTGGAGATGGGCATCGCGGTGAATACCGGTGCCGTGGTGGTGGGCAATATCGGTTCCGAACTCCGCACCAAGTACAGCGTGGTGGGGGCCCACGTCAATTTCACCAGCCGGATCGAAGCCTTCTCGGTGGGCGGCCAGGTCCTCATAAGCCCCGCCACCTATGAGCGGGTCCGGGACCTGATCCAGGTCCGCCAGGTCATCAAGGGGGAGATGAAGGGGATCGCGGGCACCGCCACCATCTACGAGGTGGGCGGGATCGGTGCGCCCTATGACCTGACCCTGCCGGAGAAAACCGAGTGCCTGACTCCTTTGGCCGCGCCCCTCGGCATCCACCTCCATATCCTGGAAAACAAGATCGTCACCGCCACCCTTGATCGGGCCTGGATCACCCACCTGTGCGACAGCGCCGCCCGCCTCTCCCTGGAGGGTGAACTGAGCGCCTGGCAGGATGTGCGGCTGCACCTGCTGGACCGGGACCTGGCCGAAATGCCGGGAATGATCCACGCCAAGGTGCGTTGGGTCAAGGCCGGGGACCCCGGCCGCCTGGAGGCCGAAGTCCGTTTCACCTCGGTATCCCGGGAGAGCTCCGAAATTATCCGCCAGCATCTGGCCCCGGCCTGATCCGGGGTCGCCTTCAGAAGGAGGCTATTCCTAGCGAAGGACCGCGATTAGACCAGACCTCTACCCCTTACTCCTGCACGCAAATCCGGGCCTCCGCCATTCGGCAGCCGGCGGGCAGCTCCCTGCGGTTACCGGGTTATCCGCCTTGACACCGATCTTCCCCTCTGACTGTTTCGCCAATACCGGCTAGGTACTTTTACTCACCCGAAATTCAGTAGTTTTACCGATTGATTTGGCGGCTAGTTCTCCTTAATTTTAGAAGCACGATGGAGCGCAAAAAATTTTCAAATTAGCCAACCAGGCGCTGGCTGGTAATATTAAAAACTCTTGAGGTGTCCCATGAAAAAACTTAACTTTACCAAGGGGCTATTCGTCATTGCGGTCATCTTATATCTTTTATTATTTACTATCGAGAGCCCCAGATGCGAGTCGCAGCCTTCCGGCCTCAATAACGCCCAGTCACTGGTGAAGAGTAACGACACTGAGATGGCAAAATCCAGCGATCAGGAAATGCAGGATGATAAGAGTGAAAGGTTTAAAGTGATGGAATGGGTGATCAGGCAGAATCTTATGAAACAGTATGAGAGAATGGAGGTCGTGGAAAACCTGGAAGATAATCTCGATTAGGCTCTGTTACTAAGTTAAATCCCTGGGGGGCGAACTTTAGGTTCGCCCTTGTTTTTTTTCTATTCCTGGAGCCAAATCCAGGCCTCCGCCAGGTGCTCATCTTGCCCGTGCTTTCCGGCCTGACCTCCAGCATGAGACATCCCTAGATGAAAAGTCATGGTAGGGGCGGCTCGCGAGCCGCCCCTACGATTTCAAGGACCTCAAGGCGGCCCGAAGGCGCGGCGGATCAGCTCCTTTTCCTCTTTCCGGCTTTTGACTTCGCTGTTGATGCGGGCCGCCAGCAACCGGTCCAGCATCTCCTTGATGAGGGGCCCGGGGGCATAGCCCAGGGCCACCAGGTCCCGGCCCCGAAGTTCCGGCTTGAGCTGTTTGAGGTGGGTAAAATAGAGGGAAATGGCCCGCCGGACGGGCTCCTGCCGGGATTTGGCCAGCATGTAGAGGAGATATTCCGTCGCCAGCGGGGCCAGCACCTGGTAAATCTTGACGCGGCTGGGCTCCCCCAGGTGGAACAGGCTGATGAGGGACTTATCCGCCTCCGCCTTGCCCAGGACCAGGGCCCGGGCCAGCTTGGGAGAAAGGTTGGAGCCCCCCAGCATCTCTTCCAACTCCTTGGGATGCAACGGCTCCACCAGACCCAGGAAATAGACCAGCCAGCGCTGGTACCGGTCCTCCAGGTAGAGCAGGTCATACCAGGAGAGCACCGCCTGGACCCGCTCCAGCATGGCGCGGGTGGCGGCGTCGAAGATCAGCCGGGGATGGACCGGCTTGAGGAGATCGAATTCGGCCAGGCGAGAGATGGCGGGAATGGGGTTCTCTTCCTGCAGGATCAGCCGCAGCTCCTGGAACAGCCGGGCCCCGGAGAGGCGGTCGAAAAAGTTGTTGCGCACCGCGTTATTGATGAGGTTGACGGTGAGCTTGCTGACGCGGAACTTGAAGCGCTGCTCGAAGCGCACCGCCCGGAAGACCCGGGTGGGGTCTTCCACGAAGCTCAAATTGTGCAGCAGGCTGATGCGCCCTTCCTTCAGATCCCGCTGGGCCCCGAAGAAGTCCAGCAGGGTGCCGAACTCCCCGGGATTGAGCTTCAAGGCCAGGGTATTGATGGTAAAGTCCCGGCGGTAGAGGTCCATCTTGATGGAGCTATACTCCACGATGGGCAGGGCCCCCGGAGCTTCGTAATACTCGGTGCGGGCCGTGGCCATGTCTATTTTGAAGCCGTCGGGGAAGATGATCACCGCGGTCTTGAACTTTTGAAACTCCCGAGACCGGGCTCCGTAGCGGGAGGCAAACAAGCGGGCGAAGATGATGGCGTCGCCTTCGATGACGATGTCGATGTCCAGGTTTTCGTGACGCAGCAGTAAATCCCGGACGAAGCCGCCCACCACGTAGGCCTGGTATTTCAGCTCCGCCGCCACCGCCCCCACCCTTTCGAGGATTTCCAGAATCTCCCGGGGCAGGCGCTCCCGCATCAGCGAGACGATATTCTTGGTGCGCACCGGCTGGAACCACTGGGCCTCATCGTCTTCGGTGGTGAGGAGGTGCAGCAGGTCGGTGCGGCTGATGATACCGCTGACTTTGCCGTCTTCCAGCACCGGCAGGATGCGCTGCTTGTGGACCATCAGCTTCTCCCGGATCTCCGGCAGCGAGGCCTCCGGCTCCACCGTAGCCACCTCGGTGGTCATGTAATCCTTCACCGGATGATTCTTGAGGCCGTGGTAGATGCCCTTTTCCACGGTCTGCCGGGTGATGATCCCCATAAGCTTGCCATCGGCGATCACCGGCAGGGCATTGATGCTGTAACGGTTCAGAATCAATTCGGCTCGCTCCAGGGGGACCTCCGGGGCCACCGATTTCACCGGGAAGGACATGATCTCCCGGGCCTGGCGCCAGGGATGGACCCGTTTGTGCAGGATCTGGCGCAGCTTTTCCTCCACCTGGGCCAAAGGTTGGTCCTTGATGGCGGCCGAGGCCGCGTAGCTGTGGCCGCCGCCGCCCATCTCGGCCAGGATGTCGGCCACGTCCACCTCCGGCAGACGGCTGCGGCCCACCACGAAGACCCGGTCCTCCATCTGGGCCAGGGCGAAGAGCACCTGAATGTTCTCCATGTCCATGAGCTTATGGGCCACCACGGCAAAATCCGGGACGTACTCCTGGGCTGTGGTGCGGGCCAGGACCACCTCGATGCCGCTGATGTGGTAGTTGGTGGAGTGCTCCAGGAGGTCGTTTAACAGGGCCACCTGCTCGGCGGTGAGCTCCCGAGTGATGATCTCGGAGACTACATTGAGGTCGGCCCCCTGGCTCAGGAGAAAGGCGGCGGCCTCAAAATCCTGGGCGGTGGTGGAGGTGAAGGTGAAGGAGCCGGTGTCCTCAAAGATCCCCAGGGCCATGACGGTGGCCTCCTGGGGAGTCAGGGTGAGGCCCCGTTCTTTGATGAGGCGGGTGAGGATGGCGGTGGTGGAGCCCGTCATCTCCACCACCTCCAGGCTGCCGTGGACGTCGTCGGGGGAGTCGGGGTGGTGGTCGTAGATATGGATGTCCACTTCCCCGGAGAGGGCGGCGTCGGCGAATTTACCGATGCGGGGGGCCTGGCGGGTGTCCACCAGGATGAGGCGCTTGATCTCCTCCGGCGGCACGTTTTTGCTCCGGGCAAAATCGAGGAAGTAAAAGCTGGAACGGATATAAAAGTCCCGCAGGTTGCGCTCCTGGGACCCCGGAAAGACCTGGACGGCGTTCGGATAGAGCTTTTTGGCGGCCACCATGGAGGCCATGGCGTCAAAGTCGGCGTTGAGGTGGGTGGTGATCACCTCCAGGGTGCGGGGCGAGGCGGGTTGATCGACCTGGCTATGATTAGGGCTCATGAGCGGGGATGGGCCTTCTCGTGCGCCTTTTTTAAGCGCGCCGCGTCCAGGTGGGTATAGATCTGGGTGGTGGCTAGATCCGCGTGGCCCAGCAGCAGTTGGATCACCCGCAAATTGGCCCCCCGGGATAGGAGATGGGTGGCCATGGAGTGGCGCAGGGTGTGGGGGCTCAAGCCCGGCACCCCGATCTGGGCGGCGTAGTGCTTCAAGATCTTCCAAAAACCCTGGCGGGAGAGCTTCCCGCCCCGGCCATTGACGAAGAGATAGGGGCTCTGGCGCCCCTTGAGGAGCTGTACCCGGCCCTGGGCCAGGTACAGCTCAATCTTTTCCGTGGCCTTGGCCACCATGGGCACCACCCGCTCCTTGGAGCCCTTGCCCAGGGGGCGCACCACCCCCCGGCGCAGGTCCAGTTGTTTCAGGGTCAGGCCCACCAGTTCCGAGACCCTGAGTCCGGTAGCGTAGAGCACTTCCAGCAGGGCGGCATTCCGCTGGCCCAGGGGAGTGGCGGGGTCCGGCCCATTTAACAGCGCCGCCACCTCTGCTTCCCCCAACACGTTCGGCAGCCGTTGCGGCAGGCGGGGGGAGTCCAGCAGCTCAACCGGATTGGCCTTAACCTTCTCCTCTCGCTGCAAAAACCGGTAAAACTGCCGCAGGGCCGAAAGTTTGCGGGCCCGGCTGCGGGCCGACAGGCCCCGGCCTTCCAGAGCCGCCAGATAATCCTGCAAATGGGCCAGGGATACCGCGCCCCAAGCGAGCAGCCCCTTGGATTCGGCGAATTGCCAGAAGTCCTGGAGGTCGCCGGCATAGGCGGCCACGGTCAGCGGCGCCAGGCCGCGCTCGGCGGTTAAGTGCTGATAAAATTGGTTGAGTTCGGCATCCATGAGCGTAGATTGACCGGAGACGGGAGACAGCAGACCGGAGGAATTTTTTTGCTCCGGTCCCAGGTCGTCCGCCCTCCGCATTTATTTCAATTTCTGCTATAATCGAACCGAATTCGATTATACCCTTAGTTTCATAAAAGTAATAGCTG
>JAPLJC010000041.1 GCA_026388765.1 Deltaproteobacteria bacterium
ACTTATATGGCAATGCCTGGTAGAGAAAATGTGAAGCCAGCAAACGATAGAAAGAGAGAGGCAGTCGCATTATCAGATAATAATAATTTCTGGCAAACAATTGTACTTTCTCGTTTTGATTTAGAAGATATGACTCAGAGCATACGTTATATTTTAAGAGACTGGGGAGATTGCTTTACTACGATAACTGACGATATGGATGCTTTTTTAGATCATGTCACTGGAGATTTCATAAAGCCTGAACTTGAAAAAACCTTAGAGGAATTAACTAATCAAATAGAGCAGCATAAAACAGTCTTCGAGTTATGTAAAACAGCGTTACATTTGCCAATGTATTTTGAAAATCATGGTGATCTTATAGTAGACGAAAGGCATCCAACAAAAATATCTGAAACTATAAACAAAGGGAGATGGATAACAAAAAAGAAGCTTATAGGACCTAAAGAAAAAATTATGTATCGACGCATATCTGTCTTGCGTGATATAATTCAAAAACATCCGACTAATACATATTATAAAGCACCACCAATTAATATTGAAACTTCTGGGTACTGGCAAAAGTTACCAGTCAATCAGGTTGGAGGAGACAAACATGGCAACCCAATTCATGGTCGTACATGGATTAAAAAGGTTTTAACCTGGCTTCAAACTGATAGGGATCCTGGAGTTATACGTGCTACGCGCAATAAAGGTGACGATGAAAATGATATAAAATCTAATAAGGGGTATATTTACGTCATGAGGTCGGCAGCACATGAGAAAGACATTTTTAAAATAGGTTTGACTCGCAAATCGACCGAGGTTCGGTCTGATGAACTTTCGCGCACTACAGGATCGCCTGATAAATTTTTAGTTGTACAAGAATGGGAAGTATCGGATTGCATTAAAGCTGAAAAAATAATCCATGAAAAGCTATCTCAATATAGGATAAATCCCGATAGAGAATTTTTTAAGGCTCCTTATAAGGCGATAGTTAGAGTTATTGATTCGGTTATTGAACAAACAGAATCTAAAAAACCTAAAGAATTATAATTTATCAATCAAATAACGTAAATTGCCCCTACCACCCTTTACGATTCCTCTCCTTCGCGTCTCATCCATTCATCCAGCGCCTCCAAAGCCCGCGCTGCATAAGCCGCGCCCCGGAGTTTTTTGGGGATGCGCCGCTCTAACGGCGGGAACAGCCCGAAATTGACGTTCATGGGCTGGAAGTCGCGGGTGGCGGTGTTGGTGAGGTGGTGCACCAGGGACCCTAAGGCGGTGGCCCGGGGCGGGGTGACCGGCTCCTGCGCCTGGGCCTGGCGGGCGGCGTTGATCCCGGCCAACAGCCCCATGGCGGCGGACTCCACGTAGCCCTCCACCCCGGAGAGCTGCCCCGCCAGAAAGAGTTGCGGGTGGGCCAGAAAATTTAGGTAGGGGCTCAACAGGCCGGGGGAGTGGATGAAGGTGTTGCGGTGGATGGAGCCCAGGCGGACGAACTCGGCCTGCTCCAGGCCCGGAATCAGCTGAAAGATCCGCTCCTGCTCCGGGTAGGTCAGCTTGGTCTGGAAGCCCACCAGGTTGTGGAGGGTGCCCTCCCGGTTCTCGGCCCGGAGCTGCACCACGGCGAAGGGCTGCCGGCCGGTCCGGGGATCGGTGAGCCCCACCGGCTTCATGGGGCCGAAAAGCAGGGTGCGGTAGCCCCGGGCCGCCATCACCTCGATGGGCAGGCAGCCTTCAAAATAGCGGGGCTCCTCGAAGGACTTCAGGGGCACCTGCTCCGCCTGCATCAACGCCTGATAAAAGGCGGCGTACTCCTCTTCGCTGAAGGGGCAGTTGAGATAGTCGTCCCCGGCCCCGTAGCGGGAGGCCCGGAAGATCTTGCTCATATCGAGGGATTCCGCCGTCACGATGGGGGCGATGGCGTCGTAGAAATGGAGGTTATCCTGGCCGGTGAGGTTTCCTAAGGCCGCGGCCAGACTAGCCGAGGTGAGGGGGCCGGTGGCCACCACCGTGATGCCGGGAAGGTCCAGGTCGGTGACTTCCTCCCTGACGATCTCCACCAGGGGTTCCTGCTCCAATGCCTGGGAAATATAAGCCGCAAAGGCCTCTCGGTCCACCGCCAGGGCCCGGCCCGCCGGCACCCGGGTAGCCGTCGCCGCGGCCAGGATGAGGGAATTAAGCCGGGCCATTTCCTCTTTGAGCAGACCCACGGCGCTTTCCCGGGCTTCGGCCCGGAGCGAGTTGCTACACACCAGTTCCCCCAGCAAGGGCGAGCTGTGAGCCGGGGAAAATTTGCGGGGCTTCATCTCGTATAGGCGCACCAGGGCGCCGCGGCGGGCCGCCTGCCAGGCGGCTTCACTGCCCGCCAGTCCGCCGCC
>JAPLJC010000116.1 GCA_026388765.1 Deltaproteobacteria bacterium
CCTCACCGCCTGCATGCGAAAAATCCTCGTGATCCTTAACGCCATGCTAAAAAATCGTACCTACTGGAACCCACAGCTGCCCCTTGCAGCTTGACAAAATAGACAGTCGCTCCCCCCTCAAGGGGGAGGGAACCGGGTCGATATCGTTGATTAGGTCATTTACTATGACTTTTGCAAGAGGCTCAAAAGATTTCCTATCAGAAAGAATGAAACCAAGCTAAAAACTCAAAACTCGAAACCCGAAACTCGAAACTCCTCACAGATCGCCCTCGATGAGCCGGAACAAAGTCCGTCCCTTGTGGATGGTCTCCTCGAATTCGTCTTCTTCCCGGGAGTCATAGACCACGCCGCCGCCCACGGCGAAATGGGCCTGGCCCCGGGAGACGATGGCGGTGCGGATGGCCACGTTGAGGTCCAGGTTGCGGTGCAGGCCCAGGTAACCGATGGCCCCGCAGTAAACGTGGCGCACGTGGGGCTCCAACTCGTCGATGATCTCCATGGCCCGGATCTTGGGGCAGCCGGTGATGGAGCCGCCGGGGAAGGTGGCGCGCAAAATGTCCACGTTATTGACCCCGGGCCGCAGCCGGCCGGTAACGATCGACACCAGGTGATAGACGTTCTGGTAGGCCTCCAGGCGCTTGTGCTCTTGCACGGCCACGCTGCGGGGAGCGCAGACCTTGCCCAGGTCGTTGCGCAGCAGGTCCACGATCATGGAGAGCTCGGCGTCGTCCTTGGGGCTGTCCGCCAACTCCCGGCGCAGGGCCGCATCCTCCGCCGGGGTGGCGCCCCGGGGCCGGGTCCCCTTAATGGGCCGGGTCTCCAGGTAGTCGCCCCGGCGGTACAAAAAGCGCTCCATCGAGGTGGAGAGCACCTGAAAATCGTCGCAGTTAAGGTAGGCGTAAAAGGGCGCCGGGTTCAGGCCAAAGAGCCGCTGAAACAGATAATACGGCTCACCGGACAGCGAAAAGGAAAAACGCTGGGTCAGGTTGACCTGGTAAACGTCGCCCTGGGCGATGTATTCCCGGATGCGGCTGAGGGCCGCCAGATACGCCGCCCGGGTAAAGTTGCTCCTGGGTGGGCCGACCCGATAAGCGCCCAGGGGATCGTTAGGGGGCCAGATGTCGTCATCCTCCGGGGCAGTGCCGCGCCCTTGCATGTCCTCGTAGGTGACTCTCACCTGCCAAAAGCGCCCACCCCGGCGGTCGTGCACCACCAGACGCCGGTGAAAGGCCAGGACCATCTCCGGCAACTGCAGGTCGTCCACCGCAGTTTGGGGCAGCTTCTCCAGATGGTTTTTCAGGTCATAGGCCAGAAACCCCAGGCCTCCGGCGCTAAAAGGCGGCAGCGGCGCCGCCCCCGGCAATTCCAGGGCCGCCAGCAGATCATTAAGGATGGTAAAGGGGTTGCCCCGGCACTCCTGGATGGCCCCGTCCCGCTGCCAACTGACCTGGTCCCCTTTGGCGCGCAACACCAGGAACGGGTCCCAACCCATGAGGGAATAACGGGCGCAGTCCAGGTCGCCGCCGCTCAGGAGCAGCATGGCATAGGGCCGCCGCCGGATGGCCACAAAGAGGTCCGCCAGGTCATGCACCCCCGGTGGGGGGGAATAAGGGGAAACCTTGATATCTACAATCCGACCGAACAATGGTTCTCCGTAGCGAATTAATGTAGGACAGGCGCCCTCGCCTGTCCCGGACAGCCGGGGCGGCTGTCCTACATAACAATTATCAACCCAAGCGCAGAAAATTCGCCGCCAGTTCCCGGCCGTGGCTGGTGAGGAATGATTCCGGATGGAACTGGACCCCATGGAGGGGGTAACGCCGGTGGCTCAGGCCCATGATCACCCCGTCTTCGGTCCGGGCGGTGACTTCCAGTTCCGGCGAGTCGAGGGCCGCCATCAAGGAATGATAGCGGGCTGCGGCAAAAGGTGACGGCAGGCCGGCGAACAGGCCGCGGCCCTCGTGAAAGACCTGGGATTGCTTGCCATGCACCGGCACCGGAGCCCGGACCGTGGCGCCGCCGAAGACCTCGTTGATGGCCTGGTGGCCCAGGCAGACCCCCAGGATGGGCACCATCCGGTAAAAATGGGCGATCACCGATTTGCTGACCCCGGCCTGGGCCGGGGCCTTGGGGCCGGGGGAGATGCAGAGCCACCGGGGTTTCAGGGCCTCGATGGCTTCCAGGGTAATGGCGTCGTGGCGGAAGACCAGGACCTCCAGGTCGAACTCATAGAAGAGCTGCACCAGGTTGTAGGTGAACGAGTCGTAGTTGTCGATCATCACCAGGCGCATATAACCCCCAAATAAAAAAGCCCCCCAGTTGAGCCTGGGTGGCTTTCGCCTGTCATAACTCTGTTGGTTTATATATTTCGCTCAGGTGGTGATGTCAATGATTTTCTCGGCCTGGTTCAATACATCACCCAGGGCGGACTGTGGCTGCCAAAAGCGGCAGGCACGTAGGCCCGCCCTACCAACAGCCAAGTGGCTTGCGGCTAGCTAATTTTCCGGCTTCGAACCTTTATTGGGATAAATCCTGGCCCCCGGCCCGCAGGCGCACGAAATATAAGGTCCCGAAGGAGTTAGGGTCCAGACGATGCTGGTGGCTATCGTAATTTTGGACGTAGCCGACGTCGTAGTCCTCCCCTTCCCCCAGGCTCATGGCCCGGTCCATGTCGCCGTCGGCAACCACCACCAGGGTCTGGAGGAAGGCGGCGCCGCCATTGCGGGCCGTGGGGTCGAGGGCAAACACCGCCCCGCAGTCGCAGAAGCCACCGGCAAAATCATACCAGGTGCCGCCCTCCAATTCCACGGGCCGCAACACTGCCGCACCGCAAAAGGGGCAGAGCACCGGCCGGGTGCGGTCGCTAACTAGTTTTGGCATACAGAAACCTCATAAAAATATGGTCTGGACGAATTTAACGCCGCGCTTCCCCGCAGCCGTTGTCCTCGGCCAATCTAAAGACTCTTTTATTATCTCTGATTTTTTAGGTTTCGGCAATTATCTCCCCATCTATTGACACTGCGGTTCCGTGAGCTTAAATTGTCTTCACCATGCCGTTAAAGGAGAAGTATCAATGGCTGACAAAACCTTAGTCTTTTCGGATCAGGAGCAGATGAAGATTGAAGCTATGCTCATCGACAAGGATGGCGCAGAGGCCCTGCGTTATCTGGCCGAACTCGTGGATCGTTTTAACCCGCATCTCGGTCATGCCTGCGGCCCAAAGGCGGCTGAAGGACCTCCGGGTCAGGGTTGATCACCGCTATTACCTGAAAATTTGACTACTTAGAGCGGGGCGGACCCGCGGCTCCGCCCCAGCGGGCGCCCAGCAGGTTGATCCCCAAAATAGAACGCAAATCCAGCTACGAGGCCGGATTCAGCCGGCAGATGAGGTGTAACATGGCAGACAAACAGATCGTCTTTTCGGATCAGGAGCAGCAGCAGATAGAGGCCATCGTCATCGACAAGGACAAGGAGGAGGCCCTGAAGTACCTGGCCAAGCTGGTGCAGGAGATCAAGGGTACTGCCGGCCATGCTTGCAGTGCCGGGCCCATCAGGTAACCTCTAACCTTCTCAAGAACTGGCTGCAGTGATGGACAGACTGGCCCTGGTGGCCGACACCCACGCCTACCGGGCCGGTCTTCCCGCCTTGCTCAGCTTTTTCCACCAGCGGGGCCTGCGCCACCTGGCCTGCCTGGGAGACTGCCAGCCCGAACCGTTTAAGGCCTGGCTGACGCTCGACCCGGAAAACCGGCTCTATTGGGTCTACGACGTCTTCGGTCCGCAGCTTCCCGAGGCCAATGCCTGCGGGGTGGCCCTGGAGCTGGAGGGCCGGATCTTTCTGGCCCATACCCGGGCCCTGATCTGGACCCACTACAATGAGCGCATCCGGTCTTACGCACACCGCGCTCCCACCTGCCGCCCGCCCTTGCTGGCCTGCCACGGACACACCCATGTGCCCTGCGTCACCCGGTTTGCCCCGCCTTTCAGCCGCCTGCTCTATATCAACGACGCCCTGCGACCCCAGGAGTTCAAGCCGCGCCAGGCCTGCCTGCGCCTAGAGCCGGACACCGTCTACCTCATCGTCCCCGGGGCCTTTACCCTGGAAGAGGGGCGCCACCCCGCCTTCAGTTTCGCGGTCCTGGACTTCATTGACTCCCGCGTGGCCATGGTGTCCCTGCGGGACCCGGCCGGCCTGGAGGCGGTGGAGCTGTTTCCGACGGAGTAGGGGCGCACCTGCGTGTGCGCCCTAAATCGGGCGGACACATAGGTCCGCCCCTACAAAAAATACCTTATTTGGCATCAATTAAGGAATTAGAGAACGGAATCGGGAATTAAATCCACCTTTCCCGCCTTCAACTCCGCCAGCACCACGGCGTCGGTGGGAAAGGCCAGGGGTTGGGGCGGCTCTGCCAGGGGGAAGAATCCCACTTGCGCCAGGTCGTCGCCGGCCCGGAGCGCACCCCCCGTAACCTGCCCGGCGAACCAGATCCCCACGGTGAGGCGCTCCGGATCATGAAAATTGGCGTGCACCGCCAGCACCTCCCCCACCTCCACCACCAGGCCAGTCTCCTCCCGGAACTCCCGGGCCGCGGCCGCTCGCACCTCTTCGCCCCATTCCACATAGCCACAAGGGATACACCAGGCCTGCCGGTAGGGTCCGCCTTTCCGGCGGCCCCAGAGAATCTCCGCCCCGCGGCGCACCACCACCGCCACCCCCACCGCGGGGTTGACGTAAAGCGTCTTGGCGCATTCCCGGCAGACCAGGCGGTCCCGGCCACCCCGGGGGCGGCTCGCCAGTTCCCCGCCGCAGCAGGGGCAGAAGCGGAAGGAAGGGGGATTACAGGACATATGAGTTTCGAGTTCCGAGTTCCGAGTTCCGAGTTTTTAGTTTTTAGTTTTTAGTTTTTGTTTAGGTTGGTGAATATATAAGCATCCTGCCATATTCCGCAAGTCCAAAGCATTTCAGAAACCTCCGTCAAGCCTCCTCCTCAAGATTGATTGGACCTTAGCTGATGGCTGAGGGCTGATAGCTGAGGGCTATTTTAATATTAAAGGTTGAAAGTGGCGGCAAATTCGTTTAAAAAAGTCGATGGTCCTTATTTTTTCGGAGAAAACTTCGTGACTACGCCCAGGCTCAGGGCCATCCGCAATCTCGGCATCATCGCCCACATCGACGCGGGGAAGACTACCCTGACGGAGCGCATCCTTTATTACTCCGGCCGCACCCACAAGATGGGCGAGGTGCACAACGGCGCCGCGGTCATGGACTGGATGCCCGAGGAGCAGGAGCGGGGCATCACCATCACCGCGGCGGTGACCACCTGCCAGTGGACGGGCTGCGTCATAAATATCATCGACACCCCGGGGCACGTGGACTTCACCATCGAGGTGGAACGCTCGCTCCGGGTGCTGGACGGCGCCATCGGCGTCTTCGACGCGGTGAGCGGGGTGGAGCCCCAGTCGGAGACCGTCTGGCACCAGGCCGACAAATACCGGGTGCCCAAACTGGCCTTCATCAACAAGATGGACCGCCAGGGCGCCGACTTCTGGGCCGCGGTGGCTTCCATGCGGGAGAAGTTGTGAGCCCATCCCCTGGTGCTCACCATTCCCTGGGGCGAAGAAGACCGCTTCCAGGGGATCATCGACCTGTTGACCATGAAGGCCCTGAAGTGGCGGGAAGAGACCCTGGGCCTGGTCTTTGACGAAGTCGAGATTCCCCCGGATTTGCAAGCCGCGGCCGCCAAGGCCCGGGAAGACCTAGTGGAAGCGTTGGCGGAGGTGGACGATGAAGTGATGGAGGTCTATCTGGCTGAACGCCCTCTGTCGTCGGAGGAACTCAAGGCCGGTCTGCACCGGGCCACCGTGGCCCTCAAGGGCGTGCCCACCTACTGCGGCTCCGCCCTGCGCAACAAGGGGGTCCAGCCCCTCTTGGACGGCATCAATAGTTTCCTGCCCAACCCCACGGAAGTGCCGGCCATCGTCGGCCAACACCCGAAAACCGGCGCTGAGGAGGCCCGGCCGGCCCGGGATGACGGGCCTTTGGCCGCCCTGGCCTTTAAGATCATGGTGGATCAGAGCCAGCGCCTCACCTATGTGCGGCTTTACTCCGGGACCCTGAAATCGGGCCAGGAGGTCTACAATCCCCTCAAAGGCGTTTCGGAAAAAGTAGCCCGCATCCTCAGGATGCACGCCAACAAACGGGAGCCCTTGGAAGAGGCCCACGCCGGCAGCATCGTGGCCCTGCTGGGACTGAAGACCACGACCACCGGGGACACCCTGTGCAGCCGGGATAAGCCCATTGTCCTGGAGCCCATCTCCTCCTATGTGACGGTGATCTCCCTGGCCATCGAACCGCTGACCCGGGACGACCAGGAGAAGTTGGGCCCGGCCCTGGCCCGGGTCTCCGAAGAAGACCCGAGCCTCTCGATCACCACCGACGAAGACACCGGCCAGACCCTGCTCTCCGGCATGGGAGAGCTGCACCTGGAGGTGATCCAGCATCGCCTGGAGCGGGAATTCCACGCCCACCTGCGGGCCGGCCGCCCCCAGGTAGTCTACCGGGAGACCATTGCCGCGGCGGCCGAGGAAACCGGGACCTTCGACCGGGAACTGGCCGGCAAGCATCATTTCGCCGAAGTGCGCCTGAGCCTCTCCCCCCGGCCCCGGGGCTCCGGCAACTCCTTCAGGTCGCTGCTGCCCGAAGAGCACCCGGCCCAGAACTTCGTGCCCATCATCCGCCAGGCCGTGCAAGAAGCCCTGGAAGGCGGCGTGGTCTACGGACACCCCGCGGTGGACCTGGCAGTAGCCCTGACCGCGGCCACCGCCAAAGAAGGAGTCTCCTCGGAGATGGCCTTCCGCATCGCCGCCATGACCGCCCTAAAACAGGCCTTTAGCCAGGCCCAGCCCCAACTGCTGGAGCCCATCATGAAGGTGGAGATCATCGCCCCGGAGGAATTCACCGGCGAGGTCATGGGCGATTTCGCCTCCCGCAAGGGCAAGGTGGAGCAACTCCTGGCCAAGGGCCCGGTGCGCCTCATCACCGGCACCGCGCCGTTGGCCGAGATGTTCGGCTATGCCACGAGCCTCCGCTCCCTGACCCAGGGCCGGGGCACCTTCACCCTGCAATTCGATCATTATGGGTTTGTTGAAAGGAGGGAAGAAAGAAGCTAACTCGTTCAATGATGGGAGGATAAACGAATGAGTTTAGATAGAAAATTCTTTGAAGAAATAGCAGAATTTCTCATTAAATTGCGTAATGAAGAAGATGATACCTTCCCTGTTGATGATTTAAAAAAAGCAACCTCAAATCTTGCGATTATCATTAATAATCGCTTTAATCAGCCCAATTTTCCATTAACTGATGAAAGCATAGCTGTTTCTTTAACTCCGAAAACTGCGGCTCTTTTCTACGACAGAATATGGGAATCAAGAGCTTTTTTTCCTGATGCTCCGAAAGAAATTTCCATCTATGGGGCAACTGAGGAAGAAATATGGATAGACGCATTGCATGTCGCTAGCAAAGATCGAACAGATGATCGGTTAGCCCGGTTAATTATTAAAACTGAGAATCCAATTCTAAAACAGATATTTAAGCGTAAACCACTATGCCGAAAAATTTCAGAAGCATTATACGAACATCATAAATTTAATGTAATACCAATTTATGAGTCAATTGATTCACTCAAAGAAGAATACCAACCTGGCAATAAAGAAATAATATTTGCCGCGATCAAAAATATAGGAATTGTTGATGAAGATAAGCTTGAATGGTCACAAGTTATGGAGTTTCGAAAAGATCTCAATGCTAGAAAAAAATATAGGCGCATGATTCATTGGTTAGATACTGAAATGGTTGGCAGACCGGCGAATTTTATCGCTGATAGAATTGCCATCAAGTTAGAAGATTATGAATGGGCCTTGAAAAAGCACGGCATTGAAGCTGTCACAGGTTGTCTTTCAAGAATTATCGACCCAAAATTTATTGCAGCTTCTTCGGTAGCAATGGGTAGTTTTGCCTTTGGTTGGGATAAATTTATAGCGGCAATTGGTGGTCTGGGCTTGTTGGCCGGACAAGTAGCTATTAGCATTACAAAAGCAGCATTAGATATCAATGATAGAAGACGAGGCAAAGATTCCGAAATTGCCTATGTATATGAGATGAAAAAGAAACTTAAATAGGAGAATTGATAATAATGTCCATTGAACAGACCCTATCCATGATCAAACCCGATGGCGTGGCCCGCGGCCTCATCGGCGAGATAATCGGCCGCTTCGAGAAGGCCGGCCTCAAGATCCGGGCCCTGAAGATGCTGCATCTCACCAAGGCCCAGGCCCTGAAATTCTATTTGGTCCATCAGGAGCGGCCCTTTTACGACAGCCTCACCAGCTTCATGAGTTCCGGCCCCATCGTGGCGATAATCCTGGAAGGCGACAACGCCATCCAGGTGAACCGGGACCTCATGGGGGCCACCGACTACCGCCAGGCCGCGGCCGGCACCATCCGGGCCGACTTCGCCAAAGAAATCGAGGCCAACCTCGTCCACGGCTCCGATTCCCCCGAAAACGCCCAGATTGAGATCGCCTTCTTCTTTAACGCCCTGGAGCGGGTCTAAAACCGGTTTTCGGTGTTCAGTTTTCAGTTTTCGGTTAGAAAAGCGGTTTCTAAGGAGAGCAGTGAGGGCGGACCAAGGCGTCCGCCCCTATTTTTTGGTAGCGCAGGCGTCTCGCCTGTGCTTGTGAGGAAACTGTGCCATCCAGAGACCCGGCCGTCTGATTTTATGGAGAACAGCCGCCCTCGGCTGTTCCCGAACAGGCGAGGGCGCCTGCTCCATAGGTTCCTTTCGCTCCCGGGCAGGAGCTTGGGAACGAGATAAAATGCCACCTGGCGGGCCCGGAGGCCCGCCCCACCAGGAAAACCATTTGGTGGGGCGCCGTCTCTAACCGCCAGACCTTGTGCTGATGTGAAGCATCACCCTCTCCTACCTGCCATTCTCCCTGGTAAAACTTGACAAAGGCTCCTTCCAGCCTCATTTTACTATTACGCCCATGGTGGCTTGGCGCCATTGGTGCGCCTTGCTGAAGGGCTTGCTCCCTTGAGAATAGGATACCCCTTGCAGAGTGAGAATTGAGCATGTCTATAAAAGATAAAGAGACGGTGCTCAGGAAGGCTTCACCCCGGAGGAACCGGATCATGGAACGGGTCCGGGCCAGACTGGAGACTGCCCCGGAGCACCGCCGCCGCACCGGCCGGCCCTTGGTCACCTTGAGCTACGCCCAGAGCCTGGACGGCAGCATCGCCGACCGCCCCGGCCGGCCCCTGACCCTGAGCGGCACCCAGTCCATGATCCTGACCCATGGCCTCAGGTCGTCTCACGAGGCCATTTTGGTGGGCATCGGCACGGTCCTGGCCGACAACCCGAGGCTCAACGTCCGCCTGGTCTCGGGCCACAGTCCCCAGCCGGTGATCGTGGACAGCCGGCTCCGTTTTCCGCCCTACGCCAACCTCTTGCGCAACGGCCGTTCCCCCTGGATCGTCACCAACGAAGGGGCCGACCGCGAGCGCCAGGAAGCGCTGGAAGCCACCGGGGCCCGGGTAATCCGCCTGCCGGCCAGCAACGGACTGGTGGATCTGGCCGCCCTCCTGGAACGCCTGGCGGAAATGGGCCTCAACAGCCTCATGGTTGAGGGCGGCGCCCAGATTATCACCAGCTTTCTGGCCTCCCGCCTGGTGGATCAGGTCATCCTGACCATCGCTCCGCTGCTGGTGGGGGGGCTGAGAGTGGTGGATAACCTGGGCTACTCCAAGCTCCGGCGTTTTCCTCGTCTGAGCAACCTCATCTATCAACGTCTCGGGGAAGATCTCGTCCTCATGGGCGAACCTGACTGGGAGGCCTAAATGCAACGGCGAGCCCTGCATTTCACGGCCCCCCGGCAGGTGGCCTGGCGCCGCGAGACCATCGCCGCCCCCTCTTTCGGCCAGGTGCTGGTCAAAACCGCCATCTCGGCCATCAGTCCCGGCACCGAACTCCTCATCTACCGGGGCCAGGCCCCCGAGGATATGGCCCGGGACGATACCATCGCCGCCCTGGCCGGCGACTTCTCCTTCCCTTTGAAGTATGGTTATGCCGTGGTGGGCCAGGTGATCTCCCTGGGACCCGGAGTGGACCCGGATTGGCAGGGCCGGCTGGTCTTTGCCTTTCATCCCCATGAGAGCCACTTCCTGGCCACCCCCGATGAACTGCAAATGCTGCCCCTCGATCTCGCCCCCGAGGACGCGGTCTTCTTCCCCAACATGGAAACCGCCGTGACTTTTTTGCTGGACGGCCAGCCCTTGATGGGGGAACAGGTGGCCATTTTCGGCCAGGGCATCGTGGGCTTGCTCCTCACCGCCCTGTTGTCCCGCTGGCCCTTAAGCTCCCTGGTGACCCTGGACCTCTATCCCAAGCGGCGTTTGCTGTCGGAGGACCTGGGAGCTCACCTCAGCCTGGACCCCGACGCCCCGGAGGCGCAGGAACGTCTGCTGAGCCACCTGCAGGGGGCCGGTCCTTACCCGGGGGCCGACCTGACCTATGAGATTTCCGGCAACCCCGAGGCCCTGAATCAGGCCATCGCCGTCACCGGCTTCAGCGGCCGGGTGGTCATCGGCTCCTGGTATGGCTGCAAAAGGAGCGACCTGAACCTGGGGGGCCGCTTTCACCGCAGCCGGGTGCGGCTCATCGGCAGCCAGGTGAGCAGCATCCCCCCGGAACTCTCCGGCCGCTGGAACAAATCCCGGCGTTATCATATCACCTGGCAGATGCTTGAAGAGATCAAACCGGCCCGGTTCATTACCCATCGCTTTCCCGTCGCCCAGGCCGCTCAGGCCTACGAGTTGATCGACCAGAACCCCGGGGAGGCGATTCAGGTGATATTGGAGTATTGAAAAGACGGTTTTCTGTTTTCTGTTTTCCGTAGGGGCGACCCGCTGGGTCGCCCTGGCTCTGGCTGAAAACTGAAAACTATTTTCTAGGAGCAAATCATGCACCTTTTATACACCCTGGCCGTTAAGCGCTCCTTCGTAGCCCGGCATTTCCTGGTGGGCGGTGATTGGGGCAAGGAGAATCAACTCCACTCCCATCATTACCGGGTGGAGGTGCAGGTGGAGGGCAAGGTTCTCAATCAATACGGCTACCTGGTGGATATCGTGGCCCTAGAAGCCCACCTGGATGATCTGCTGGCCTATTACCGGGAGCAGATCCTGAACGAGCTCCCGGAGTTCGCCGGACTCAACCCGAGCATCGAGCATTTCGCCCGCCTGCTGGGGCAGGAGCTCTTAAGCCGCATCAAGGACCCTCTCCACGCCCTCACCGCCAGGGTTTGGGAGGACGACATCGCCTGGACCGCCTACCGCGAGGAACGGTAATTGCATTTGGGCCTGGTGGTTTACGGCAGCCTGGAGACCGTCTCCGGCGGCTACCTCTATGACCGCAAGCTGGTCCAGCATCTGCGCCGCCGGGGGGATGAGGTGGAGATCATCTCCGTGCCCTGGCGCCCTTACGGCCGCGGCCTCCTGGACAACCTCTCCCCTGCCCTTTCCCGACGTCTGCGCCGGGCCTCCTTCGATCTGCTGCTCCAGGACGAGTTGGTGCATCCCTCGTTATTCCGCCTCAATCATTGGTTGCGCCGCCGGGTCTCCTATCCCCTGGTGGCCATCGTCCACCATCTGCGCTGCTGTGAAGCCCGGCCCGCCTGGCAGAACCGCCTGTATCGCCAGGTGGAGCGGCAATACCTGACTTCCGTAAACGGCTTCATCTTCAACAGCCACACCACCCGGGGCGAGGTGGAGGGTTTGGCGGGGGCGGGCCGGCCGGCGGTGGTGGCCCCACCCGGGGGGGATAACGTGCCCGGCGGCGTCTCCCGGGAAGAAGTGCTAAACCGGGCCGCAGCCCCGGGACCGTGCCGCCTCATCTTCGTGGGCAACCTGATCCCCCGAAAGGGACTGCATACCATGCTCAGCGCCCTGGCGTCACTGCCGCCTCAGGACTGGCTCCTGACCGTGGTCGGCGGTTCGGATTTGGATCTCTCTTACGCCCGGGCCATCCGCTGCCAGATCGCCGCCCTGGGCCTGACCGGCCGGGTGACCCTGCTGGGGACCCTCTCCCCTCCCGAATTGGCGGCCCGTTTGCGGCAGAGCCACCTGCTGGCGGTGCCTTCCTCTTATGAGGGCTTCGGCATCGTCTATCTGGAGGCGATGCGTTTCGGCCTGCCGGTCATTGCCGGAGACGCCGGCGGCCCCAGGGAGCTAGTCAGCCATGGGGTGACCGGCTTTCTGGTGCCCCCGGGCGACACTACCGCCCTGGCCCGCGGCCTTGCGTCCCTACTGCAAAACCGGGACCTGCTGGTGCATCTGAGCCTGGCCGCCCTGGCCCAGTCCGCTTCCCACCCCACCTGGGAGGGCAGCGCCGCCAAGGTGCGAGAGTTTTTGGACGGATTTTTATCCAGCCGTTGGCAAGCCTAACTGCCCAAAAGGAGAAGTAAATATGTTAACAAAGAGAATTTTGGCGGGCATTTTTGCCGGGATAATTCTTTTAAAGCTGATAGTTGGCCTGACGAATCCCCATAAATGGCTGGACCTGACGGGAGTACTTCTGGGGCATACCGTCATCGTTACGGGCATATATTTGATATTGCTAATAATAACTGGTTACTATATCTTCTCCAGCCTGAAGTTAATCGATATAGCCGTGGTAATGTTTTTTACCTCCCTGCTGGTGGGCCTGAGTATAGTCCCCTATGCGCCTTTGCTGCTCAAGATGAGTGGAGAAATTGCCGCCCTTGGCATCGGCAAGGCCTGGCTGGCGCTGCTGATCTGGGGAGCCCTGGCGGTCGCGGTGCTTTATGAGGTCTTGTCGAAGAGGCGCGGTTGGAACAGATGACCGACATACCCGAAGAATTCAGCTTCATTCGCTATCTGGCCGCCAAAAAAAACCTGGACGACCGCTCCCTGAACCGGCATGTCCGGGAAACCCTGGCCCGGCATCTCCTGGAGACCCGGAAGACGCCGCCCTTGCGGGTGCTGGAGGTCGGCTGCGGTATCGGCACTATGCTGGAACGCCTGCTCGACTGGCAGCTGCTGCCTGAGGCCGCCTATACCGGCATCGATTTTCATCCCGACAATATTGCCGAGGCCCGGGCTCGCTTCCGGCGCTATGCCGCGTCTCGAGGAGCCGACCTGTCCGTGGCGGCGGAATTTGAGGCTATGGATCTTTTCGACTTCCTGGCCCGGGAGCAAGGCCGGGCCGCCTGGGACCTCATCGTTGCCCACGCCTTCCTGGACCTGGTGGACCTGGAGGCCACCCTGCCCGGGCTGCTGGCCTTGCTGGCCGAAGGCGGCTTCTTCTATTTTACCCTCAACTTCGATGGCGCCACCGTTTTTGAGCCCAGCATCGATCCCGATCTGGACCGGCTCATTGAAACTCTGTACCACCGCAGCATGGACGAACGCCGGGTCGACGGCCGGCCTGCCGGCAGCAGCCGCACCGGCCGCCGCCTTTTCGCACACCTGAACGCCGCGGGAGCTACTTTGCTGGCGGCGGGCAGCTCCGACTGGCTGGTCTTCCCCGGTGCGGACGGCTATCCCGGGGATGAGGCTTACTTTCTCCATTTCATCATCCATACCATCCAGCAGGCTCTAACGGGCCACCCCGAACTGCCCGAGGCCGATTTCCGGGCCTGGGTGGCCCAACGCCAGGTCCAGGTGCAGCGGCGAGAATTAATCTACCTGGCGCACCAGCTGGATTTTTTCGGCCGGGTTTGACTATTCGAATTGACTGCCTCGAAGAATTTTTAAACTCCCTCTCCCCCAATGGGGGAGAGGGCTGGGGTGAGGGGGAATAGGGGCGGTTCGAGAACCGCCCCTACGGGTGGCGCCGCCATCTTTTAACCTCTCCGCCCGGTTCTGATAAAATGAAAACATCGACTGGTGGGAAATAGCTGATGGGATCATCAATACAAAAACCGAAAACGGAAAATAACAAACCCTCCGTCATCATCTACGACTGCGACGGGGTCCTCATCGATTCCCGGCGCTCCAACGAGGCCTTCTATAACCACATTCTAACCCACTTCGGCCTGCGGCCCCTGACTCCGGAGCAACTGGATGTGGTCCACGCCGCCACCGCCCAGGAAGCCGTGGACTTTCTCTTCCGCGGCACCCCCTGGCTGACGCAGGCTCAGGACTATCAGCGCCGCCTAGATAACGCCCCGTTCCTCGCCCTGATCCGCCTGGAGCCCCATGTCCGGGAAGTCCTGACGCAGCTGCGCCCCGGCTACCGCACCGCCATCGCCACCAACCGGGGCCGAAGCCTGCCGCTGGTCCTCCAGACCCTGGGCCTGGCCGGCCTTTTCGATCTGACGGTGAGCTGCTACGATGTCAGCCGGCCCAAACCACACCCCGAGTGCCTCCAAAAAATCCTCCAGCATTTCCGGGTCAGGCCGGATGAGGCCCTGTACCTCGGCGACTCCGAAGTGGACCGGCTGGTGGCCGAAAAAGCCGGGATTCCCCTGGTGGCCTATAAAAACCCCAGGCTCAGGTCCCTTTATCATCTCCAGGATCACCTGGAGTTGCTCCAGTTGTTAGACCAGATGCAGGGATCAGCGGTGGTTTGATGCTCAGAAGGCGGATTAAGGAAGCGCCTTGGCCGGAGGCGGTCAAGGTTCCGGAGTTATGGACCAAGCGAGCGCTTGGCTGGGCTTGATTAATTTCTCTCAGACCCCCAAGGCAGGGTGTCAGGATAACTATCAGGATAACTATAGGCATCCAGGGGTAATTTTCGATCCACTCCCAACAATTCCTTGGTCTCTTCGTTTTCGTTTCCGCTAGTTAACAAGCAGATTATCAGCACACCCAAGAAGAGTCCCAGCATAAAGGTCCCTGCCAACAGGATGGACATGATCTCCTCCCCAAGCAAACAATCAACCCGTTTTCTCGATAAAAGGCGCCCCACCAAAGGTTCTTTGTCATTAAATTAAACCTTTGCTTTAATTAGCCAATAGGAAAAATCCTGATTTTTCATGGTAATTTCCCTAATTTTACGACCCCCAAAAGCCCGGGCGCGGCAAGTCGCATTTAGCTGAAAATTAAGAAATTTGTCCCGGAAGACCATCGGTAAAGGTGCCCATTCAGGGATAGGTAGCAGCGCTCAATTGGGATGATCGAATTGATAGGATTGGCCGACCGGGGCGGACTGGCCCGGCCAGAGGACGGGCGCAGTCATAATGAATCGCGCCGTCAATTAGCCGACCTTCGGGTCAGAAGCATCAAGGCGGCCCCGCCGTGGATCGCCGCCACCAGGATCAGGGCCGGCCAGATCCCCCAAACCGGTACAATAAAGAAGCTGAATCCCAGGGTGCCCAGGGTGGAACCCAGGAGGTCGACGGCATAGAGCAGTCCGCCTTTGGCGCCGGACTCGCCCCGCTCCCGGAACCAGAGCCCGGCACTGAGGGCAAAGATGCCGCCGCCTCCGAAGCCAGCCACGGCCAGGATCAGGGCGAAGCCCCCCTGGATCAGGTACTCCGGCACCGGTAAGGCGGCAAAGGGACTCCGGGTCAGAAACAGGGCCAGGGATAGGGCCACGAGGCCCAGCATGATTTGCAGGCCCGCCAGCCAGCGCCTTAGGGCCTGTCCCCGGTCCCGCCGGTCCTCCCCGCCTCCGACCAAGAACCCGCCCACCACCGCCCCGCCCCCCATGCCCGCCATGAAGACGGCGATGAGCAGGCCCAACTGCCGGTACAGGGAACCCAGGTGGATCTGGTAGAGGATCAGCACCAGGATCTCCAAGGCCATGGTCCCCAGGCCCATCACGGTTACCTGATAGAGGCACAGCGGCCCCGGGCGGCCCCGGAGAGCCGCCGTTAGGATCAGGGTGGCCAGCCCCAGCGCCGCCCAGAGAAGGTAAGCCGGCAGGTGCTTCAGGGCCAGCAAGACCCGGCCGATGGGCAGGTCCTCCTGGATGCCCCCCAGCGCCAGATCATAGAAATAGCACCGTGGAGTCAGGTCGGTGTTGAGCTCCGCAGGCTGCCGGTCCAGGACCTGCCTCAGGTAGGCAACTTTGGCGGGCGCCAGGTCATCCCGCAGGTAATATTCCCGGACATACCGCAAAGGCAACCGCCGATTCTTAAGCCGGGCCACCAGCAACTCCGGGTCCGCCGCCAGAACCCCTGAGGCAGTCGCGCCGAAGAATTGCACCCGCTCTCCCGGCAAGGCCAGCACCTCCGGGAAAACCTGACCCAGAGTGTGGTAAACCAGGGCCAGATACGCGGCCCGCCAGGGGTGCAGGCTGGTTTCCGAACCCGCCAGGGAAAAGTTGAAGACCCCTCCCGGGGCCAGTTTCCCGGACACCAGGCGGAAAAACTCACGGGTATAGAAGCGGTTCAGTTGGGCGCTGCGGGGCTCCGGCAGGGCCATGAGGATCACGTCATAGCGTTCCGGGCTGCCCGCCACGAAGTGCCGGGCGTCCCGGAGGCTCAGACGCACCCGGGGGTCCCGGAGCCAGGCCCCGGCGCCGGGAAGCAGGCCCTGGGCCAGGTCCACCAGGCGGGGGTCCAATTCCACGTAGTCCAGCCGGGAGACGCTGCCGGTCTTGAGAATCTCCGGCACCAGGCCGACCCCGCCTCCCAGAAGCAGCACCCGGCGGGGATCGGGATGAGCCAGCAAGCCCAATTGCACCCGGTGTTCGGCCGTGAAGGGGTCGGGGTAAGTGAACTGCCACAAATTATTGGCGAAAAAACTCACCTGGCCGTCTTCCCGGCTGACGCTCAGGAAGCCGTAGGGACTGTCGGCCGTAGCTATCACCTGCCGGCCGGGCCACTGCCGGCTGCGGGCGAACTGCTCCAGCGGCGTCACCCAATAAAGACCTGATACCAGCAGCAACGCCACGGTTAGTTGGACGCCGCGCCGCTTTAAGCCCTGATGACGATCCAGAACCCAGGGGCTCAAGGCCAGGAGCAGACCGGTGGCCAGGCTCAGGGCCAGGCCGCCGTAGCGGCCCAGCAGAAAAAGTTGCAGCAGTATGACCCCGAGGGCCGCGCCCAGGGTCTCCAGGCTGTAAACCCGGCCCGTCCCGCCGGGACCGGAATTTGCCAGGGTTTGACAGGCGCAGGGGAAGAAATAGCCGGAGATCAGGCAGAAAGGGGCCAACAGGGATAAGAACAGGACCAGGCCCGTTCCCAGGGGCAGGGACTGGCCTCCGGCAAGACCCGCCCAGGAAGGAACGACCCGAATCGCCAGGACGGTGGCGGGCAAGAGCAGCCCCATGAGGGTCAGCAGCCCCCCCAGGAGGGCGCCCGAAAATTCCGGTCGCCCCCGGCGCCCGCCCAGTAAGGCGCCCACTCCGGTCCACAGCAGCCAGCCCCACAGCCCGAGGGCCAGCTTCAGCTCCTGCCCCTGGGCCAGGACCAGCAACTCCCGCAGGATCAGCACCTGGGCAATCAGCGTCCCAGCCCCATAGACCAGGACGGCGCCTTGCAGTCTCGTCAGCCGGAAGAAATTCGGATTACTTTTCTTGGAAACAGGAGAGTCTTCTATGAGAAAAGAACCTCTACCCAGGAACTGTGACCGAATACAGATTTGCTGTTGGCCAATTCGTTGGTTAATAGACCTCGAAGGTCACATCTTTCTGCGCCGCGTTATAGCCGGTGCTCACTTTGGTCCGTAAGGTATAGACGCCGGGCCGGGCGTCGGCCGGCAAGGTGAAATCGATCCCTTGAGTCCAGGAGCCGTTGAGCCGGCCGCTATCCATGCTCTTGGTCTGCCCCAGGACCTTCCCCTGAAAAAGGATCACCCGGGTGATGGTCACCGGGAGGGCCACCTGCTCCGGAGTGAGGATGGTATAGACGGTGGTCAGGTTCAGGGTGTCCCCTTTGTGGGCCCGGGAGGGGCGAACCTCGACCTGGTCCAGCTTGAGGACGCAGCCACCGGTGGGGCAGGAACCCTCGCGGACGATGACATCCTCGCGGCTCATCCCTTGACTCTCCCGGCTGCCGCCAAAGTAGCCCCAGGTATATTCGCCCAAGGGTCCCTTAATTACTTGGGCTCCCGTCTCAGTATTGGCATAGAACAGTCCCATTAAGATAATCAAACTCAGCCCCAGCAAAAGCAGACGTCGGTGCTGCATAACGGCCTCCAGGATCAAAGATGGTTGCGGTTGCAACTTATTCTGGTTTATTCTGGTTCCCAAGTTGCACTTGGGAACCCATTGATTTGCAAAGCTGCGCTTTGCTTCATAATTCAACCAAATCAATCTCCAACACACCAGTCTGGTCTAAGTAATTGCGGGCGCTGGAATGGCGCCAGTCTTCGGGTCGATCCACCAATCCGCTCCTCACAGGATTATAGTGAATATAATCCAGCTTCTGTCTTAGCATATCTTCGGTAGTAATAGCCTGGGGGTGGAAGCCCTCCTGCCAGACCTGATGCTGACTCTCTCCTTTATGCCCACCTTTGAAGAATTCAAACTGCTTGAGTAGCCAGAGCTTGTCGTCTTGCCGGGCGACCGCCTGAATTTCTTTGGCAGTATGTCTTTTAAAGTCACGAATCACCTGGGACAAATTATCAGAGGAGACCACCAGGTGAAGATGATTGTCGAGAATGACATAGGCATGGAGGCGCAGCCCCTTTTGTTGTCGGCAGAAGGTGAGAGAAGCAGTGATAATGTCCAGATACCTTTGCCGGGTGAAGACGGGCAGCCAGCCCACAATGGTGCAGGTAATGAAATGAGGGGATTCTAATTCGGCGATCTTATATCGGCTGCGCATAATGATGATAAGGTGTCAAAGCTCAGCTTTGACCAATATGTCGTTCCCAAGTGCAACTTGGGAACGAGAGGGAAAAGCCCCACAGCTCTGACCAATATAGCGTTCCCATGTATAACTTGCGAACGAGGGGTAAATGTCGCTGGTGGTGCGTGGAACGCACCCTACATCGCGTTATGTTTGCTTTTTACTGGCTACTGGCAACTCGCCTCACTCAATATTATACCGCTTCAGCTTCTCCCGCAGGGTCTTGCGGTCGATCCCTAAGGCCTCGGCGGTTTCGCTCTTGTGGCCGCCGCAGCGTTGCAGGGTGAGGATGATATGGTCCCGTTCCAGGTCCTTCAGGGAGACGGCCTGGGATTCCGCCGCGGCGGGGGAAAGAATAGTCCCGGCGAAGGAGAGGTCGGCGGGCGTCAGATATGGCCCGGTGCTCAGCACCACCAGCCGCTCCACGGTGTTTTCCAGCTCCCGGACGTTGCCGGGCCAGTCGTGGCGCACCAGCATATTGAGGGCCTCCGGAGTAACGCCCAGGATATTCTTGCGCAGGCGAGGGTTGTACTTCTCCAGAAAGTGGTGCACCAGCAGGGGAATGTCACTTTTGCGCTCCCGCAAGGGGGGCATCTGGATCAGGACGACGTTGAGGCGGTAAAAGAGGTCCTCCCGGAAGGTGCCGTCTTTGATGGCCCTGGCCAGGTCCTTGTTGGTAGCCGCAATGAGGCGCACGTCCACGGTGATGACCCGGTGGCTGCCCACCTTGGAGATTTTCCGCTCCTCCACGGCCCTGAGCAGCTTGGCCTGAACCTCCAGGCCGATGTTGCTGATTTCGTCGAAAAACAGGGTGCCGTGCTGGGCCAGTTCGAATTTGCCGATCTTGTTGG
>JAPLJC010000107.1 GCA_026388765.1 Deltaproteobacteria bacterium
CAGCCCCAAACACCATTTATTGAATCCCCATAGCAAAAAATCAACCTACCTCTCCTAACCCAGGCTTAGTTCATGATGACGATTATGAGAATGCGCTGTGCGATTCTCACAATCGCCTACTACATATCTTCACCGCTGGAAACTGAACTTTCAGCTTTGCCAAACCACTTCAGGACTTCTCATCGGTAAGAATCAATGGTTTCATTCTCTAATAGCACTATTACTCCCATGGGGATAAAAAAGCTCCATTCTGTTTTGTGCCGATCCCACTAATACCTCCAACCGATACCCTCCGGCTATTGGGAAGTGGTTGACAAAGGCAAATACTATAATTTATTATGCCTCTCAAACAGAAGGGAGCGCAGCCCCCTTTGCTCAGGCAAATCGAATCTGACCTAACGAGCCGCGGAGGCCTGACCCAGAGGGGGGGGCGGAGGTGGCTCTTTTTTTTAAAGTCTTGAGATCAACCATTTTTAGTAGGGGGGGGAAACTGTGAGAGAATTAATGGTACGCAAAACGCTTTGGCTTATCCTGGCCATGGTTTTGGCCTTTCATGGGACTCTGGCCTTACCGGCCGCGGCCCAGGGGGTGGGCGGCCCCTTGCTGGAAAAGCCAACGGCGGCTGAAGAAAAGAAAGAAGAGGCGCCCCAAACTTGCGGCCCCATCATCAGCGATTCTTGCCTGCCCATTGAAGAACACCATTTCAGCATGCAGGTTCTCGGGGCTTTGTCCTTTTACCAGAGTGCTTTCTCCCCCAACTGGCGTTATACCACCCTCCATGCCAACCAATACACCTTTTTTATGCCGGTGAAATTCACCTACGGGCCCACCAAGAATGTAGAAACCTATATCGTCGTGCCCTACGTCCTGGACTGGAACAACAGTGTCAGTCCGGGCCATGCCGGGCCCAATGGCGAGCGTTCCGCCAGTTACGGCGGCATTGGGGATATCACCGCGGTGATCAAATACAACTTCCACCCGGAGGGCGAGATTTGCCCCGCCATGACCGCGGTGGGGGGGATTGGGGTCCCCACCGGCCACGCCAACCATCTCAACCCGAGGTTCCTCGGCCAGGATGCCATCGGTACCGGCTCGGTCAACTTCATCACCGGCCTCAACCTGTACAAATGGGTGAAACCTTTCCTGTTATACAGTAATATTTGGTTGAACAGCCCGATCAATATCTACCCCCTCCGGGCTGCTGATACGCCGCAAGCCGTCCGCAATCATGAAAACATAATCTTCAACCTGTCGGCGGAATATCCCCTGAGCAAGCGTTTTACCCTCCTGCTGGAAATGTACAGCAACTGGACCTGGGAAAATATCAATCCTCCCCAATCCCTGGGCTTCCAATCCCCCACCACCCTGTTGGGAGTTCTGCCGGGGATCGAATTTTTCGCCACGGAAAAATGGGCCCTTTCCACCGGCGTCTCCTTTGACCTGGTGGGCAAATACGGCGCTCGCAAATATACTCCCATAGTTTCCGCCACCTACAACTTTTAAGACTGAGTTGACCGGAAATTTATTAGGGCTGAAGACTGGGGTCTTCAGCCCTAATTTTTTTAGGCCCGGGATTGGGCCGGTCTGCTATAATGGCAGCCAAAAAGGACCGGCCCCGTCTTTGACTGCAAAAGTGCGACTCCTGATGGCTATATCGATTTTTACAGTCTTACTGATCCCTTACCAAGCTATGGCTGAGAATCCTTCTTCCCAACCACCCACCACCTGCGGTCCCCTGATCACCGATACCTGTTGCCCCATCGAGGAGCACCATGCCAGCCTACAGGTTATTGGGGCCTGGTCTATTTATACGGCCAATTTCACCCAGAACTGGCGCAGCGTGAGCACTAAAGGGGATCTATTCACCTTCAATCTGCCGGTCAAATTCACCTATAGCCCCGTCAAAAATCTGGAGACTTACATCACCGCGCCTTTCATCGTCAATTGGGTCAATAATGTGGATAAGAGCCTGGCCGGGCCTAACGGCGATCGGTCCGCATCCTATGCTGGCCTCGGGGATATTACCACGGTGGCCAAATATCTGCTGCTGGAGGAAGGGGAGATCCGGCCCGCGGTCGCCGCGGTGGGCGGGGTTACCTGGCCCAGCGGCCATGCCTCCCATCTTAACCCGAGGTTCCTGCCTCTGGCGGGCCCGGCGGATTCCGTCGGCACCGGGGCCTTCACTTTCACCACCGGCCTCAACCTGTTTAAATGGGTGAAGCCCTTCCTGCTGTATAGCAACATCTGGTTGAACAGCCCCATAAACATCTTTAAGATGACCGCAGGCAACTCAAAAGAACCTCCCGTCCGCGCCATGGAGAGCGTCACCTTCAACCTGGCGGCGGAATATCCCCTCACCGAGCGCTGGACCCTGCTGCTGGAAATGTACAGCACCTGGACCTGGAACACCATATTGACCCCCGTGGGTTCCCAAACCCCCAGCACCCTTTTGGGATTCATGCCTGGGATTGAATACCGTTTCTCGGAAAATTGGTCCTTCTCGGCCGGCTGCGCCTTCGACACGATTGGCAAATTCCCCACCTCCCGGACCATCGCGCCCGCGTTCGCGGTATGTCACAATTTCTAGGCCGGGGTGGCCCTCGATCTGGCGGGGAAGAATTCCACCTACAACCTTACACCCATCGTGACCACGACCTTCACTTTCTGAAGAGGCTTTTTCCGGATTTGCCCGGTGAGGACTAGCGACGGCCACAGGCCGCCCTAGGGCAAGCGCCGCTGGCCCTGGCCTGCGATTTAAAGGCTTCCTTTACTAAAACTAAAAACTGGCAACTGACTACTGGCAACTGTCTTTATGGCTGGGGGACTAGGATTCGAACCTAGATCAGCGACGCCAAAGGCCGCTGTCCTGCCATTGGACGATCCCCCAGGATGGTGGTGAGGCTTGGCGGGAATCCCGGGTGACCCGGGATAGGCTCCAGTAAAATTATAAATTTAATTTTTAAGACCGCGCAAGTCTTTTGTCTAGTTTTGTCCGGGTCCGGTTGGCCCGCGGAGGGGCAACCCGCTAAGTCGCCCGGCAATCCCTTTCTCAAGTTCCGGTTTGGTCGGAGGAAAATCTGTCCAGTTGCGTTTAATTGCGGGTTTAATATAATTGTGAATAGTTTCACGCTAACCGGAGGAGACACTGTGAGTTTCTTGATCGCCATGGCCGGGAAGGGCGGCACCGGCAAGACCACCACGGCCGGTATGTTGCTGCGCTACCTGGTGGAACACGGCAAAACCCCGGTGTTGGCGGTGGACGCCGATGCCAACAGCAATTTCAACGAGGTCCTGGGACTCCAGGTGGAGATGACGGTGGGCCAGGCTCGGGAAGAGATGAAAAAGGGCGGCGGCCTGGTGGACATCACCAAGGACCAACTCATCGAAATGCGCATCAACCAGTGCCTGGTGGAGACCGACGGCTTTGACCTCATCGCCATGGGCCAGCCCGAAGGCCCCGGCTGTTACTGCGCCGCCAATAACCTGGTGGCCCACTTCATGGATGTCCTGGCGAAAAATTATCCTTATATCTTGATGGACAACGAAGCGGGCATGGAGCACATGAGCCGCCTCACCACCCACGCGGTGGACCTGTTAGTCCTGGTCTCGGACCCCTCCTGGCGGGGCATCCAGGCGGTCGGCCGTCTCAAGGCCCTGGCCCAGGCCCTGAAAATCGTGGTGGGGCGCGCCGTGCTCATCGTCAACCGGGCCGCCAACGGCTTGAGCGGCAAAGCCGCGGCGGAGATCGAGGCCACCGGTCTGGAACTGGCCGGCCTCATCCCCGAAGATCCCCTCATCGCTGAATTTGACGGGCAGGGGCGGCCCACTTACCAGCTACCCGCCAATTCCCCAGCATTACAAGCAGCTTATGAAATCTTCGCCAAATTAATCTCATGAAAGCGCGCAAGCGCGGCGTGTAGCGTGATTTTTTACTTGACAGGTTGACCAATTAATTATTATTTTCACAATGTTTATACCTCCGCTGGTCTAAATAAAGTTAACCCGCCGGCAATTCCGGAAAATTTAAGGAGGGAACTACCTTGGCCTTCGAGATTCCCAAGCAGATTTACTCGGGCACGATCAAAACCGTAACCATTGGCACAGGCCCTAAGGCCATTACCTTGGGAGGCGAGACCTCCTACCCCTTCTATGTCTTTGAAGGGGTCATGCCTAACAAACCCCGGATTGCCATGGAAGTATGGGACAGAGACCCGGGCGAAGAGTGGGCGGCTCCTGCTTACGCCGCCATCAAGGACGTGGCCAAAGACCCGGTGGCCTGGGCCCAGAAATGCGTTAAGGATTTTGGCGCCGATGCCATCGCCCTGATCCTGAACAGCACTGACCCCAACGGCGACAACGCCCCCGCGGAAGCCGCCGCCGCCACCGCCAAAAAAGTGGCCGCGGCCATCGACGTGCCCCTCATCGTCTTCGGCACCAGTAACATTGAAAAGGATGCCGAGGTACTGCCCGCGGTGGCGGAGGCCTGCGGCGACAAGCCCATTGTCATCGGTCCGGTGCAGGACAAGAACTACAAGAAGATCGGCGCTGCCGCCCTGGCTTACGGCCACACGGTGATCGCCAACTCTCCCATCGACGTCAACCTGGCCAAGCAGTTGAACATCCTGCTGGGCCAATTGGGGGTCAAAGACACCAACATCCTGGTGGATCCCACCACCGGCGGTCTGGGCTACGGCCTGGAATACAGCTACTCCGTCATGGAGCGGGACCGCATGGCCGCCCTGACCCAGGAAGACGACAAACTGCAGCTCCCCATCATCAACTACGTGGGTCAAGAAGTGTGGAAGGTGAAGGAGTGCAAACTCAGTAACGCAGAAGCGCCGCACCTGGGCGACCAGACCAAGCGGGGCATTCTCATGGAAGCCATCACTGCCGTGGACCTGCTGCTGGCCGGAAGCGACCTGCTCATCATGCGCCATCCGGAAGCGGTGAAGTATGTCAAATCCATCATCCAGGAACTGGCTGGCTAAAGGCCCGCGGCTGCCCTGGCATAGAACTATCCCTTGTCCCAGAGCCCAGCCCTTTTTCACTTCGCTGGATACGGACACACCCCGGAGGGTGGGGCTCTCCTTCCCAAGAGGGGCCATGAAGGTCTCCTCTGAGAGTTAAGAAACTGGAGGATTATTTTAATGGCTGAACTAGATTTTGACCAACTTACTATTGATCCCGCCACCAAAGAAATGATGAAGAAGGCCAAGGCGGAAGGCGTTGAAACCATTTGGGACCGGGCCAATACCATGAAACCCTGCCCCATCGGGGCTGAGGGTGCCTGCTGCCGCATCTGCGCTCAGGGTCCCTGCCGGGTGCCGCCGCCCAAGAAGGCGAAAGAGGGCGAGGAGCAGAAGAAGCAGGGTGTGGGCCTGTGCGGCGCCACCGCCGCAACCATCGTGGCCCGGAACTTCGCCCGCATGGTCTGCGCCGGGGCCGCCGCCCACAACGACCATTCCCGGGGAACCGCTTTGTTGTTTAAGGAAGTGGCTCATGGGAAGGCCCAGGGGTATGAGATCAAGGATGTGACCAAGCTGAAGAGGGTGGCCAAGGACTGGGGCGTGGCCATCATCGAGGGTGAAGGCGACGAGGTCAAAGCCCGCTCCAAAGAAGCCATTGCCCAGGACCTGGCCGACAAGGTCTTGTTGGAATTCGGTCAGCAGACCGGCGAACTCACTTACATCAAGCGGGCCCCCAAAAAGCGCCAGGAACTCTGGCGGAAATACAACGTAGTGCCTCGGGGCTGCGACATCGAGATCGTCGAACTGATGCACCGCACCCACATGGGCGTGGATCAGGAATACCACAACATCATCAAGCAGTGCACCCGCACTGCCCTGTCCGACGGCTGGGGCGGCTCCATGATCTCCACCGACCTGCAGGACATCCTGTTCGGCATGCCGGTGCCGGTGTCTGGCGAGATCAACCTGGGCGTCCTCAAGGAAGACCATGTCAACATCATCATCCACGGCCATGAGCCCCTCCTGCCCGAGATGATCTATGTGGCCTCCATGGAACCGGAGGCCATCCAGTACGCCCAGAACAAGGGCGCCAAGGGCATCCAACTGGCGGGCATGTGCTGCTCCGCCAACGAAATCCTCATGCGTCACGGCATCCCGGTGGCAGGGAATTACCTGCAACAGGAGATGGCCATCATCACCGGGGCGGTGGATGCCATGGTGGTGGACGTACAGTGCGAGATGCAGTCCCTGGCCAATGTGGTCAAATGCTACCACACCAAGTTGATCACCACCGACGACCGGGCCCGCATCGAGGGGGAGACCATGCACATTCCCTTCGACGAGCATCATGCCCTGGACGTGGCCCGCAAGGTAGTGCGGGAAGCCATCGACAACTTCCCCAACCGCAGGGCACCGGTGCTGATCCCCTCTATCAGCCATCCCATGGTGGTGGGCTTCAGCTACGAGACCATCCAGTACCTGCTGGGCGGCTCTATCCGGGGTTCCTACTACACCCTGAACGACAACATTATCAACGGCCGGGTGCGGGGCGTGGCCGGCGTGGTGGGCTGCAACAACTGCCGCACCATGCACGACAATGCCCACCTCACCATGATCAAGGAGCTGTTGAAGAACGACGTCATCGTCCTGACCACCGGCTGCTCCGCCATGACCGCGGGGAAATTCGGACTGTTGACCCCGGAATCGGCGAAGGAGTTTTGCGGTCCCGGTCTGGCTGAAGTCTGTGAGACCGTGGGCATCCCGCCGGTGCTGCACATGGGGTCCTGCGTGGATAACTCCCGCATCCTGATGGCGGCCACCGCCTGTGTCAAGGCCGGCGGTCTGGGCACGGACATCAGTGATCTCCCCGCCGCGGGCGCGGCGCCGGAGTGGATGTCTGAAAAGGCCATCTCCATCGGCCATTACTTCGTGGCTTCGGGCGTCTACACCATGTTTGGGGTCACCTTCCCCACCACCGGCTCCGAGCTCCTCACCGACTACCTGTTCAAGGGTCTGGAAGAAGAGCTGTGCGGCAAGTGGGACTTCGAGCCCGATCCGGAGTTGGCGGCCAAGAAGATGATCGCCCACATCGACCTGAAGCGCAAAGCCCTGGGCATCGATAAGGCCCGGGAGCGGGTGCTCATGGATATGGACATGCGCCGTACCATGGACGCCGCCGCCGCGGGCGAAGAGCATTAAATTGAGCCGGAGCCGTCCTCTGGCAGGGCGGCTCCTTGCAGATAATTTCCTTTACGAAAAAGGAAGGAGGAAGTCACTGTGTCAAAGATCATCATTTCCGC
>JAPLJC010000057.1 GCA_026388765.1 Deltaproteobacteria bacterium
CCCCAAAACCATCACAGCCCCAAACACCATTTATTGAATCCCCATAGCAAAAAATCAACCTACCTCTCCTAACCCAGGCTTAGTTCATGATGACGATTATGAGAATGCGCTCCGCGATTCTCACAATCGCCTACTACATATGTGCTCTTTGTTGGCCGGCCCCGCTGCTTTCTTGGTCTTTTTCGGCTTCGCCTTGTCCCCACGCCCCTGGGGGTGAAGTTTCCTCGGTTATCGCGGCGAGAGCGCAGGCGTACCCTCAGCGTCAACGGCCCTGGGGTATAGGTTCGTCTCCTTTGGCCAGCCACGGCCATGCCCGGCCGCATCCAGGCGCCATGCCCGCAGATGCGAAAAAAGGAAACCTCGGGAATGGGAATCCTACCGCCCCTTCTGTTCCCGCCTCGCTGAATCGCACCCAACCACCCTTGCGCCTCACCAGGCCCGCCTCATCCGCCTCAATCTGTTGGCGGTCGTAAGGCGGATTGCCGATCACCACCAGCACCGGAACGTCGGCTTTGACCCGCTGGGCGCGTTTATATTCTTCCCCCAGTTCTTTATATAGCATGTCATATTGGGGTGGCGGCTGGTAGGGAGAATCCAGGGTGTCAGTCAGGTAGACATGTACGCCGTCTGCCGGCATCTCGCCGCCCTCGGCCAGGATTTGCTGGGTGAGCCGCAAATGGGCCACCGCATATGGACCTACCAGCAACTCGAAGGCGTGGAGGTTTTGGGCGGCCTGGGTGGCAAAATTAGCCCGCATGCCGGGGCCTTTTTCCTGCTCCACCCGTTGCAGGCCGTGTTGCAGAGCGGCCAGGATATAGGTCCCGGTGCCGGCGCCGGGGTCCAGGGTGATGACCTTCTCGTTCACAAAGGAAAAGTCGGCATCAAAGCGCTCCTCCAGCAACTGGGCCACCAAGCGTACCTGGGCCTGGACCACCTCCACCGGGGTGTAGTACACTCCCCGGTCCTTGCGCATTTTCGGATCATAGGCGGCCAGGAAGTCTTCGTAGAAATAGAGCCAGGGATCTCCCTTTGCTTTGCGGGTGAGGGCCGCAGGGTCCACCGCGCCGATCACCCGTTCCAGCACCGAAACCGGGGTCTCAATCTCCTCCCGGGCCATGGGGTCACCCAAGATTTTTAGGGCGTCGGCCAACAGGCGATGGCCGGTGCGGATGGCGGCCACGGCTTGGGGGATGGAGAGGCCCGCGCCCGGGCCGGAGAGGCGAGCCAGGAGCAAGGCGTAGGTGAGTGTCTGGGCATAGGCGTCGGCGAACTGGAAATCGTCGGCATCGGGAAAAAGGTACTTGCGCCAATCCGCGGCCAGATGAGAAAGATTTGACTCGCTATTTTGGAGGGCTGTCAGGACATCGGCGCGCAGCAGACGGCAGAGGGGGGCGAGCATTTTTGCCAGCGCGGTAGGCGACGCGGGGACAATGGGCGACCAGCGGAGAAAGTCTTGCATCAACGCCAATATGCCCTCGGCATCGGTTGGTCTAATGGCGGCTTGGCCTTCGGTGGTTACATCGCCGGAAAGCCTCACAATTTTGCCTACCCTCTGGCCACTGCGGTATAAGGCCCATTCATTGCCATCGGTGTAAATCAGGTTAGGAAGGTTCTTGAACCGCTCCCACTGCCTCTTGTCATCTCCCTTTAACTTATCAGGGTCACCGCCTTTGCCGGGTGCTTTTAACTCCACGTGGCCTGCCAGAAGGCCTTTGACGGCGATACCCATGTCGGGGCGGCCGAGTTGATCAGTCTGCACCTCCGTCACTACCTTGACTTCAAGGTCCAGCGCAGCGCCGATACCTCTGAAGAGAGTATCGGTAGGGGTTTTAAGCTGGTCCTCAGGGTTAAAATCTATGGGGAGGGCAAACTTGGCCGTTACTTCTTGGGCATAGGTATTAAGCTGGATTTCAACAGATGTGGATAATGCCTTTGTCACGATGCTACCTCTATATCAAAAGTTCCCGCACCGTGTCGGAGGTGAGGATGCCACTTTGCGAAAATAGGCGCTGCAAGCCGTCGGGACCCAAGGTTACCTCCAAGGGGGCTCTAAGTTTTGCATCCACCATAGCCACCAGGGCGTCGACCTTCATGAGGATAACTTCGTTCACATCGGTATCCATCTTGATGGAGCGAATGGCGTCATCATAATCATCCATGAAGGTGCTGGAGATGATGAGATAGTAGATGTTTTTCATGGACTGCTTCTTCTTTAAATCCCGGCTTTGCGTGGTTATGTACTCCCTTATGGTGCGGTCATCGGTCCCCATGCTGTAGCCGTTGGTTCGGATCTTGGCGTCCCAGAGAATGGCATAGTTCTCATCGCGAGCCAGAGCCAGGCCATCCGGGACTCTGCCTTTCCCCATTCCCAGGAGTTTCGCCTCGTAGCCCAACATAGTGAAGGCCGCATTGACATACTTCTCGAAGGCACGCTCCAGAGAAGTGCCGGAATTTTGGGCAGCCTCCACCAAAGTGGGTTCGTTCAAGGCCACGCGAGGAAGGATGGCGATGATTGGCGGCACGTAGCTTTCGGGCAGGACATCCCCGCCGACCGTGGGAATTGGTGGAGGTGTTGGGCCAATTGGTGGTCTGAGGCCACCGGCATACGGGTTGCCGCCGCGGTACCAGAAGACATGTTCCACCCGGTAGAGGTCGAACCTCTGACCGCTCTCTTTCGTAAATAGGTCGGCAAGTTCTTCGTGGAGATGTTTGAAAGTGAGATAGTCTTGGGCCAGGTCCCCTGAAGGTTGCCAGAGATTGAGGTCGGTCATTATCTGCACGCTATTGGTGTAGTAGACCGGCCAAGTCTCCCGCTCCTGAATCTGCCAGAAATATGAGACAAAGAACGGGATGCTCCCCTTTTTGGGCATGCCGTGCCGGGTGTGGCCAGCCTCTACCCATTGGTCTCCAAGACGCTTCACATAACTGGCGAAGGTTTTCAGGCGGCTTGAGGCAATTTGTTCGCTGGAGGGGATGGCCAATACCGCCTTTAGTTTCTGATCGCATTCCCCGGGATCGTCGGCCACATTAACCACCATGTTAAAAAACATTTGGCCCTTGATTCCCTTGAATCCCCAGAGGTTGTGACGCTTGTTGATGCCATCCACCTTCGACTTGAAATCAGATAAGGCTACCTTCCCTTCAAGGTAGCCGGCAAGAAGAGGCCTGAGGTCCTTTTCGATAACTTGGACCCGTTCTTGGTCCCAAGTCTCTCCTGCTTGAATTTGGGTCTGGCCATCCGATTCAGGAGGTGCCGATAGGAACTCCCCCATTGCATCCAGAGCCCGCTGCCGCTGAACCTCGTTAAGTAATCGCATTGTTGGAACACCTCTTGAATATCAATCTTCCAGGGGGAAATAAGGCCTTTGTAAGTCACCATGCCATAGGGGGAGCAACGTTGTCAATCACCCCGATTACCCTTGAATCTCCGGCCTGGAATATAACCATAACAGGAACGGACTTTGAGATTATTGATCCCGGCATAGAAACCATCCGGCTGGTGACCGGACAAATCCCTTCGGAAGGTGAGGGATAAACCCTGCCCCCCTCCCGCGGGGGTGCAGACCGACGGCATACTCATGGGCGGCAAATTGATATGAGGCTAAAGGAGTGGATAGTGAGGGTGATGCAGGGAGTCTTTCAAAAGCCGTGATTACGGCTTACGGAAAAGATTGGTGGACCGGGTCCGAATTAACTTTTGGCTCTTCGCTGTTTCGTGTGGGTAAATGTTACGAATCTGTGGCCTAAGTCAATAAGCTGGTGGGTATCTTTTGGGGGCGCTACCCCGAACCCCCGGAGTTTATCGCCTTGTTGACTACCGGATGGGCAGGAAATGAAAGGGCAGGGTAAAGTGCCCTGCCTCTCCGTATGGTTACCGGTGGCGGCGCTCAGGTTGCTCTCCAGCAGAGCCTTATCCTCCGCCCAGGCAATAAGCAGTGTACCAAAAACCCTAAGAAGGGTGGGTCAAATTTCGATTATCACGACGGGTCATTTTTCGGTTGTCATTTATAAATATTCCCAACCATTCGGCTGATGGGACTCATTTAGAGACGATAATAATGGAAAAACGGTATATCCAAAATATATTTACTCATCATAGTTTTTGGAATTTAGCATCGCTCTATCATGTAGGAGCCACCCGGAGCGAACAAACCGAAGAAAGAAAAATCGAACCATACCTACAGGCTCGACCGGCATATTCCTTCGTCCAGTAATTTGAACCCGCCTCAAAATTCTTGAACCCTGAGTAGGTCGGTGAGTAGGTTTAGCTAGAAATTACCCGAATTCATCATACACCCTGGAAAGTCGATGTGTCAACCATGCGGTTTTAAAGGGGATCATCCTCATATCTTGAGGATTCCTAATCCATGTGTCGCCAGTTCGAGTCTGGCCGGGGGCACCACAATTAGCTCTAAATTAAAAGGGGGTATCCTAAATCGGTTACCCCTTTTCTTTGCCAAACTGCCTAGGGATAACCCAGGGGGAAAAAGACGGACCCGCCCGCCGCCCACCTTGACCGACATAGAGGGGTTTCAAAAAAATCTCACCCCGGAGATCATACAGTTCCTCCGGGAGAAACGAGGCCTCGACGAAGAAAGCCTGATCAGGTATCGGGTGGGCTGGTGCATCAAGCGGGAGCGCAACGCGACGGCGGATAGCCCTTACCTTGAGGCCGTGGTCCAGGACGCCCGGCAGAAGGCCCAGCGCGCCGGGGTCGGGTTCTTCTTCACTTCTCACCGACTTCGCCAACATTTACTTGGGCACCGCTTCCCTAGGCAGCACCACAGTTTCGCTCGCTGGCGCCCAAATCAAAAGAACCCAAGCCTTAAAACTCCTGAGACTCATAACGGTGCGGCTTTCAATTGGAGTTCTATCCGCTCCTGGTCTCCATAAATCAGGGCCACAAAAATGCTCAAATACTCCTGCAAATTTCTGGTCAACAGAAAATTTTGCCGGACCAATTCTTTGGCTATACGACCCATTTCCAGGGCTTTATCGGGGTGACGCAAGAGATATCTGGCGCGCAAGGCCGCGCCCTCCGGAGTCTTAACCAGGAAACCCGTGTGATGGTTCACTATCTGCAGCCGAATTCCCCCGGCATCGCCGCCAATCACCGGTTTTCCCTTCCACAGGGCCTCAGTCACGGTGAGGCCGAATCCTTCTTTGAGAGACTTTTGCATCACTAGGTCCGCGCCTCGCTGCAAGGCATTAATCGTGACATGGGCATCCGGAGGTAACAGCAGCACGTGGATGTCTTGGTCGCCGCCGGCCTCATTACGAACCTCGGCCAGAACCGCGGCGCCTTCGGGGTCGTCGGTGGCTTCACCGCCGGCGAGGACCAATTGCAGTGAAGGAGCGAAAGACTTGACCAAGCGATATGATTTAATTACGCCTAGAGGATCCTTGAACCGATCAAATCGTGAGACCTGGAGCATTATCAGTCTATCGGGGTCCAGACCGAATTGAATTTTGGCGGCCTGGACTTTCTCCGGGGTCAGATCCATGTTTTTTTCGCTGAGAGGGTCGATGCTGGGCGGCATCAGATACTGGATATGCGGCAAGGGTTGGGCAAAATCCGCCAGGGAAAAAATACTCGCATCGTATTCCATGACAAAGTTACGCAAGTATTGCCAGACCGGACGATAAGGATGGCTCAGATCGATGTGGCATCGCCAGATCCACTTGCCTTTTCGGTTCGGGCAGGCCCTCAACAGGGGCAGCGGCTGCGGATCATGGATAATAACTATGTCGGCTTCCTCAAGGATCGAACGGAGCTCTTCCGAGTTTTGGGCGCTGGTTTCCTCGTAAACCTTGAAAAGCTCCTCCCCCAGCTGGACGGGTATACCTTGTAAGGCGTTATGGAAGCCCTTGGTGACCTGGAAAAACGCCTCTTCACCTCGAATTACTTCCCACCGCACATCGAGGCCCAGATCTTTCTGGAGGGGGACCAGCTTGCTCAGAATTTCCGCCACGCCGCCGCCTACATAAGTGGAGTTGACGTGCACTACCTTCGTGCCTCTTAATGGCCTGGCAAGTTGACGGAGTCGGTCGATCACGTTTTCTCCGGTCACTGCCTCATAATCTTGAATAGATGTCATCCGGTCACTCCCCGAAAAAAATATTTGGCGAACAGCTCGGTCAGTTGCT
>JAPLJC010000130.1 GCA_026388765.1 Deltaproteobacteria bacterium
CCGGCCGCTACCTGGAGAACATGGCGCGGTTCTTGAAGATGCCGTTGACCCGGTTCGCCGCCGCCTGGCAGGACCCGGTGGAAATCTCCCAGACCTGCGCCATCTTTGGGGAAAGTGAGCTGGTGGGGCATCTGCTGGAGGGGGTGGAGCCGGGGCGCATCGCCGCCGGGGTCAATGCCTCGGTGGCCCGGCGGGCCTTGGCGCTGGTGCGCCGCTACCACTGCCCCACCCTGGTCTGCGTCGGCGGCGTGGCCCGCAACCGGGCCGTGATTCATTTTCTCCGGGAACCAAACGCCTTTCGGGTGCTGGTGCCGCCTTATCCCCAATTCAACGGGGCCCTCGGCTGCTGCCTGGAGGCGGCCCGGCGGCTGCCGCGGGAGCAGCCGTGACCCGGCTGGCGCCGGATGCCCCCCTGACCCGGGCTCTGTGCCGGCTGTCGGCCCCGCTGGCCGCCGCCCCCCTGGCCGGGGAGGTGGCCCGGGAGCCGTTGCCGTCCTCCCGGGAGGTCCAGCGCTTCACCTTCGGCGGCAACGGCTATGCCGTGGTGGGCAAATTTTTTTCCGCCTATCCTCCCCTGACGCCTGCGGACCAGGGGTTGGCCCAGGAATACGACAATTATCTCCAGGCCGCGGCCCGAGGCTTGACCAACGGCGCCTCCCGGATTCCCAGGCTCCTGGGCCGTCACCCGGAAAGCCGCCTGGGCTTGCTGCTGGAGGCCATCCCCGGTCCGGACCTGGACGCGCTTTTGCACCGCGCCTGCCTTCATGGCGAAAATGTCCCTCTTTTGCAGGGCCTGGCAAGCCTGGCCGAACTGCTGGCCTTCTTTCACTCCCGCCCCCTGCCGGAAACCCCGGTATCGGGGCTGGAAGCCCTGGGCTACCTGGACAAACTGCGGCTGCAACTGCACCAACTGGGGTTGCTAACCGCTGAAGATGAGACGGCCTTGGCCGCGGAGAGAGCTGCCTGGGAAGTCAGACTGGCTCAATTTTCCGACCGCCAGGTCTTGGTTCACGGTGACGCCACCCCCACCAACTTTCTCTTCCCGGACCACGGCTGGCGGGGACGCTCGCTCCACGGGCAGGCCGTAGCCCTGGACCTGGAGCGCCTCCGTCTGGCCGACCGCCTCTGGGACCTCTCCTGGCTGGCGGGCGAACTCAAGCACGCCTGGGGTTGGCGCACCGGCGAGGCTGCTGCCGCCGAAGCGGCCATCGGCCACTTCTTCCGAACCTATCTGGCGGCCCTTCCCGCTGACCCCCAGCTGGCAGAGCGCCTTTTCCTCCTCAACCCCTTTTACATGGCCCTGGCCGAGCTGCGCATCGCCCGCAACACCTTTCTCTCGGACGATTACCGCCATTGGCTGGTGGCCGAGGCCCAACGCTGTCTGGCCTCCGGCAGGAGAATGTGAATATGAAGACCGTACTCATTATCGCCGGCTCCGACCCGGGCGCCGGCGCCGGCCTGCAGCAAGACCTGAAGGTCGCCACCCTGCTGGGGACCTATGGCTTGACGGTGGCCACCGCCCTCACCATTCAGAACAGCCGGGGGGTTAAGGCGGTCTACCCGGTGGACCCGGAGGTGGTGGCGGCGCAACTGGAGGCCATCCTCAGCGACTTCCCGGTGGCCGCGGTGAAGGTGGGCATGCTGGCTAACGCGGCCATCGTCGCCGTCGTGGCCGATCGCCTGAAAGAGCTGGCGGCGCCGCTGGTCCTGGACCCAGTGTTGGCCGCGGGCGGCGGCTTCCCGCTGCTGGACGAGGCCGGCATCGCCGCCATGCGGGAAAAGCTCTTCCCCCTGACCTACCTCCTCACCCCCAACGCCCCGGAGGCCGCCCGCCTCACCGGCATGACCATCAACGGTCCCCTTGAACTGGAGGAGGCGGCTCGCCGCCTGCAAGCCCAGGGACCCCGCTGGGTCCTGGCCACGGGCGGCCACCTGCCAGGTGAACCGGTCGACCTTCTTACTGATGGCACGAACGTTTACCACCTCCCCGGCGTCCGGCTGGCCGCGCTCCACCACCACGGCAGCGGCTGCGTCCTGGCCAGCGCCTGTGCCGCCGGGTTGGCCCGGGGCCTTACTCTGCCGGAGGCGGTGAATCAAGCGCGCCGCCTCACCAATCAGGCCCTGAAATTCGGCCTGCCCCTGGGCCGGGGGGCCGGCCCGGTGAACCCTTACGCCCCCTTCGCCCGGGACCTGGCCCGCTTTGCGGTCCTGGAAGACCTGCAAGCCGCCGCGGCCCGGTTGCAAGCCGAGGATATCAGCCCCTTGATCCCCGAAGTGATGAGCAACTTGGGGTTCGCCGCCCCCTACCCGGAAGGCCCCCGGGATGTGGCCGCCTTCCCCGGCCGTCTGGTGAAAAGCCCCTCGGGGCTGCTCATCCCGGCCCCGCCGGCTTTTGGGGCCTCCCGGCACCTCGCCGCCGTCATCCTCACCGCCATGGCGGCGCACCCGGAAATGCGCAGCGCCATGAATATCAAATACCTGGAAGGCATCGAAGACCTGGCGCCGCTGCTTCACTTTAGGGTGGCTACCTTTGATAGTAGTCAGGAGCCTGCAGAGGCGCAAGGGAAAGGAGGCGGCACCCTGGCATGGGGCGTGGCTGCCGTATAACAACCCGGCCAGGCGCCCCCGGACCTCATCTGCGACCGGGGCGGCCGCGGCCGGGAAGCCATGATCCGCATCCTCGGCCCCAGCCCCATGGCCGTGGCCGAAAAGGCCCTGGCCCTGAAGAATGCCTGGCAGGCGGGGGGACGGCTGGAGTGAAGTATTTTGGGGGGAGGGCCAGGGGCCGAGGGCCCCTGCCCTCCCCCCAACTCGCAAAAGTAGGGGCGACCCAACGGGTCGCCCCTTTTATGTTCCCTGGGAAGGAGAGTGTAATCCCAACAAGGTACTTTCTAACGCTCCGTCGCAGGCGCCGTCATGATCACCTTATACAACGCCAAGCCCAAGAAGAGGTCGGCCACCAGGATGCCGATATCCGCCAAGGTCGTTTGCAGCAGCCAGCCCAAAAAGTCAGTCCCCGGCATCACCTTGATCTGGCCGGCCAGGGTGGCGCTGAGGGAAAAGTCCGCCATCATGATGATCCCCAGAAAGGCCAGGAAACTGTTGATGATGACGCCCAGGATGGCGGTGGACCGAAAGAGGAAGAGCAGACTCACCAGCACCAGGTCGAGCATGGAAAACAGGTTAGGCCACAGGTAGGTAGTATCCTTAGGCGGATGAATCCGAAAATGGAGCAAAGTAGCGCCGAGCGCCAGGGCCACCAGGGCTACCCAGAGGAGATGACGTACGCTTTTCATGGGGTTGCCTAAAATTTCATCGAATAGCCCAGCAGAAACAGCAGGGCGATGGCGATGATGTGGAGGATGAACCAGCCCAGCTTCGGGAAAAGGATGTACGAAAAGTAGCGAATCATCTCGTCATCCTTTGAAATACGCCGCGGTCAGGCGGCCGGCGGTGTAGATCAGGGCAAAGCCCAAGAAATGCACCACCCACCAGCGCCAGGAGAGAAACTGCCAGCCTTGTCTCATGTGTTGATCACTCCCCGCCAGATTTTGATGCTGAGTGATTAAAACCTAAGCATGTTGGGACGGAAAATCCACCAGGGCGGGAGAGAAAAAAACCGCCTCGCAATTTTCCGTAGGGGCGGGGTCTCCCCGCCCTTGAAGGAGAGAGGCTTAGCCCGGATTATTCACGACATTTTTTAAATCATGGCTATCTAGTCGATATTACTACCGAATAATAATTGTTTCAAAAAGCAGAGTGTTTTATGGAGAACAGCCGCCCTCGGCTGTTTTTTTGCAGGCGAGGGCGCCTGCTCTCCATTTTCCTTATTTTGAGTGATGAGTATCTGAATTTTTCGGGTTAGTGGCCCGGCGCACCAAAAGCCCAGGCGAGACGCCTGCGCTACCAGGACAATTTAAAACCCCGACAGTCGGGCGATCTGCTCCATCAGCCCATAGGTGAGATCCTGGGCCTGCCGCGGCTGGGCGGCGTACAGGGCCGGGCCCAGTTTGACCTCCACCCGGTAACCCCATTGGCCCGGCAGGTAGGATACACCCACGGGCACGAAGGGCAGCAGCCCCAGGCCGTCCCGGTGCTGGAACTTCAGGAGCAGTTGGATGAGGCGGTGATAGCCGGGGCCCACCGCGCCCCGGACATAGGTGCCTTCCGGGAACAGGACGACGTAGGCGCACTCTTGCAGTAGAGGCAGCAGACGCTTGAAGGAGGACAGGGTGGCCCGGGGGTTTTGGCGGTCCAGGGGCACCCCGCCCCAGGCCCCCAGGAGTTCCCGCACCACCGGCTGCTGAAAGAGCTCCGCCTTGGCGATGTAGTGCAGCGGCGGCGGCAGGGCCATGCCGATCAACGGGATATCCTCCCAGCGCTGGTGTTTGGGACAGATGATGGCCGGCCCCTGGGCCGGCAGGTTCTCCAGTCCCCGGACCTCCAGGGAATAATAGCGCCCGAGGGTCTGCCGGCAAAACCAGCGGCCCAGGCGGTAGAAGTTGGGAGACAAGGAATGGCTCATGAGAAATTACGACGGTGGTCGGTGGGAGCAGGATTCCCAACCGTTACTGCCGTATTGATGTTAAAATAACAGAGGCTGGAATGGGGTGTCAATCCAAGAGAAGGCCTCTGTAGAAACCATTTTGTCATCCTGAGCGTATAAATGATCTTGGTAGCGCAGGCTTCCAGCCTGTGCAGTTTTTGCGCCTGAGATTCTTGGCCGCTTTGCTCCCTCAAAATGACAGTGGCGGACTTTTTCAGGGATCTTAAAATGGTGCACAGCATATGAAGGAGGGGTCATGATCTACCTGGACTACAATGCCACCACGCCGGTGGCCCCGGAGGTGGCGAGGGCCTTGCAGCCCTTCCTGGGTCCGGAGTTCGGCAACCCGAGTTGCGATTATCCCCTGGGACTTCGGGCCAGAGACGCCGTGGTCCAGGCTCGCCGGGAAGTGGCGGCCATGCTCAACTGCGCCCCGGACGAAATTGTCTTCACCGGCGGGGCCAGCGAGGCCAATAACCTGGTCCTCAAGGGCGTATCCTTCAGCCGCGGCTCGGGCCGCATCATCACCTGTGCCACCGAGCACCCGGCGGTCCTGGCCCCATGCCGGTGGCTGGCTTCCCAGGGTTTTGCGGTGACGGTCCTGCCGGTGGACTCCAAAGGCTTGGTGGACCCCGAGGCGGTGCGCCGCGCCCTGACCGCCGACACCATCCTTATCAGTATCATGCACGCCAACAACGAGACCGGGGCTCTGGCCCCCCTCCAGGAGATCGCCGCCATCGCCCGGGAAGCCGGGGTGCCGCTGCACACCGACGCGGCCCAGAGCGTCGGCAAGGTGCAGGTGGACGTCAATGAATTGCCGGTGGATTTTCTCACCGTGGCCGGGCACAAATTTTATGCCCCCAAGGGCGTGGGGGCGCTTTACCTGCGGCGGGGCCGGGAGCTCACCCCCTTGCTGCACGGGGGCTCCCAGGAAGGGGGACGCCGGGCCGGCACCGAGAACCTGCCCTATATCGTCGCCCTGGGGGCGGCCTGCCGCCTGGCCCGGGAGAATCTTTCGGCCACCACCACCCATTTGCGCAGCCTGCGGGACCGGCTCCATGAGAAGCTCAAGGCCGGCTTCCCCGGCCTGGTCCTGAACGGCCCGGAGGTCGAGCGCCTGCCCAACACCCTGAACGTCTCCTTTGTCGGCCTGGCCGGCTGCGACCTGATGGCCGGCGTCCCGGAGGTGGCCGCCTCCCTCGGCTCCGCCTGCCACGCCGGGGTGGAGGCCGTCTCCCCGGTCCTGGCAGCCATGGGGGTCACCGCCGAGGTCGCCTGGGGCGCGGTGCGCTTCAGCGTCGGCCGCCCCACCACCCGCGCCGACCTGGAAACGGCCGCGGCGCTGCTGCTGCAACAGGCTCGTGCTTTGACCGGAAAAAGTTAAGGGCGAACCCGAGGTTCGCCCCTACGATTTTCCCTCAACCATTCTCGCCTCAACGTTTCGGCAACAACTCCTCGATGAGGATATCGGCCAGCTTCTCGGAATCGATCTCGTAGGCGCCTTTGTCGATGGCCTCTTTCAATGGCGCCACCTTTTCCGGACGGACTTCCGGGGTCCGGTAGACGACTTCCCGTGCCTTTTTGATCAAGCGGGCCTCCTGGTCAAGCCCGTCGGGGCCTGCCCCGGTATCTTCCTGAGATGGCGGCGGCCCGGCCGGGTCACTGGAATTGCGCTTCTCGTCATCACTCATAGTTTCCACTATTTGACTATCCTCACCTACAAGATCACCAGATTGATTTTACCAAAAATTAGGAGGTGAGCAACACTTTGCCGCCAACGGCCCCCTTATGGTTCTTATCGGCTGTAAGGGCCAGAGCTTGAATTAATCGGAACTCTGCCGCAGCCCCGCCCATCGTCGACTTATGCCTATTAAGTTTCTCCCGCCAGCCACAGGTAAAGGAACTGGGGCCCGGCCGTCTCCAACTCCGGCAGCATGGAGTAGATGGTGGGGCGGTAGCTGCCCGGACGGTGGTAGCGCACCACCTTGGCATCGGTGAGCCCGGCCAGTTTCTGGGCTTCTTTGATGGCCTCGTCCAGGTAGCCGATCTTATCCACCAGTTTCAGGTCTTTCGCCTGGGGGGCCGTGAAGATGCGGCCGTCGGCCACCTTTTTCACCTCCTCCAGGCTCATTTTCCGGCCTTCGGCCACCACGTTGACAAAGGCCCGGTAAAATTCCTCGATGATCTGCTGCATCATCTCCTTTTCCTTGGGGCTGGCCGCCCGGAAGGGCGACCAGAAATCTTTCCAGGCCCCGGTCTTCACCACGTCGGTGTCCACCCCCACCTTGTCCATCAGGCCCCGGAAGTTGAATTTCATGGCGATGACCCCGATGGAGCCGGTGATACAGGTGGGATAGGCCATGATGGTGTCGCCGGCCTGGGCCACGTAATAACCGCCGGAGGCGGCCAGGCCCTCCAGACAGACCACCACCGGCACCTGGCGCTCGGACTTGAAGCTCTTCAACTCGTGGAGAATTACATCCGCGGCGCTCACCGTGCCCCCCGGGGAATTGATCTTCAGAACCACGGCCTTGATGTGCTTGTCTTTGGCGGCCTTCTCCAGTTCCTCCTTCACCCGGCTGGGTGAAGTGGCGCCTTTGAAGAGGCCCAGGACCCGGTGGGGACCCTCCAGAATCATGCCGGAGACGTCCATCAACAAAATCTTGTCCGGGCCGTAGCCCGAGATGGTCTTCTCCTTCAGGGGCTCGGCCTCTTCGAAGAGGCTCACCTTGACGGTGACGCAGCCGGCCAGCAACAACAGCAAGAGGCCGGCCAACGCCAGACAATTCATCGCTTTGTGACGCATAAGCCGCCTTTCCGGCTTAGATCTCATCCGGAGGGCGGTTCGAGAACCGCCCCTACATCTCCTTATAGATGATGTGGCCCTCCGGTGCAATCCCCAATTTTGGTCATCCCGAGCGCTGCCCAGCGACTCGTATTTACCTGTAATGTTGAGATTCTTCGGTCGCCGCGCTCCTTAAAAATGACGAAGGCGCGATTTTTGCCGGCCTGATATAATCTTTTTGAAGCGGCTGACCAGATTGTCGACAAAAAGAAAAAAGCACTTGACACTTTTAAAATAGATGATAAACAATAATCGTTTCAGAACTATCACCTTAATCGCCCTCGCCGTTCTTTTTTGTGAGACCGGAACATTGGTCACGCTAATGGCGGACGAGTTTATGACGATAGGTGCTATCTGACACGGGAGGAGGCGATAATTGGATGCCCGGCGTCAGGGTCAAACCCAACGAACCTTTCGAGGTCGCCTTAAAGCGCTTTAAGAAGCAATGCGAAAAGGCCGGGATTCTCTCTGAGATTCGTAAGCGGGAACATTACGAAAAACCCAGCATAAAGCGGAAGAAATGGCGGCCAAAAAGCGGGCCTTGAAGAAGCTGCGCAAGATCGAGGGGTCATAATGCCCCTTTCTCAGCAGCTTGATCAGGCCCTCAAAACGGCCCTCAAAAATCAACAGCCAGTGGCGGCATCCACGTTGCGGATGCTGAAAAGCGGCATTCATTATCGGGAGGTGGAGTTGAAACGGAGCCTTTCCGAAGACGAACTACTTGCCGTAGTCGCCACCCAGGCCAAACAACGTCGGGAAGCCATCGGCGAATATACCAAAGCCGGGCGGCCCGAGCTAGCCAAAAAAGAAGAGGAGGAGCTTAGCATCCTCCTCTCTTTTTTGCCGCAGCAACTGAGTAGCGCCGAATGTGAAGTGGAAGTATCCGGGATCATTGCAGAACTGGGGGCGTCGGGCCCTAAGGACCTGGGCCGGGTGATGAAAGCCGCCATGGCCAGGTTAGCTGGGCGGGCCGACGGCAAGGTGATCCAGGAGATCGCGCGGCAGCGCTTGAGTTCTTAATCTTTCCACCCTTTAACTCAGACCTGGAGTGCTATGCCAGAGCAATCCTTGAGCGCCCTGGAGTTTCCAGGGCTCATCCGGGTCATGCAGCACTACGCCGTCTCTACTCTGGGACGGAGTTTTCTTGCTTCCCTCAAGCCCCTGGCCGATTTAAGCCAGATCCAGCAAAAATTTCACCAGATGCGCGAATGGCAGGAACTGGAGAACCGGGAGGGCGCCGCGCCCCTCGACGATTTCTCCGATCTGGCCCCCTGGCTGGCCAAGGCCACGGTCCGGGGGAGCCTTTTGCACCCCGAGGCCTTTAACGAGATTTTGCAGGTCCTGGTCCTCTCCGGCCACCTGCGGCATTATCTTAAGCTAACGCCGGACCTGACTCCCCACCTGGCCCGCCTGGCAGCCGCCCTGGCCGACCTCTCCCGGCTCAAAGAAGCCATCCAGCAGTGCATCAGCCCCCATAACTTCATCCTGGACCAGGCGAGCCCCGGTCTGGCCGGAGTGCGCCGGGAACTCTCGGATACCCGGGAGCAGATCAACCGCCAGATCAAGCAGTCCTTTTTCCGGCCCGAATTTCAAGATGCCCTGCAAAACCCCATCATCTCCCAGCGCCACGGGCGCTACGTCATCCCCCTCAAGGCCGACCACAAAGGCGCCATACCGGGGATCATCCACGACCAGTCCCAGACCAAGGCCACTCTGTTCCTGGAACCGCTGGCCATCGTGGAGCACAACAACGCCATCAACCTGCTGCTCAACCGGGAGCAGCGGGAAGAAGAAGCGGTCCTGCGCCGCCTCACCGACCTGGTGCGCAATCATCTGGATGAGATCCGCCAAACCCTAACAGTCCTGGCGGAACTGGACGCCATCGGCGCCAAGGTGGCCTTTGCCCGGGATTTCAAGGCCCGTGAGCCGATCTGGCGCAGCCGGGGCGGGCTGGACCTCAAGGCCGCTCGCCATCCCTTGCTGGTGCAGCGCCACCGGGACCACCCCGAGGCCCCCGAAGTGGTGCCCATCGATCTGGCGCTCACCCCGGAGCAGCGCTGGCTCATCATTTCCGGGGCCAACGCCGGCGGCAAGACCGTGGCCCTGAAGACCTTAGGCCTCCTCGCCCTCATGGTGCAGAGCGGCATCCCCATCCCGGTGGCCGAAGGCAGCGAGTTCTGCCCCTTCGATAATGTCTATGCCGACATCGGCGACCCCCAGAATCTGCAGCAAAATTTGAGCACCTTTTCGGCCCACTTGCACCGGGCCCTGGACATGCTTAATTCGTTGGCGGGGAGAGATTTAATCCTGTTGGATGAGCTGGGTACCGCCACCGATCCCACCGAAGGGGGCGCGCTGGCCCTGGCTTTGCTGCAAGTCTTTTATCAGCGGGGAGCCTACGGCGCGGCCACTACCCATATTCCCTTGCTGAAGAGCTTTGCCCAGCGCACCGAGGGCTTCGAGAATGTGGCGGTGGTCTTCAATGAACAGACCCGGCGGCCCACCTACCAACTGGCCTACGGCGTGGTGGGGGCCTCCAATGCCCTGAAGATCGCCCGGGAACTGGGTTTGAGCCCGGAGATCTTGGCCCAGGCGGAGCGCTATCTCGACCAGGACGAACTGCGGGCTTACCGGCTGCTGGGAGAGGTGGAAGCGGCCCAGCAGGAGGTGGCCCGCCGCGAGACGGAACTAACTGAGCGGGCCCGGGAACTGGCAGGCAGGGTCCGGGAGTTGGAGGAAGCGCGCCGGGAAGTCGCGGCGGAGCATCACCGGCTGGAAGCGGAAGTTAAACAGGCCGCCTTGGCCCGCATCAAGGAGGCGGAGGTCCAATTTAAGGAGATCGTCAAGCGCCTCAAAAGCGGCGGCGAGTCCTGGGGGCGGCTGCGCCAGGAGTTCTCCCAGCGCCAGTCCGATTTGCTCCAGGAACTGACCCCCACCCCGACCCTGACGCCGCCCCCGGCCCCGGCCTACGCCCCCGGCCAGAAGGTCTTTTTGCCGGCCCTCGGGCTGACTGGCGAGATTCTTGCAAGAGATAACCGGGATGGCCGCCTGGAGGTGCAGGTGCGCCAGGTGAAGATCCGGGTCACGCCGGAAGAGGTCGCCCCGGCCGGAGCTGATGGCCGCCCCAAAAAGGCCGCGACGCCGGCCCTGGTCTGCCTGCCGCCCCGGCAGCTGGTGCAGAGCCTCAATGTCATCGGCCTCCGGGTGGACGAGGCCCTGCCCCTGGTGGACCGCCTCCTCGACCAGGCGGTGCTGAACGGCGCCGAACACGTGGACATCATCCACGGGGTGGGCACCGGCCGCCTCAAAAAGGCGGTCTGGGAGCATTTGCGCCGCCACGGCCTGGTGCAGGAACTCCACGCCGACGACAACCCCGGCGTGACCGTGGTAGATTTAAAGGATTAGGGGGGAAAGGGGAAAGGGTTAAAAGGGTAAAAGGGAAACAGCGCAGGCTGGAAGCCTGCGCTACCAAAAATGACTAATTAATGTTGGGCGTCTCCAAAAGAGGAGTCACTAAATGCCCGATAATACTTGGCCACGAGATCAATATTCCG
>JAPLJC010000024.1 GCA_026388765.1 Deltaproteobacteria bacterium
ATCCCGGCATCTTCAGCTATCGGGACCTGCCGCTGGCCCAGCCGTCGGGACAGGTTTCTAGTCCGGCCAATCCCCCAGCGGTGGTGCGTCTGGTTAATCAGGCGGAGGCAGATTATGACCAGGGGCGTCTGGATCAGGCCCAGGTCGAGGCCGAAGATGCCCTCAGACAAGACCCGGCCAATGGTTCGGCCTTGACCGTGTTGGGTTGGTTGAAACTTCAACAACAGAATCCTCAAGAAGCCGAAAAGTTTTTTCAACAGGTCCGAAACCCGGATGACCGCACCGTCACGGGGCTGGCCCTGTGCCGTTATCGCCGGGGAGACGTAATCGGGGCTTACCGCCTCCTCCAGGAGGCCCGGCTGCGCCTCAAGCCTTCACCGCTGCTCAACGACATGAGCGCATTTATGGCCCTGATGGCGGGCAAAGTGGCGGAGGCTACCGCGAACCTGCAGTCAGGCCTGCAGCAATGGCCTCAGGACACGGTGGCCCGCTGCCAATTGGCCCAGATTTACCTGGTCCAAAATAACAAAGAGCGCGCCAGGCAGGCAGCAGCCCAGGCCCTCGGCCAGGCGCCCGCCTCGCCACTGGCGCAGCTCACCATGTCCCTGGTGGACATCGCCTACTTCGACCTCCCCGTCGCCAGCAAACATCTCCAGGGAGCCCTGGCCGCGGACCCTCGCTTTGTCCCTGCCTACGTCTATCTGGCCAGGATCCAACTGGGAGGCAACTACCTGGATCGCGCCTGGAATACCATAGGGCGGGCCCTGAAACTGGCTCCCCGCGAAGCCGAGGTCCTGACCCTGGCCGGCTTCATCCGCCTGGCCTTCCGGGATTATCAGAAAGCCCTGGACTACTTTAGCAGGGCCCTGGAGGCCAACTCCAGCTTGGGTGAGCCGCACCTGGGCCTGGGAATCTACTATTTCCGGTATCGCCAGTTGGACCGGGGCCTGACCGAGATGCTCACCGCCACCCTGTTGGAACCCCGGATATCGCTCTTTCAGTCCGAATTGGGCAAGGCCTTGTACCAGGTCCGGGCCTTCGACAAGGCCCTGCAAGTCTACGATTATGCCAAGACCCTGGATACGAACGACCCCACCCCTTATCTTTACAAAGGCATCGCCCTTACCGATCTCAACCGGCCGGCGGAAGCCGTACAAGAGATCAACCGCTCCATCGCCTTGAACGACAATCAGGCGGTCTTCCGGTCCCGCATCATGTTGGACCGGGACCAGGCGGTGAGCAATTATAACCTGGCCCGGGCTTACACCCAGTTGGGCCTGGGGGAATGGTCCTACAGCAAGGCGGTGACCTCGGTCAATAAGGCCCCCACCGACAGTTCGGCTTACTACTTTCTGGCATCCAGCTATCTGGGCACCGCGAACCGCTTGGCTTCGGGCACATCGGCCTTGCTGCTCTACCGGCTGCTGTCGCCGGCCAACCAGTCCACCTTCAGCCTTTACAATGATTATACCCCAATGTTCGAGATGCCTTACTGTCGAGGCCTGTTGGAGGGTGGGATCGGTTCCTGGCAGGAGAAAAGTGCGATTGCGAATGGATCCCTGGATATCTATGGCGGCTTGCCGGGTTTGGCCTTTGACGCTTCGGCTAGTTATAACGAGGACCATGGGTTCAGGTCGCGCAACGGCGACGATAAAAATTATTTCCTATATGGCCTGCTCAAGGCCGAGCCCACGGTGAAGCATTCCCTCCTGTTCAATTATAGTTACTATGATCAACAAAATGGAGATAATAGCAATCTTAATGACTTCCATTATATCAACTCGCCTTCTTTTCGTAATTACTATCGCACTCGTACTTTGGAATTCGGCTATGTTTATCGCTTCAACCCCAATGCTACTTTATTGACCTATTACAATTATTCCACCGCAGATAACCGGGCGAAAACTCCAACTTTTGAGAGTGGTCAAATTCCTTTTACTTTTCCGCCAATCCGCTTCACTCCAAATGTTTCTGTGAGTGATTCAGGCTATGACACTTATGCTTTGAAAGATTATTTTATGGAAGAACTCTCTCATGAAACTCATAACGCCCAGATACAGCAGCAACTGATCGTCGATAAGCATACTATTATCGGAGGTTTTGATTATTTTTCCGGTCATTTGAAATGGCGCAGCACTGACCAACTTGAAGCACTATTCAAAGGCTATGTTAATCTCACCTCCACCTACTTTTTTAATGGCAATCCCTTTTTGACGATAAGCAATCCTTATACTTTGCCGCTGATTATGTCCTTCACATCGACTGACAAGCTCGACTACCATCCCCCTGAACGCAGTTCCACTCTTTATTTGCTGGATTATTGGAATATCAATCCGCACCTCACGATCGAAATGGGGGTGCAGAAAGACATTGCCAAGAGTTCCCGGGTAGGATTTGCCACCCCGGTATACAACAATAAATGGGGCGGCCGTCTGGGAATCAATTACCTGGTGAGCGACAGCCAGACCCTCCGCCTGGCCTTACAGGAACATGCTACCACCCACTTCATTTCCTCTACGCCTTCTCTGATACCGCCGGAGGTGGCCAGCTTCCCCTGGCAGATCAACGTGGACGACGGCTCTCTGGTACGAGAGGCCGGATTGGCTTGGGAAGCCCAATGGACCCACAAGACCTTCGGAGTGCTGCGGTTGGATGCCCATCGCATCTCCACCCCCGGGTATGAGGTCGATAATGACCTGGTGGAACACAAGGTCCAGTGGCTGTGGAAACGCTATCTGGCCTCATATACGGTCAACCAAATCATCGGCAGGTATTTTGGCCTTGGCCTGTCGGGGTGGGCGAAGAAGATCGATCCCAACTTTGTGGGCAGCCACGACTTCAAGGAATACGGCGGCTCCGGACAGTTGATCTTCTGGCACCCCAGCGGCTTCCGAGCCGGTTTCAGCTCCTTTTTAGTACGCCAGGACCTGACCGACCGAGGGGATAATCTGTTTGGTCTCTTGAACGCCATGGTGGGCTATGAATTTCCCGGCAAGAGGGGTTTGGCCAGCCTGGAAGTCGACAACTTGCTCAACCGGCACTTTTTTTATCAAAGAGAATTTACCACCGTCGACTCGTTCTTCCCTGCCAGGAGGATCATGTTCAAACTTGCCCTCTATTTCTGAGATCTGGATGTATTTACGCAAACTGTCCGGGGAAGCCGGTGAGGAGGTTCAGCCTTGAATCCCCAAAGAATATCGAGATGCCTGATAATGCTATTCTTCTGGCACCTTTTGTCGATTTGTTATGCCTTTGCCGGGGCCGGCGCCAGCCCTCTCCGGCAACGTTGGTGGCTGCCGCAGGATACCCCGCAATTCATTTATTCCTTTTTATTCTTTCCCAATTGCGTAGCGGCGGATAGTCAGGGAAACGTCTATGTGGCAGGCTCTCTTAATCGCATCCAGAAATACGACCCCAGCGGCCACCTCCTCAACAGTTGGGGGGGATTTTCTAAAGGCTCGCAAGATGGGCAGTTCAACACTCCTGGTGGCGTGGCGTTAGATAGCCTGGGGAACATTTATGTGGCGGATACCAATAATAATCGCATCCAAAAATTCGATGCTAGCCTGGGCAAATGGGCCAGCCTGGTTCCGGACACTGGGCAGTTAAGTGGTCCTCAAGGGGTGGCGGTGGACGCCATGGGGAACGTCTATGTGGCGGACACTTTAGATAATCTTGTCCTGAAGTTCGACTCCAACGGTAATAACCCCACCCGCTTCAAGGGCCGGTTCAGCGCCCCATATGGGGTGGCGGTGGACAACCAGCGAAGCGTCGTCTATGTAGCGGACACTAAAAATAATCGCATCCAGAAGTTCGATACCAACGGTAATTACCTCACGCAATGGGGAGGTTTAGCTTCCCCCCGCGGGGTGGCGGTGGACGCCCAGGGGAATGTCTATGTCGCAGATACGTACGATTATCTCTTGGTAAAGTACGACTCCAGCGGCCAGCTACTCAGCGTCTGGGGAAGTTATTACCACGGGGAGATCAACATGTACCCCACCGGAGTGGCGGTGGACGGCCAGGGGAATGTCTTTGCCGCAGATTGGTTAATGAGCGGTATTCAAAAATTCGACTCCAGTAACGCCTTCCTGATGGCCTGGGGAAGTTTCGGCGACGGCCCTGGACAGTTCTCTTTCCCCTTTGGTTTGACGACGGACGAGCAGGGAAATGTTTACGTCGCGGATACCTTTAACCATCGCATCCAGAAATTCGACTCTAATGGCGTCCTCCTAACGACGTGGGGAAACCTTGGTTCATTATCCGGACAATTGAATGCTCCCGAAGGCGTGGCAGTGGACGGCCAGGGGAATGTTTATGTCGCGGATACCTATAACCATCGCATCCAGAAATTCGATTCCAACGGCAACTACCACGGCCAATGGGGAAGTGAGGGTTCGGAAAACACGCAGTTCAATTTACCCATTGGCGTGGCGGTGGACGGCCAGGGCAACGTGGTCTATGTCGCAGATAACGGCAATAATCGCGTCCAGAAATTTGATCTCAGCGGCAACTATCTAGCCTCTTTGAACGGTCAATTCAAATCCCCCACCGGCGTGGCGGTGGACGGCCAGGGGAATATCTATGTCGCGGATAGCGCTAATAATCGCGTCCAGAAATTCGACTCCAGCGGGAACAACCCCACCTCATTAAACTGGCAATTCAATGATCCCGAATTTGTGGCGGTGGATGGCATGGGGAACGTCTATGTCACTGATACAGGCAATGCGCGTCTTCAAAAATTCAATTCCGGCGGTACCTTTATGGCCAGTTACGTCCCCGCCGGCGAGCGATTCTATGTACTCGAAGGCGTGGCCGTGGATAGCCGGGGGAACCTATATGTCGCAGATGTCGGTCGTATTCTCAGCTTCGCCCCCACAGGGGTCGCTGGCGCGCCAATCCTGAGCCTGCTGCTGGAATAATGAGGCCATCTTCCTTGAGGGCGCGGTCAGGTGCAAGCTTCTCATTTCAAGGGAAGGTGAATTGAATCGGGCTTTATAACTCAAACCGTCCAGGGAATTCTAAATGAGGTGAGGCCATGAATCCACCAAAAATGCCGAGATGTCTGGTAATTCTAGTTTTATCATTCCTCTGGTTAATTTTTTGTGCCGTCTCTGGAGCCGGCGCCAATCAGCTCCGGCAACTTTGGCGGCTGCCTCATGATACCCCCCAATTCATTTATGCCTTTTTGTATTACCCAAGCGGGGTGGCGGTGGATACCCAGGGGAACGTCTATGTGGCGGACACCATTAATGATCGCATCCAGAAGTTCGACGCCGGCGGCCACCTGCTCAGCCAATGGGGAAGTCTAGGCTCAGAAAATGGGCAGTTCTCTGGCCCCTATGGTGTGGCGGTGGATACCCAGGGGAATGTCTATGTGGCGGATACCGGTAATAATCGCATCCAGAAATTCGATGCCAGCACCAGCCAATGGGGAAGTCTCGTTTCGGGAACCGGGCAGTTAAATGGTCCTAACGGGGTGGCGGTGGACGCCCAGAGGAATGTCTATGTCGCGGACACTAACAATAATCGCGTTGTGAAGTTCGACTCCGGGGGTAATACCCCCACCCCCTTCAACGGGCAGTTCAGCAAGCCTTCTGGGGTGGCGGTGGACAGCCAGCGAAGCGTCGTCTGGGTGGCGGACACCAGTAATTCTCAAGTCCAAAAGTTTGATGTCAGCGGCCAACACTTCCTCGAGGTAATCACGGGTTTTGGAGTTCCCGAAGGGGTGGCTGTGGATAGCCAGGGAAATATATATATCACAGACATGGCTTTTTGTTGCATTTTCAAGTGCGACGCCGGCGGCAACTACCTCACCGATTGGGGAAGTTACGGCTCCGGAAACGGGCAATTCTGGTTTCCTTTCGGCGTGGCGGTGGACGGCGAGGGGAATGTCTTTGTGGCAGATTTCTCTATGAGTTGTATTAAAGCATTCGATTCCAACAACGCCTTTCTGATAGCCTGGGGAAGTTCCGGCGCCACCAACGGGAAGTTCCACGATCCCCGAGGCGTGGCGGCGGATGGGCAAGGGAATGTCTATGTGGCGGATTCCTTAAATAATCGCATCCAGAAGTTCGACTCCAGCGGCAATTACCAGGGTCAATGGGGAAGTTATGGTACGTTAGGCAAGCAATTCGCCACTCCCCAAGACGTGGCGGCGGATGGGCTAGGGAATGTCTATGTGGCGGATTCCGGTAATAATCGCATCCAGAAGTTCGACTCCAGCGGCGCCTACCTCGGCCAGTGGGGAAGCAGCGGTTCGGAAAACACCCAGTTTAATAATCCGGTTGCCGTGGCCGTGGGGCGCCAGGGGAATGTAGTCTATGTCGTAGATCAAGGGAATAAGCGGGTCCAGAAGTTCGATCCCAGCGGCAACTATCTCGGCTCGTTAAATGGGCAATTTAATTATCCCAGGGGCGCGGCGGTAGATGGAACAGGGAATGTCTATGTCGCGGATTTGTATGTCCAGAAATTCGATCTCAACGGCAACTACATCACGGAGCTGGGAGATTACTTAAGCTTAGCTTTCCCTCAAAAGGTGGCAGTAGACGGCAGGGGGAACGTTTATGTCACTGATTGGATATTTAAAAGTATTCAAAAATTCAACCCCAGCGGCGCCTTTATGGCCAGTTACGTTCCCGCCGGCGGGGAGTTCTATGACCCCAAAGGCGTGGCCGTGGATAGCCAGGGGAACCTGTATGTCGCAGATGGCAACAGCGGCCGTATTCTCAGCTTCGCCCCCACAGGGGTCTCCGGGGCGCCAATCCTGAACCTGCTGCTGGAGTAATAAGGCCATCTCCCTTGGGGGCGCACGTCCCATACGGAGCGTACTACCTTTGTCCCTGATCTGCTGCTCCGAACTGTTGTCTAACCAAGAGGATAATGTTTACGCATGCCCTCCATTTCTAAGACCTTTCGGAATCCCCGGGGCCGGGCCTTGATTGGGGGAATCCTGACGCTAATTATTCTAATCCCCCTGAGTTTCACATCTTTGGGGCGGGTCCTGGAAAACTTTTGGTTGGACCGCCTCTACACTTGGAAAACTCCTGAGGCCCCGCCGGCCGACCTGCTCATCGTGGGGATCGATGAGCCTTCCTTCCAGGAGTTGGGTCTGGCCTGGCCCTGGCCTCGGCGCCTCCATGCCGACCTGGTAGACCGCTTGGCGGCGGCGGGGGCCCGACTCATTGTCTTCGACGTCGTTTTTGCCGAGCCCACCACGGAAAGAGATGACGCCCTCCTGCAGGCGGCCATCTCCCAGGCCGGTAATGTCTTTTTGTCGACCGACCTAGATACGGTCGAAGATCGACAGTTCTCTCGGCAAATCCTGATCCAACCCTATAAACCTTTGCGGCAGAGCGCCCGGGCCTTGGGCCTGTCCATGGTGACCCCAGATCCCGATGGGGTGGTGCGCCATTTTAACCTGCAGATCTGCGGCCAGGAGACCCTGGCGGCGGCCGTGGCGAGGATCGTCAGGCCCACCCATCCCCTGCCGCCCGGCCTCTTCGGCCTGATCGATTATGCCGGGCCGTCCCGCAGCCTGGACACGGTATCATATTACCAGGTGCTGGACCAAGTCCATCCCCTCCCGGCCGGCCGCATCCGGGACCGCATCGTCCTGGTCGGCCACATGCTGGGGGCCTCGCCTACCCCTCAGGTCCGGACCGACACATTCTATACCCCTTATTATTCCACCACTGGCCGAATCACCTCAGGGGTGGAAATCCATGGCCAGATCGTCCATACGCTGCTGAGCGGCAACTGGGGCAGGGAACTGCAGACAACCGGCCGGATCATCCTCTATGGCATAGTCATCTTGGTGGCAACCTATATGATGGCCCGGCTGGCGCCAATGCCGGGCCTGGGCTTTCTCGGGGGGCTCATCTTACTCATTCTGGGAAGTTCGGCAGCTCTTTTCCTGCTTTGGCATTATTGGGCGCCACCGGTGCTGCTGGTGGGAGGTCTGGCCGTCCTGTTCAGTGGCAACGTCCTGGTCCATTATCTTCTGGAGGCCCGGGAACGGCGCTGGCTACGCCAAGCCTTTGGTCGCTACCTCTCACCTTCGGTGGTCCAGGTCATCGTCTCTCACCCCGAGCGCCTGCAACTGGGCGGAGAGGAGGTGGACGGCACCGTCCTGTTCTCCGACCTGGCGGGGTTCACTGCTATTTCTGAAAATATGGCGCCGGCGGATGTGGTCCGCCTCCTCAATGTCTATTTTTCTCCCTTGACAGAAATCATTCTGGCCCACCAGGGCACCTTGGACAAGTTTATCGGTGACGCTATTATGGCCTTTTGGGGTGCGCCGTTGCCTTTGCAGGATCATGCCGTGAAGGCCTGCCAAGCCGCTTTGGCCATGAGAAGGGCCATGGATAGTTGGGACAGCCGTTGGCAGAGACAGGGATTACCAAAGCTGAGAACCCGCATCGGGCTGCACTCCGGTCCGTTGGTGGCCGGCAATGTGGGCTCACGAGAGCGCTTCAATTATACCGTGCTGGGAGATACGGTAAACCTGGCTTCCCGATTGGAAGGGGTTAATAAGGCATACGGCACCGAAATCCTTATAAGTGAAGAGGTGCACCGGCGGGCAGTTGGGCGCTTCCTGGCGCGGGAACTGGACCTTGTTCGGGTGAAAGGTCGCGTGGAGCCGGTGACGATTTACGAACTCCTGGCGGAGACACCTGCAGCCGAGCCTGAATGGCTAAATATCTTTGCCATAGGCCGGCACGCATATCGTGAAAAGGATTGGGATAAGGCCGAAAAGCAATTTCTTGAGGTGCTTCGCCTAAAGCCGGAAGACCCGCCCGCCCAGGTCTTCCTGAGCCGGGTTCGCGCTTACCGGATACTGCCCCCGCCTCCCCAATGGGACGATGTTTTTACCCTAGAAGGCAAATAAAAAGGACTGCTCCTGTAATCTATCCCAATACCCTGCGGGAATACTAAGAAGATAGCGAATATCTACTACATGAACTAAACGCTTCGCGTGGGGTAGGCCTACCGACTCCATGGTCATAATCAAGCCTTAGACCGCAATCCTTGCAAAAGCAAAACCCCACCTTTTTCTCTCGTATCCCCAGATAGTTACGTGTAGTTTCCTCCTTAAA
>JAPLJC010000258.1 GCA_026388765.1 Deltaproteobacteria bacterium
CGTGCCGTCGGCCTCGAAGGACTCCTCCACGATGGGAGGATAGAGATCGTAGGTCGCCTCCGCGCCGTCCTCCTGGCGCACACTATAGGTGATGTAGCCGTCCAGGTGGAACAGATCCACCCCCCGTTCAGCCAGACTCCAGCGCAATTCCTGGGTCTTGCGTAACTCCTTGAGCCACAGGTAATTTTGCGGCGGGTGGAGGCAATCAGTGTGGATCTGCTCCAGGCTGATCAGGGCCTGTTCATAAATCAGAACCTCGGTTTGCTCCATGAGGGGTACCCGCCGAAGACAGGCGATCAATTCTGCCGCTGAATGCTGTTCGAGGGCAATGATGTCCATTTACTGAAACATTACCTGAGTGAAGTTCAGAATTTAGATACCTGCCGTTAGATTTTACCATCATTCCCATGCACCGGGAAAATTATTTGGGTCTGGCCTCATTCTTTCAGGGGCGCCCGAGTTCCGATCTAAATCTAATCAGGTCCGATTATTGTGCATAAAAAACTACAAAATTTTATGCAAATCTATTAACCTGGTCACCATCGGCGAGTACGGATAATTTACTTGAAAGGGAATAAGGTGATGATTTTTTAGTTAAAAATAGTTTAACCGGCGTGGCTATCTCGGTATTTACTTTACTTCTGGGGTGTCTGAGCGCTTATCCGGCTTCTTATCATTTCACTCAGTTCGATTACCCCGGCGCCTATGATACCGTGCCCCAGTCAATTAACCAGCTCGGTCAGATTGTGGGCGGCTGGCGCAACGGCCCGGAAGGCCAACCGGGCACGGTTGAAAAAGGCTTCTTCAAAGAGCACGCCAGCTTTTCCTCATTCGTGGTTCCCGGCTTCACTTCGACCTGGAGCAGCGGCATCAACGCCTCCGGTCAGATCGTCGGGAGTTGCGGGGATACGACTCAGCACGGATTTTTAACAGACGGGAATACCCCCATCGCCTTCGATTATCCCGCCGCCTTCTTCACCAATGCCGCCGGCATCAATGATCTGGGGCAAATTGTCGGGGTTTACGGGGACGCCAAGGGCTTGCATGGTTTTCTTAAAAATGACAATGCCTTTGCACCCATTGATTGCCCTTTGGGTAGTAATACCAACGCATTTGCCATCAATAAGCTGGGGAAAATTGTTGGAATATATAAAGGTGGCAGCAGCGATGCCGCTCCGACTCATGGTTTTCTGAAAGAAGGGGTGAACTTTACGACCATCGATTTTTCGGGAGCGTCTGATACCATCCCTTTTGGCATCAATAATCAGGGCCAGATTGTTGGTTATTACGAACCGGGTGGGGGAAGCCGGGGTTTTCTAAAAACCGGGTCAAGCTACCAGACGATTTGGGTTCCAGGTTCAACTACGACACGCGCCTTGGGAATTAATGATAGTGGCCTGATTGTGGGAGTCTTCTGGAACGGAAATGGCCCATTCCACGGCTTTCTGGCCACCCCGGTCGGCAACCCTGCTTTAAGCCTGTTGCTCTTGGATTAGACTTTACCAAGGGCTCTTCAGCAGCCGGTGGCAAACCGCCTCAACAACGGCCGCGCAGGGAGCGGCTGGAGGGACCTAAGAGAAAGGGGCCGAACCAGTCCCGGACGATGTAGCCTCGGTAAGACTCGGGGTCAATGACTTCGGCCTCCGGCTCCGCCGCCGTTCCCATCAGGTTGATAGGGCTGCCGGCCGGCACTTCATCTCCTAGAGCCGCCGCCAGCCAGAACAGAATATATTCATCTCGGTCGAAATATGCCATTTGTTTATCTCTTAGCCATTTAGATGCAACATCCATTCCAAAAGTTAAGATAGGATTGGTATCGCTCGCCACTTGGGCTCCCGCCCGTTGGCGCCGGCTAAAGTAATAATAGGGCGGGCCGCAACCGCCGAATGACGGGGGCCACGGGGCGCCCAGACTCCCTGCCCTGCTTCTCTCGAAACTCGAAACTCGATACTCAAAACTTATCAGGCCAGCCCTGCAGCAAGCAGTCTTCACATCTGGGTTGGGGACGACAAAATTCCTTCCCCAGCCGCACCAACAGGGCGTGGTATTCCTGATAAAGCCCCACGTCCGGCCTCAGGCGGTCCATGAAGAGCCGGCGCAACTCCTCGTAGGTACAGGATTCGGGGGCCAGGTGGTGCCGGTTCAGAATGCGAAAAGTATAGGTATCCACCACAAAGGTGGGCTTATTCAGGGCATAGAGCAGGATGCTGTCGGCGGTCTCCGGGCCGATTCCCTTCACCTCCAGAAGCACCGGCCGCAACGCTTCCAGGCCTTCCCGGGCCATCGATTCTATGGCGCCTTGATACCTATCCTGAAGAACGGCCAGAAAATTTTTCACCCGGCGCGCCTTGAGGTTATAGTAACCCGCGGGCCGGAAGAGCCCGGCCAGTTCCGCCTCCGGCAGCGCAGTTAAAGCCTGGGCCGTTAGGCGGCCTTCGGCCTTGAGCCGCGCCATCACCTTGGCCACATTGTTCCAATTGGTGTTCTGGGTCAGGATGGCCCCCAGGGCCACTTCAAAAGGGGTCTCTCCAGGCCACCAGCCCTGGGGCCCGAAGGCCTGCCACAACTTCTCGTAAAGCTCCTGAAGTAATTTTCCCGCCTTGGCCGGGGTCATGATTACCTCTAAATAATTGCCGCTAACTGGCTTGCGCGCTTGCGCCTAGACCGGTTTTCTATTTTAGCATTTTTTTTGGGCGGGGCCTGTGATATAAGTTTAGTGTTATTAATCCAGAATTTCCTACTGGAGCCGGGCGCTCTTCTTAGCCGGCGCTAAAGTTGCCGATATCAGGACCTAATTTTGAGCAAACGCGTTGTTTTTAAGCCATATGACATAACGGTTGAGGTGCCCGAAGGAGAGAATCTCCTGCGGGTCGCCCTGCAGGCGGGAGTGCACATCAACGCCTCCTGCGGCGGCGAAGGCGTCTGCGGCAAGTGCCGCATCCTGCTGGAGTCCGGCGAACTGGACAGCCTCCGCACCGGTCTGCTGGGCGACGATGACTGGAACCTGGGCTACCGCCAGGCCTGCCAGTCCCGGGTGTTGTCCGACGTAGTGGTGCGCATTCCCCCGGAATCCCTCCTGGACCGCCGCACCCTGACCCGGCGCCGGGGCGGCGTCGGCCTCCGACCCAGCCCCATCGATCTGGCGGCCTTGAAGGCTGAAGGCCTCTATAACCCGGCCTTCAAAAAGAGATTTGTCCAACTGTCGCCGCCCACCCTGGCGGATAACATCAATGACCTGGCCCGCCTGGAGAATGGGCTGGCGCGCCAGCATGCCGTCGACAGCCTCACCCTGGACTTCTTCCTGCTGCGTAAACTGGCCCCGGTGATGCGCGAGCAGGACTTCCAGGTCACCGCCACCCTCGATTTCTCCCGGCGCCGTTTCCGTTCTCCTCACCTGCTGAATGTGGAGGCCGGCGACACCACTAAGCGCCACTTCGCCTTAGCCATCGACATCGGCACCACCACCGTCTGGGTGCAACTCCTGGACCTGGCTAAGGGCGAAATCTTGGGCCACGCCGCCGACTATAACTCCCAGATGAGCTATGGCGACGACGTCATCACCCGCATCGTTTTCAGCCAGAAAGAGCAGGGGCTGCAAAAGCTGCAAAAATCGGTGACTTCCACCATCAACCAGGTGATGCACCGGCTGCTGAAGCAGCATAAGTTGGCGGTGGAGGAGATCTCCCACATCACCATGGCCGGCAACACCACCATGAACCACCTGTTCTACGGCATCGACCCCAAAAACATCCGTCTGTCGCCGTATACCCCCACCGCGGGCAGCATTCCGCTGGTGCGGGCCCTGGACCTGGGTCTGGAGGTGCCGGAGCACGTCTTTATCTACAGTGTCAGCTCCGTGTCCAGTTACGTGGGAGGCGACATCGTCTCCGGGGTCCTGGCCTCCGGCATCTACAAGGACCCCAAGCTGACCCTGTTCATCGATATCGGCACCAACGGCGAGATCGTCATCGGCAACCAGGCCTGGCTGGCCTGCGCCGCCTGTTCCGCCGGGCCGGCCTTCGAAGGCGGCGGCATCAAGTTCGGCATGCGGGCCTCTGCCGGGGCCATCGAAGACGTCATCATCAATCCCGAGACCTTTGAACCCACCCTCATCACCATCGACATGGTGAAACCCAAGGGCATCGCCGGCTCCGGCCTGATCAACCTGATGGCGGCCATGATGGAGGCGGACATCATTTCCCCCAACGGCAAGTTCCGGGAGGACCTGAACACCCCGCGCATCCGCCTGGGGGACAGCGGCCGGGAGTACGTCCTGGTCTTCGCCTCCGACACTCATGGCGGGGATGACCTCACCATCAGCGAGGCGGACATCGACAACCTGATGCGGGCCAAGGGCGCCATGTTCGCCGGCTACCTCACCCTGCTGGAAGCCGTCGGCCTCAAGCTCCAGGACCTGGAGCAGGTGATCCTGGCCGGGGCCTTCGGCAACTTCATCAACATCGAAAACGCCATCGCCATCGGCCTGCTGCCGGACCTGCCCCGGGACCGCTTCCAGTTCGTCGGCAATGCCTCCCTCCAGGGCGCCACCCTGCTGGCCTTCTCCCGGGAATTGCTGGCGGAAGAGCGCCGGGTGGCGGAGATGATGACCAACTTCGAACTCTCCGAAACCCCGGGCTTCATGAACCAGTACGTCGCCGCCCTCTTCCTGCCCCACACCCAGATGGAATACTTCCCCACCGTCACCGAACGCTTGCGCGCCGCCAAGGGGTGATTAAGTTTCGGTTTTCGGTTTTCGGTTGTATGGGCACAGCGTGCTGTGCCCATATCCTGCGATTAGGGGTCAAGGCCTCATGGATTAAATTACCGCAAAGATCAAGAATTCTTCGGCCTGAGAATGCAGGTTTCGGAAATCACGGTGACGCTTCGTGAACCTCTTGTCAAAGCGACATAGAGATCATTGCGCTTGAGGGTTTCTACATCGACAATGATAACATGATCAAATTCCAGCCCTTTGACGAGCAGAGTGCTACCAATATTTCTATTTCCGAAGCGTCGTCCGGCATGGCGGCGCCGATTCTGCACGTCCCACACTGCATCTATCAATGTTTCATGTGTCCCGGCAATGACCCCGCGCAGTGCACCACAAAGCGCCGAGTATAGTTCTCGACGGTAAATCCATCCCTTTTGCTGTTTTGGAATTTCCTCTAGCAGATGAAGAATCGGCCTTAGTCCTTGTGATTGCGAAATCTCAACGCAAGCGGCTTCAATGCTATTGGGGCGCCGCGTTCCCTTACAAACAGCCTTTACAGCCTTTTTCAATTTCGCCACATCGGCAGCCGTCATGATCCCTTTTACTAAATCGAGCACTAAATTGAGCCTATCTTGCCCTTGGACTTTTCCCAATTTTTCTACAAATACTGTAAGTCGTTTACAGTCAACCGGCTCAACGGCAGAAGCTGTTACATTGCGTGCCAACAGAGCCCGCCCCAGCTCATTCTGGCTATCTCCAATTATAATGCATTTCTCGCCTTTGAGCGCTCCCAGAGCTTCTTTCACGAGCCTTATTTTCTCCCCATAGTACTGCGTATCGTTTGCCCCCGGGAGTCTCCGATAATGCACCGTTGGAGGCCTGCTTCTCAAGTCAATCTGCCCTGTTTCCCACAATTCGTTACGGCATCGAAGCAGCCATTTTCCCAAGGCGATATTACCCACCTGTTCCCATCGCCAGGGGCGGCGAAGCTCTGCAACTACGAGAAACGTGGCCAACACCTCTCTATCCCAATCGGGGAGTGAGTTGTCACGAAAACCAAAGATTGACTGTAAAGGGTCGCCAAATATGCAGCACGGGATCAAATTCGATAGCGCGCAAACTAATTCGTGTTGTACGCGAATGCAGTCCTGATACTCGTCTACAAAAACACCCGAATACGAAGCCTTAATAACACTGTCGATGCACCCTGACTTAATCAGATTAACTGCCGCGGCACATACAGCCTCGTATTCTTTGTTGGTTTTGGGCATCGTAATGAAGAGTCCAGAACGCATGGGGAAAGCACTTGCAATCCGCAAAGACCACGCTGCGATCGTTGAAATCTGATAATGTCCTGGATCGGCCCTTTTCTCTTTCAATCGCGCTCTTAGTGCATCTACACCGGCAAGTGTATGGGTAAGAATCAGGCGGCGGCCTTCACCGTGAAGAGCAGCACGCGCAACCTGTTCAGTCTTGCCACACCCGGCAGGAGCAATCACGCAGCCCCGGGCACAGCCAGTAATGATGTCTATAAGCGCAGAGTCATTCACTGTCAATCCATGCCCGCAGCTCCTTAACACATGCTGCGTTCCCCCCCTTGAGATTATCCAGTTCAGGGCCGAGCACTTCTATCCCTATCGCTTCGCACAACGCGAGCCTATTCTTGATCCAGGAGCAGCTTTTTATTTTTGCACAAGCTGCTAAATGGGCTCGCATTTTAGATTCGGCGCAACGGCTCTTAAGATCGCTCCAGCCACTCACCAAGTCTGGACCCGCTATACTGTTAATCTGATCTGGTATTGCTGAGAGTCCTTCCTCGTCCTCAAGCAACTCAACAAGACGCCTCACAGCAGCACCACCAATATCACAAAATAACACGTCTTCCGTTGCTTTCCCATTTTCCCAGCGAAGAATCTTTACCCCAAGTTTTTTAAGCGCTGGCAGGATTTCGGGGTCATCTGGGTCCTTATCGTTATCAAGAAATAGAGCAACACGATACTGCAAATTTCTAAAGTATTTAGCCACCTTTGGGGCCGCATCCTTCCCATTCCCATTCATTGCGCACACACTGGCCGTAGCGAGCGGCTCAAATTTATTTTTTGCCCAATATTGGTCAAGTCCCCGCACGATGCCGACTTCGGTTTTGCCTTCGCAGACCAATACAGACCGCGCCAGGTACGCGCTTGGTGTCGTGCGCAGTTGACCCTGAGAATCAACCCCGGCTATATCTGTCTTTGCAGAGGCAACCGTCACGTTCCCTGTAGACATATCGCGACGAACGATTGCCAGGTCGTTGACATTGAGCTCTTGCAGCACCACAGGCGAATGCGTCGTGACAAAAAGCTGCCCCCGGACGTTGTCACGCTCTGACTTTAAATATCGCAGAAGCCGAGAAATGCGGTGTGGCTCGAGGCCGTGCTCCACTTCATCAATCAAAGCAAATGGTGCACTCGCCGCCGCACGGTCTTGCAGTGCGGCGACAAGCAATCGCGCCGAGCCCATACCTAAGAGACGCAACGGGACATCGCCTTCATGGAGCGATATTCCGCCCGAAGTCACCGATATTCCCTCGACGTCCAATCGGGCCGAGATGTCTTCGGTAAGCTTGACACCCACTGAGCTTCCCAATTCGACTATCTGCCCGACGACTTCCTTGAAAAGTTCTTCGCCGGATTCCGTAAAATGATTGCGCGCCGCACGGCGGGCTTGGGTGAGTATATTTCTCCCCAAGGGATCCTTTTCCGTCAATCGCAACAAAATAGATTGCTTTCCCCATGCCAAATGACGGTTCGCGTAGACACCAAGTCTTGTAGGTGCTATCATTTGCCGGTCTTCAAACGTCAATCCCCGCTCCGGCCTCGTGTCTTCCACAAAGCGCTCTGTATAGAAACTCCACTTCGGTTCGAGTGTTTGATCCACCGTGAGCCGCACGGAAAGCGCATATTCCAAGCCACCCCCTTCGTCCGGCTCGTCAATAATGACTTGTTTTTCGGCGTCCCACCCCCTTAAATACTCCCCATACTTCGTTAGCTCTTTGAACCCTTCGGGAAGGTCACCAAGCGTTATTGTGAGCTGGATAGGTTGTTCGTGCTTTCCTTTGAAAAAGTCCGCGTCATCGAAATTCGCTTGATAACGGGGCGCAAGAGTGAGTTCTATTGCATCAAGGATTGTTGTCTTTCCAGCGTCGCCAGCCCCAATCAGGCAATTCATATGTTCTGATGGTGCCCATTCGAGCGAGCTAATTCCGCGAAAGTTCTTTATCTCGATGTGACGAATCTTCACGCCCGCTCCCTTATCCTTTTATTGTGGGTGAGGCTGTGAATCGCCGCCCGGTTTCTTCGTTGACTTTGCCAATGTCGGCAAGTCCTTGATCGTTTCCCCGGATTTCTGCTCAGCAAGCCGCAGCTCATAGAGCTTTTGCAGGTTCATCCAGAACTCCGGGCTTGTCCCAAAAAAATGGCCCAGGCGCAGGGCCGTATCCCCGGTCACGGCCCGTTGGCCGTTCAGGATTTCGGTTATACGGTTTGTGGGCACCTTGAGCTGACGCGCCAATTCCGCCGCGCTCATGTCCAGCTCTCCCAGTTGTTCGGCGAGATGCTCGCCGGGGTGTATAGCACTGCGTCCCATAATTCACCTCATTCAATGGTAATCGACGATTTCAACATTTATCGGCCCCGGCGTGCCTTTCGGCCACTCGAAGCAAATCCGCCATTGGTCATTGATACGGATGCTGTATTGACCCTGGCGGTCGCCCTTGAGCACTTCCAGACGATTACCGGGCAAGTCCAGGTCCAGAAGCGACGTGGCAGATTCGAGTTCGTCGAGCTTCATTTCCCCTTTGCGGGCAAATCCGGAGAAGGCTTTTACCCGATTCCCTTCGGCGAACTCGCGTGTTCGTCTGTCTCTGAAACTCACAATCATTGTGTTAAAATATAAGGCATTTTATGCGTTACGTCAAGGCTAATTGCTTACTCCTGCTTTTGCTTTCTTGGAGCGAACTCGCCTCGCATCGGGTGCTATTCATCCCGCCTGGCGGGGCTTCACCAAGCCCATGTCGGTCTGGGCCATCCGGTAACGCCCCTGATTTTTCCCCATTAGGGATTGGGGGAGGTAGTTTGAGGGAAGGGGCTGGGGCCCTCGGCCCCCTGGCCTCCTCCCTCAACTTTTCGTCTTATCCCAGCTTCTTCATTAACCACGCCATATTCTGCGCCAGGTCGGCCATGGTCTTCATCCCCTCGGCGTCATTAGCGGCTTCCCCCGGCTTCAGGCCATAGGCAATGGGCCAGTAGCTGGACCCTGGGGTAAACATGCCCATGATGCAGAACCAGAATTGCAACTGGGCGTAGGTGAAATTGACCCCGGCCCGCCGGGCCACCACGAGGGGTGAGCCCACCTTGCGGTGAAAGGGGTTGTCGCCCTGGCGGGCCACGTAGCCGGCCCGATCCAGCAGGGCCATGAGGTTGGGGACGGCGGAGCCGAAATAGACCGGCGAGCCCACCAGGAGGCCGTCGGCCGCGGCCATGGCCTCATAAACCGGCATGAAGTCGTCTTCCTGGGCGCAGCGGTTCTTCTCCTTGGCGCATTTCATACAGGCCCGGCAGGGCATGATCTGTTTGTCGTGCAAGGAGAGGTACTCCGTCTCCAACCCTTGCTGTTCCAAGACCTTCAAGGTCTCATGCAGCAGCAAGTAAGTGTTTCCCTCGGGCCGGGGCGACCCGGAAATGGCCAGTACCTTCAATGTTGTTCCCTCCTTGCCTGGGTTTATTAGCTTTTTAAGTTAACATTTTCCAACCTGGAATGACAAATGTTATGGCCTTCCTCCCAGGTTCCTGCCTTTATTCATGAGGAGGAGTGTAGGGGCGGCTCGCGAGCCGCCCCTACGGCGCCACTGCCCTCCCCTGCTCTCCCAAATCTTTTCCTCCCACCCTCGAAAAGACTTGACAACCAGGTATTTTTGCCCTAATAAATGAGTGAACGCTCACATCGATTATTGCCTATGGCCCGCAACGGCAACAAGACTAAAAAACTGCTCGCCCGCACTGCCCTGGAACTTTTCGTGAGGAAGGGCATCACCGAGACCACCGTCCGGGATATCGCCGCGGCCGCGGGCCTGGCCGAGGGCACCCTTTACCGCCACTTTGACAGCAAGGACGAACTGGCCTGGGAGCTGTTTCATACCAATTATACCGCCTTCGCCCAGGAACTGGACCGCCTGCAGCAGCAATATGACCCCTTAAAGGACAAGCTGGCTGCCATGATCAGCCAGTTCTGCACCTTCTTCGACCAGGACCCGGTGCTCTTCGGTTATTTGCTCCTGGCGCAGCACACCCAGCTCAAAAAGGTGACGCCCGAGATGGAAACCGCAGTGACCGTGCTGCAAAAGGTCATTGCCCAGGGTATGGCCCGCCGGGAAATACCGGCCGGGGAAGTGGAGGTGGCCGCGGCCATGGTGCTGGGGCTGGTGCTCCAGGTGGCGGTCTTCAAGGCCTATAACCGCATCACCCAGGACCTCTCGGAGCTGAGCGAGGCCCTGGTGGCCGCCTGCTGGCGGGTCCTGGCGGGGGATTAAGGGCCTGGGCGCCGCGGCCCCCTTCTCCTTGATTTCTGCGCCTATTTTGCATATATTTAAACTTTGAACTATCCAAAAAGAGACGGAACATGAGCCGGGAAGAACTCATAGCAAAAATTAAGGCCGCGGCCCCGGAGGGCAAGATTTCCTGCGCCGCGGCCATGCGCCTGGCCGAGGAACTGGTCATCTCCCGCCAACAGCTGGGCAAGCTCCTCAACGAATTGCAGATCAAAATCAAGCAGTGCCAGCTGGGTTGTTTTTAGAGATGTCCCATCTATTCGGTCCGGTCCCTTCCCGCCGTCTGGGACGGTCCCTCGGGGTCGACTTGGTGCCCCGGAAGACCTGCCCCTTTGACTGCATTTATTGCGAGGTGGGGCCCACTACCAACCAGACGGAAACCCGCCTGGAATACCAGGCGGACTCGATTTTAGCCGAGCTGGCCGCCTATCTGCGCCAGGGGCCGCCGGAGCTGGACTATATCACCCTGGCCGGCAGCGGCGAGCCCACCTTGAACCTGGGACTGGGCCGGATCATTCGCCGGATTAAGGCGCTGACCGGCGTCCCGGTGGCGGTGCTGACCAACGGCGCCTTGCTTTACCTGCCGGAGGTGCGCCGGGAACTGGCAGCCGCCGACCTGGTCCTGCCGTCCCTGGACGCGGCCCGGGAGGAGACTTTCCGGGCCATCAACCGGCCCCTGCCCGGTTACCCCTTGAGTCGCCTGATCGATGGCCTCGAGGCCTGCCGCCGGGAATATACCGGCCGCATTTGGCTGGAAATCCTGCTGCTCAAGGGCCTCAACGATTCGCCGGAGGACCTGGAAGCCCTGCGTCGCACCCTGACGCATCTGGCGCCGGACAAGGTGCAGCTCAACACTGCGGTGCGACCGGGGGTAGAAGACTATGCCCGGCCCCTGAACCTGGCCGAGATGGGGGCTATCTCCGGGTACCTGGCGGACGGCCTGGAAGTTGAAGTGATCGCCGCCGGCAACGGCGCCGCCAAACCGGCCGTTGCCTGCGATGACGCCGTCCTGGTGGAGATGCTGGCCCGGCGGCCCATGACCGCCGCCGATCTGGCGAGGGTATTGGGGCTCCCTTTACCACTGGTGCGCCAGCGCCTCCTACACTTATGCGAGACCGGCCAGGTTGCGGGCCAACCTTACTGCGACCAGGAATTTTACCGCCAGGTTTCCGAAGCCTGAGTCGCGCAAGGTGCGTTCCACGCCACAGGCTGGAAAGCCTGTGCTACCAATAGAAAATAGCAGCACCCAAGCCCAGCTTAGTGATCCGCTCATTCGGGGGATGCGAATATGCCAGCAAGATTCGATGTGGGAATTGATGTCGGTTCGGTAAGTGTCAACCTGGTAGTCATGGACTCCCAGGGCCGGGTGGTGCGGGAAGAGTACCGCCGCCACCTGGGGGACACCTACCGCACTGCCTTAACTCTCCTGGAAGCCCTAAAGCCTGAGTTCCCGGCGCAGTCCATCCGCCTGGCTGCCTTCACCGGCATGGGCGGCGAACGGCTGGCCAAGATTCTGAGCGGCTCCTCTATCAACGAAGTTATCGCCCAGGGCCAGGGCACTCACCACTTCTGCCCCGAGGCCCGCACCATCATCGACATGGGCGGCGAAGACGCCAAGATGATCATGGTGGCTGAAGAAAACGGTCACCTGGTGATCCAGGACTTCGCCATGAACACCATGTGCGCCGCGGGCACCGGCTCCTTCCTGGACCAGCAGGCCCACCGCCTGGGCTACACCATCGAAGAATTCAGCGAACTGGCCCTGAAGTCCACCACCCCGCCCCGGGTAGCCGGCCGCTGCAGCGTCTTTGCCAAGACCGACATGATCCACCTGCAGCAGGGGGCCACCCCGGACTTTGAGATCATCGCCGGCCTCTGCCAGGCCATGGCCCGCAATCTGAAGAGCAACATCGGCAAGGGCAAGACCATCACCCCGCCGGTGGCCTTCCAGGGGGGCGTAGCCCACTACCTGGGGGTGCGCCAGGCCTTCCGCCAGGTCTTCGGCTTTGACGACGCTGGCCTCATCATCCCGCCGCACTTCTGCGCCCTGGGCGCGGTGGGCGCCGTCCTGGTGGCCCGGGAAAACCCGTCCGCCGACTTCGCCCTGGACCTGGAACCCCTGCGCCGCCACCTGGAGCAGGAAACCGAACAGATACGGCACCTGGAACCCTTGCAGCCACCGCCGGTCCTGGGCCCGGAGCACTACCAGGTAGTGGACATCCCGCCGGGCGAGATAGCCGCAGGCTACCTGGGCGTCGACGTGGGCTCCATCAGCACCAACGTGGTGGTCATCGACACCGAAGGCCGGGTCCTGGCCCGGGAGTACCTGATGACCGCCGGCCGCCCCCTGGAAGCCATTACCGAAGGCTTGCGCCGGGTGGGCGCCAGGATCGGCGGGCAGGTCAACATCCTGGGCGCGGCCACCACCGGCTCCGGGCGCTATCTCACCGGGGACTTCATCGGCGCCGACGTGGTGCGCAACGAAATTACCGCCCAGGCCACCGCCGCCGCAGCCATCGACCCCGAAGTGGACACCATCTTCGAGATCGGCGGCCAGGACTCCAAGTTCATCAGCCTGAGTAACGGCGCCATCGTCGACTTCATGATGAACAAGGTCTGCGCCGCCGGCACCGGTTCCTACCTGGAAGAGCAGGCCGAGAAGCTGGGCATCTCCATCCGGGAGGAGTTCGGGGCCCTGGCCCTGGAATCCAAAAAACCGGTGCGCATGGGCGAGCGCTGCACCGTGTTCATGGAGTCCGACATCGTCCACCACCAGCAGCGCGGCGCCTCCAAACGAGCCCTGGTGGCCGGCCTGTCTTATTCCATCGTCCAGAACTATCTGAACAAGGTGGCCGAAGACCGGCCCATCGGCAAACGCATCTTTTACCAGGGGGCCACCGCGGCCAACCGCGGCATCGTCGCCGCCTTCCAGCAGGTCTGCGGCAAGCCCATCCACGTGCCGCCCCACCACGACGTCACCGGGGCCATCGGCGCGGCGCTCCTGGCCATGCGGGAGCGCGACTGGGAGACCTCCAAATTCAAGGGCTTCGACCTGGCGGACCGCCATTACGACGTCTCCTCCTTTGAATGCAGCGGTTGCCCCAACCACTGCGAGATCCGCCAGGTGCAGATCGAAGGGGAAAAACCCCTGTTTTACGGCAGTCGCTGTGAGAAGTATGAGGTGGCAGCCAATCAAAAGAAGTATGACCTGCCGGACCTGTTGAAAGAGCGTGAAGACTGGCTCTACGGGCCCGAACCCACCAAGGAAGGCAAGCGCGGCCCCATCGGCATCCCCCGCACCATGTTCTTCCAGGAACTCATGCCCTTCTTCCGGGCCTTCTTCGAAGACCTGGGTTTCACCGTGGTCTACTCCCAGAAGACCAACAAGTCAGTAATAAACCAGGGGGTGGAAGCCCTGGCGGCCGAGCCCTGCTACCCGGTGAAGGTGGCCCACGGCCACCTCCTGGACCTCCTCAAGGCCGGGGTCAAGCGCATCTTTCTGCCCAGCGTCATCGATATCGCCCACCCTCATCCCGAAGTCCAGGCCGGGGTGGTCTGCCCCATGGTCCAGTCCTTGTGCTACACCGCCCCCTCCGCCATTGACTTCGCTGCCTATGGCGCCCAGGTCCTTTCCCCCGTGCTTTATTTCGGGCGGGGCGAGAAAAGACTGCGGCAGGGCCTACGGGATCTGGGTAAAGAGCTGGGCGTCTCCGCCTTCGCGGTCAACCGGGCCATGCGTAAGGCCATCGCCGCCCAGGAGGCCTACTTTACGGTCCTCAGCGCCCGGGGTCAGGAAATCCTCGCCTCCCTGCCGCCGGACGGCCGCCTCATGGTCCTCATCGGCCGGCCGTACAACGCCCTGGACCCGGGCATGAACCTCAACCTGCATCGTAAACTCCGGCAGTTGGGGGTCCTGGCCCTGCCCATGGACTTCCTGCCGGTGGACGAAGTGCAGGACCTGGACGAAATCAAGCCCATGTACTGGCGCTTTGGCCAGAAGATCCTGGGGGTAGCCGAGCATATCCGCCGGGACCCCCGACTTTACGGGGTCTTCATCACCAACTTCGGCTGCGGCCCCGACTCCTTCATCCAGCACTTCTTCAGGGACCGCATGCGGGGCAAACCTTATCTCGAGATCGAAATCGACGAGCACTCCTCCGACGTCGGGGCCATCACCCGCCTGGAGGCCTTCCTGGACAGCCTGAAGAACGTCAAGGTCGAGGCCATGCCGAAACGGGTCTCGCCTTACCGTTACCGGGTGACCGGTAATCTGAAGCGCAAGATTTACTTCCCGCCCATGACCGACCACGCCCTGGCCATCGTGGCGGCCTTTCAGGCCTGTGGCAGCGAAGCCGAGGCCCTGCCGGCCTCCGACGAAGAAACCCTGGAGCTGGGCCGCCGCCTCACCTCCGGCAAGGAGTGCTACCCCCTGATCCTCACCACCGGCGACCTGGCCAAGCTGCTGCGGCGCCCGGATTTCAATCCCGACAAAAGCGCCTTCTTCATGCCTTCGGCCAACGGCCCTTGCCGCTTCGGCCAATACCACCGTTTCCACCGCCTCATCCTGGATGACCTGGGCTACCCCCAGGTGCCGGTCTATTCGGTGGAACAGAGCGAGAACATGTACCGGGAAATCGGCCTGGTGGGGGGCGACTTCGACCGCGTCGCCTGGAACGGCATTGTCGCCATCGACCTGCTGGAGAAGAAGCTCCGGGAGTGCCGGCCCTATGAGCGCCAGGCCGGCGACTCCGACCAGGTCTACCAACACTACCTGCAGAAAGTCTATGAGGCCTTGAGGGATAGGCAAGAGGTGCCGCCGGTGCTCAAGCAGGCCCGGGGCGCCTTCGACGACCTGGCCCTGAGCACCAACGGCCGCAAACCCATCGTCGGCATCGTCGGCGAAATCTACACCCGGGCCAACCAGTTCTCCAACGAAAACGCCGTCCGCGAGATCGAGGCCCTGGGCGGCGAGGTCTGGATGCCGCCCATCGGCGAGTGGTTCCTCTACGTCACCTACTCCTCCCGGCACGACGCCCGCGTAGCCCACCACTATGGCCGGCTCCTACAAAATATCATCAAAGACCGGATTCAAAAGAAAGACGAACACCGCCTGGAAGAATGCTTCCACGGCAGCATCAAGAATCTGAAGGAGCCCTCCATCGCCGAAACCCTGGAGCTGGCCAAGGACTACCTGCATCCCTCTTTCGAAGGCGAGGCCATCCTCAGCATGGGCAAGTCTCGTGACTTCGTGCGCAAGGGGGCGGCCGGCCTGGTGAACATCATGCCCTTCACCTGCATGCCCGGCACCGTGGTCAACTCCCTCCTCAAGCGCTTCCGGGAGGACCACGACAACATCCCCTTCCTCAACCTGGCCTACGACGGCCAGGAGCAGACCAACACCCGCACCCGCCTGGAGGCCTTCATGTATCAGGTGCGCCAGTTCCAGGAACGGCGGAAGTAATCTCGTTCTCGTTCCCAAGTTGAACTTGGGAACGAGAACTAAAAGAATTTGGGGGAAGGACCAGGGGCCGACGGCCCTTACCCCCTCCCCAAACCCCTCCCCCAACCCCCATAAGATAAAAATGTAGGGCGGGCACTGCCCGCCATTATTGAAAACTGGTGGCACAGGCTTTCCAGCCTGTGCCGTAGGGGCGAACCTTGTGTTCGCCCTTGATTTAGGGCGCACAGGCGTTATCAAACCCGCCGGGCATTATCCTCCGGATAGCGATATTCCATCTGCCGCGCCGTAGCCCGGGCCACGGCCTCGCCGAAGTAACGAGCCACCACCTTCAGGGCCAGGTCGATTCCCGCGGCGATGCCCGCCGAGGTAAGAATGTGACCATCCTCCACCACGTGCAGGTGTTCCTCCACGGTCACCGCCGGAAACGCCTCCCGCAGCCAGTCGAGCGACCGCCAGTGCGTGGTGGCCCGGCGGCCGTCCAGCAGTCCGGCCCGGCCCAGAAGCAAAGCCCCGGTGCAGACCGAGGTCAACGTCTCCACCTGCCGGCCCCGTTGGGCAATCCAGCCAATCAGAGTCTCATTCTCAATCTGCCGCCGCGTCCCCCAACCGCCGGGCACCACCAGGATATCCAGCCGCGGGCACGTGGCCAGGGTACAATCGGGCAGCACCCGCAGGCCCCCGGCGGTCGTGACCGCCTCCGCCAGTTCCGCCACCAACAGCACCTGGAACGGCGATGGCTCTTCTCGCCGCCGTTCCTCGTTTAAACGGACGACCGTAAAGACCTCGTAAGGCCCGCAAAAATCCAGGACCTCCACCTCCGGAAAAATCACGATGCCCACTAGTTTGCGTTTCATAGCTTGCCTGATTCAGAGGACCGCCTGGGTCCAGCAGCGAGTGAGGGGGAAAAGTTATTTCCCCCTCACCCACCTTGATGGCAGACCAACTTCGAATTGCCTCATTTATCGAATAACTTCTGGATATCAGCGGGTTTGGAGGTGGTCTGCAAGGCCAGCATCAGCAAGATCCTGGCTTTCTGCGCCGGCAGATTGTCCGCGGAAATGGCCCCCGCTTCTTTGAGGGTCTTGCCTCCACCCTGGAAACCATAAACCGGCAGAACCCGGCCGTTGTAAACCCGGGTGGAAATCACCACCGGTATGCCCTTGCCGATGGCTTCCTTGATGGCTTCGTACATGGGGACGTTGACATTGCCCCAACCCAGAGCCTGGATAACGATCCCTTTAGCCCCGGCCGCCGCGGCCGCTCTGACCATGGCGCCGTCGGCTCCGCCGTACATGGAGACAATCTCAACGTAGGGCAACTTCTCCTGCTTTAAATCCAGGTGTTGCCGCCGCAGCGGGGCGCGGTAAAAAATCACCCGATCGTCGTCGGCATTTCCCAAGAAGCCGAAATCACCCGATTTGAAGGTTTCCACGTCCGAGGTGTGGGTCTTGGTGACCTCCCGGGCGGCATTGATCTGATTGTTGAGGACTATCATCGCTCCTTTACCCTTAGCCTCCGGGGATACACAGACGCGCGCCGCGTTGAGCAGGTTGCGCGGTCCGTCAAAATCTTTTTCCGAGGCATTGCGCTGGGCCCCGATGAGGACGATGGGTTTCTGGCTGGACACGGTAAGGTCCAAGAAATACGCGGTCTCCTCCAGCGTATCGGTGCCGTGGGAAACGATCACCCCGGCGACCTCAGGCCGCGCCAGGGCCTGGGACACGGCTTTTTGAAGCTCAACCCAGCGGGGCGGGTCCATATAGTCCGAGGGGACGTTGGAGAGGTTCTGCACTTCCATCTTGGCCACCTTGGCTATTTCGGGGACGGTGGCAATGAGGTCTTCACCGGATATGGCGGGCACCGGGGCTTTCTTCACCGGATCGATCTTCATGGCGATGGTGCCCCCGGTGGCAATGAGCTTGACTACGGGCAGGTCCGCCAGAGCGGTCCCTGCGACCAACAAAAGCATGACTCCGATAACGATTCCCCTAAGCAACATCTTTCTTCCCGACATGTCCTGAACCTCCTTGTGGTTGGATGATAATAACCGGCTGTTTCCGCCGCCATATTCTGAAACCTAAAATTAATCGGCAATCTCTCGCAATTGAAACCTCGGTTGCTTCCGGTCAAATCATTCCCCCTTAAAAACTGGCTTCCTTTTCTCCAAAAAAGCCTTCTGCCCTTCCTGGAAATCATGGCTGTCATAGACCTGGCGGCGCAAGCCCTGGATGCGCTCGAAGGTCTCCGAGCTCAGGGGCAGGGCATTGGCCAGCAGGCGCAACTGCTCCTTGATGACCGAGATGCTGATGGGCGAATTCTCGGTGATCGTCCGGGCCATGGCATAGGTAAAATCCTCCAGTTCCGCCACCGGCACCAGGTGGTTGAGGAGGCCGATTTGGAGGGCGCGCGCCGCCGCCACCGCCTGGGCGGTAAAAAGCATCTCCCGGGCCATGGGCATGCCGACCATGTTGATGATGTGGAGGATGCCGGTGGGATTGTAGGCCACTCCCAGACGGGCGGGGGTGATGGCAAAGGAAGTCTTGTCCGTGCCGATGAGGATGTCGCAGACCATGGCCAACTCGCAGGCGCCGCCCCAAACGCTGCCTTCCAGCATGGCGAGCACCGGCGCCGGACAGCGCTGAATGGCCCGGATGGCCTGTTCCAGAGGATCGTCATACGCCAGCGGGTCCCGGCCGGCATGGGGGAATTCGGTGATGTCGAAGCCCGCCGACCAGACCGGCGCCCCTTTATTGGCCCGCAGAATGATGGCCCGCGCCCCTTGATAAATCAGGTCGTTAAAAGCCTTGATGAGTTCCTGGATCAAAGCGCCGCTCAAGGCGTTGCGCTTGCTGTCGTGGTTTAAGGTAATGGTGCCGATGGAGTCGTCAAATTCGGTTAAAATGAGAGCCATCTTTCTTCCTCGCCGTGACCTGGGCAGCAGGCCTGCTGCTCCCCGATTATTTTTGCCATTTTCTCCCATAACTGATAACATCGCCTGCACCCTGGGTAAACAGATTTAATCAAAAGAACCGGATAACTCTTCCGTCCAGCGAGGCTAAGCTTATGCCCCATTGCGCCAAATGCGGCAACGAGATGTTGGAGTATGCCAGGTTTTGCCCTGCTTGCGGGCATCCGGCCTCCGAGCCGCCATCTCAACCCGCTCCCTCAACCAAACCCATTGCCGCCTCTCCGCCTCTCGGCGAATACCTGAAAACGGGCTGGGAGCTGTTCAAGCGCTACCCAGGCTGGTATATCGGGTTTTTCCTGATTTATGTAGTGCTTCAAGCCGTGTTGCACTTCATCCCCTTTATCGGCGCGGTCGCGAGCTTTGCCGTCGGCCCGGCCCTCCTGATGGGGAACTTCATCGTCAGCGCCAAGCTGCTGCAGGGCCACACCCCCCAATTCAGTGACTTCTTCCTCGGCTTCCGGTTCTTCATTCCTTTGCTGTTGACCGGCCTGGTGGGCGGGGCGCTCGCCGGCATCGGCCTGTTGCTGCTGGTTATCCCCGGCGTCTATTTAATCGTGGGTTACCTTTTCGCCTCTTCCCTGGTGGTCGATCGCCGCCTCGATTTCTGGGCGGCCCTGGAGCTGAGCCGCCGTACGGTGCAGCCCATGTGGTTCGGCCTGTTTGCCTTCGTGCTGCTCCTGATGCTCATCAACCTGGCGGGCGTGGTGGCCCTGGGAATCGGCCTGCTGGTCACCGTGCCGTTCACCTGCTGTACCGTCACCGCCGCTTATGCCGACCTCTTCGGCTTGCAGTCCGATTATTCCGAGGCTTTCCCGGATAATGTCGCCCCCGCGGAAAAATAGGGACACTTCCTATTTTTCCAGGCAAGACATGATAAGGCGAGGATAAAACTTAGGAAAAATAGGAAGTGTCCCTATTTTTCTTTAACCACTATCCTTATGCCGCCATCAACCACCCCTGGCCAGGCTGATCCGGAGCTTTCCGACTTATGGGAAGTGGCGGTGGCCCTGCCTCTAACCCGTACCCTGACCTATCGTTTGCCGCCGGAGCTGGCCGCCGCCTCGGTGGGTAGCCTGGTCCAGGTGCCGGTGGGCCGCCAGGTGGTGACCGGCTATCTCCTGGCGCCGGTCTCTGAGGCCCCGCCGGTGCGGCTGCGGCGCATCAAAGCAGTGCTGGACCCCATCCCCCGTTTCGGCCCGGAAATGGTGCCCCTGTTCCGCTGGCTGGCGGACTATTACCAGTATCCCCTCGGGGAGGCCCTGAGCCACCTCATCCCCGGCGGCGCCCGGGTCGCCGGGGCCCGCCGGGAAACCTGGGCCATCCCGGTGCCCGAACCCGAGGCCCCTCCCCTGCCGAAACGTCTGGGCCCCAAGGCCCTGGAGCTGCTGGCGCACCTCCAGGCCGCCGGGGCCACCGCGGTTCACGACCTCCAGTTCCGGTTTCCCGGCTGCCGGCCCATCCTGCGGCGCCTGGCGGACCGGGGCCTGATCGCACTCGACCAGCGCCTCGCCTTACAAGACCCCTTGGAAAGCCGGCCCTTATGCCTGAAAGAAGCGCCCCTTTCCTTGGTGCCGGAGCAGGAAACGGCCCTCACCGCCATTGGCCAGGGCCTCGCCTCCGGCACCTTCTCCTCTTTTTTACTCCATGGGGTTACCGCCAGCGGCAAGACCGAGGTCTACCTGGCCGCGGCCGAACAGGCCCTATCCCTAAAGCGCCAGGTCTTGGTGCTGGCCCCGGAGATTGCCCTGACCCACCCCGTGAGCCAGGCCTTCCGCTTACGCTTCGGCTCCCGGGTCACGGTGCTGCACAGCGGCCTTTCCGAGGCCGCCCGCCTGGACCAGTGGCGCCGCATCATCCTGGGGGAGGTGGACGTGGTGGTGGGGGCCCGCTCCGCGGTCTTTGCCCCCCTGCCCCGCCTGGGTCTGGTGGTGGTGGACGAGGAGCATGACTCGGCCTACAAACAGGAAGGCGGTCTGCTCTATCAGGCCCGGGACGTGGCCCTGTACCGGGGCAAACTGGCGAGCGCCGTGGTGGTCCTGGTCTCCGCCACCCCCCAGATCACCACCTATCACCTGGCCCAAACCGGTAAGTATCACTATCTCAACCTGGCCCGCCGGGTCACTCCCCAGGCCCTGCCGGAGATTCACCTCATTGACTTGAAGGCCCAGCGGGGCGGCAAGGCCTGGAAGATTCTCTCCAAGCCGCTGCTCACGGCCCTGGAAGGCGTGCTCTCCCGTGGGGAGCAGGCCCTGCTCTTTCTGAACCGCCGCGGCTATGCCCGCGCTCTGTTCTGCCTCTTCTGCGGCCACGTCTTCCAATGCCGCCAGTGCAGTGTCGCCCTGACGCAACATCAAGACGCTGACCGCCTCATCTGCCATTACTGCGGCTTCAGCCAGGAGATCCCGGTCCATTGCCCCCAGTGCCAGGCCACCGCCATCAAGCCTTACGGGGTAGGCACCGAAAAGGTGGAGAGCGAGGTGCGGCGCCTGCTGCCCTCGGCCCGGGTGGCCCGCCTGGACCGGGACACCGCCCCCCACAGCGGCAAGGCCCTCACCGTTTTCGAGAGCTTCGCCGCCGGGGACCTGGACCTCCTGGTGGGCACCCAGATGATCGCCAAAGGCCACCACTTCCCCCGGGTCACCCTGGTGGGGGTGGTGGCCGCCGACCTGAGCCTGTTCTTCCCGGAGTATCATGCCGGGGAGCGCACCTTTCAGCTCCTGTCCCAGGTGGCTGGCCGGGCCGGCCGGGGCGAGGCCGCCGGCCAGGTCCTGGTGCAGACCTTCCATCCGGAGCACTACGTCTTTCAGATGGTGCAATCCCAGGATTTTGTTGGCTTTTATGAACGGGAGATCGAGACCCGCCGCGCCCTCGGCTACCCGCCCTTCACCCGCCTGGCCCTGGTGCGGGTGAGCGGCCCCCTTGAGGCGGCGGTGGCCCGGGAGGCCCGGCGTCTGGCCGCGGCCCTCAAAGACGTGATCAAGAAAGACGAAAAAATCTCAGCCCGGCTCCAGGTGCTGGGGCCGGCGCCGGCGGGACTGAGCCGCCTGAAGGGCCGCTACCGCTGGCAGTTGCTCCTCAAGGCCTATGGCCGCCCGGCCCTGACGGAGGCCTTGCAGCACCTGCGCCGCCTCTGGAATCCGCCCGCCCGGGCCCACCTGGACCTCACCCTCGACATCGACCCGGCCAATCTCTTTTAGCCCTCAGCTATCAGCTAAATTCAGAGACGACGACCACCAGATCCATCCGCACAGTTTTCTGATAAATACTAGGGAATTTTACCTAATAAATTTCAGGTATTTCCTAATTGTAAACTAATTTAGATTGAATTATTGTAACGATAATTTCTCAGCAGACCCATGCCCAAAGAAGGAGAATTAACCATTCGAGGGTAAAGAAATGGTAACCATTGTCTTCCTCGGCGGTTTAGTCACGGGCTTGATCATCGGTTGGTTTGGCCTGGCCTTCTTGACCTTTGCCATAATCAAAAGACGAAAAAAGTGACCTGCAAAGTCCTACGTAACCTCTAAACCTAACCGTAGCCTCGCCCCTTTAATGCATCTTAAAGTTTTTCCATCCCCTGACTCTTTGCGCCTTTGCGTCTTGGCATGAGAATTCTTGCCTCCGCACCCATTTTCTCGATTTCCGCAAGAAACCTGGGGCATGCTGTGAACGCCGATTTAGGTAGCCGAAGGCCGCCAGTTATCAGCGTCACTTATTCCAAAAGCCCCTCGGTTTGCCTTAACTTTTCTTTTCTCCTCGGGTCTAATCTTGCAAAAAAGGCTTCCGGAGACACGTTCATGCAGACTCGGGATCGAATCATCACGCTGTTTGCCGCATTCGGTTTTTTGGTGGGCTGGACTGCGCCTCCCACCACCTGCTCCGCTCAGGGGTATTGCTATCAGGTCCAGCCGGTGCAGGCCTACAACTATCCCAACTACCAGGGCTATACTTCGCTGGCGCCCGGCGGCTATTACGTAGCCTCCCCGGCGCCGCGGCTCTGCAAGCACAAACACAAGCGTAAACACAAGCATAAACACAGATACGGCTACACCTACCGCTAACCTGAACTTATCTCAAGCAAATACCAACGGGCGGGAGCAAGACGATTATTTAACTTGCTCCTATTTTTCTTAACGCCTTGGCGAATTTGCCTGAGATATTCCCCTCAGCCCGGCTTCTCGATTTCGGCCAGATATTCGGCATAGAGATCGACATCGCCGCTCTTGGCCAGTTGCCGGTCTTCATACGGCGCCGCCAGCCGGCGGTAAAATTCGTCGCCGATGTTTTTGAAGAGGCCGCTCAGGATGGCGATGAGCCAGTAGCGCATCTTTCCGAACCGGCGGCGCACGACCTGCAGGGCCAGGCGGGTGCAGGCATAATTCAGCAGCCCGGCGAAGGCGCCGTCCGAGCCGCTCTCCTGGGCCAGCCGGACGATCTGCCCGGCCAGTTCATCGATGAGTTCGTCACAGGTTTTTCTCTGCTCGGCTGGGATATAAGGCATGGCGTTTCTCTCCCTCAAATCCTAAAAAGTTTGGCTGGGCGGGCCTCCGAGTCCGCCTGATAACATCATAGCAATATCAGGCAGCCCTCGCCCGCCGAATTAGCGCGGTCCCGGACCGCCGGCCGCCTCGATAAGGAGTTGACCTTAGGCCCGGCAGAGGTTATAAACTAGAGTCAATCAGTCCGGGACCCGCCCGGACTTCCAGCCTTCCCCGAGCGCCCGTAGCTCAGTCCGGATAGAGCAATGGACTACGAATCCATGTGTCGGGGGTTCAAATCCCTCCGGGCGCGCCATAAATTGCTTTAAATTAGAAGGGTTTAGCCATTATTGGTTAAGCCTTTTTTGCTGTTAAATGGAATAGGGGTAACCCAGGGATAACCAGAGTGCGGAAAATTATCTTTTTGAGTGCCAGAAAAATCTTCTATCCTCTACCCTGAAAATGGGGAATTGAAAAAGGACTTGTCACTTCCACGGGAGGATAGGATCATCTGCCAACCTGATTGCCCCGAGCCCTGTACCCTGGGCCTTGCCCCTTAGCATTGATTTCCTCAAAGAGGCACCTTAAAAATGCGCTGGCGCATTTGTAACGGTATCCTGGCAGGTAGGCAATCGCCCCCCAGCCGTCAGGTCCCGGCCCCACCCTCGGGCAACCCTCAGTCATAGTCAGCCCTGGCCCGGCTCCTGCCAGCCCGCCTCCGATCCCCGGCGTCCACCATAATGCAACCGCTCGCCGCGGCCCCGCACCGACGCCACCGCCAGCCTGAAGGATTTTGCGGCCCCGGAACCCAAACCCGGGGATTGGGACTCCTGCCCCCCCTGTCTTAATAAGCCCTGCACGGAAATTTTTCTCAAAATTCTTTTATGACACTTTGTCAGCACCCCCCCCATGGTCATAAATTTCTGAAAATTTTTTAATAAAACTGGAAGGCAAAAAGCGGGACTTGGGTAATGTCCTATAGGACAGTACCGGGACTTGCAAATCGGGCCATGCCGCCTTAGAAAAACTCTAAGATCCCGGTGTCCAAGGTGGGTAAATCGGGTCAAAGTGGGGGTTTCTTTGTGGAACGCACCCTTTTATATATCCTGCGAAAAAAAGAGGCTGGTTTACCAGTCCCGTCTTTGGAGAACAGACCCCCCGTGATGGGACCCAAACCAAAAATTTTAAAACGAAAATCTTCCCTGGCTTAGCGGGGATATTCGGGCTGGATTTTATCCCGGTGGCAAGGCAGGCCAAGAGAGGGGCGGCGGCCCCACGTGGCGGTTCGACAAGAGAATGCAGATAGGCTCTAAGAGACAGCTATGATAGCAATATCAAAATATGTTTCTCCGCCAGGAAGGAGTTGATATATAGCAGTACTTTGCTATCAACCCACCGGAGAGGGGGTGCAAATCTATTGACTGGCTGATCAAGCTCCTGACCAAAATGGGGGCCACGGTTTATTTACACGCCCGGAGGTAGCATGTCCATGTGGCCTCGGCTTTTCCCCTGGCGCACCATAATTGGGTAGTGGCCTGGGCTCCTTAAGTTCCAATGCAGTGAAGTGCGGCGGCGGCATATTTCCGGAGCCCATACCACCACCGGGGCCGCGGCCCATGCCCTCACCCATACCCATGCCACCGGCGCGGCCGTAGGCTCCATTGTCGGATAGCACTGATCTTATGGTTAGATATCAGGTGGGCGTCCGCCCCATCAGCCACCCAATTCTCCTAATCCAACAATAAGAATAACCGCCAGGGCTGGTCGGCGGTTAGGGGCTGCCTTGTAAAGGTATTGGCGTCTAGGGTAACCGCGGCATTCCGTGCCAACGCTCTGCCGTCCAGCCTGGCGCCGGTCATCACAGTGATTGAAGCAAATGCCAGTATGTTCCCTTTGAAGACAGAGTTCACTCCCAGAGTCGCGGAACTGCCGACCTGCCAAAAGATGTTGCGGGCCTGGGCGCCGTTCTTCAGAATTACCTTACGGCCGGTTACCACGGTGAGTGTGGAGGACGGCATCTGAAAGATCCAGACAGCATTCGAGTTGCCTTGGGCGTCGAGCGTCAGATCCCCCGACGATATGCCAAACGAGCTCCCCGATGTATAGAGGCCAGGGGTCAGGGTCTGGCCGCCTAATTCTCCGGCGGTCGGGATGCCTGATGGCCGTCCAGCGGCGTCGTTAAACGCGGTGGTCAAGTCGAGTTGGGCTTGGGCTGCGATGGGATCGCCCAGGCGTATCGCCCCGTTCACTATTACGGGCGGAACTCCACGATCAAAAGCAGTACCCGGCGACAGCCCGACATTTCCATTAATCGTGCCGCCATTGGTGCTGGTAATCGTGCTGCCGGCCAGAACCGCGAAATAGCCGGCCGATCTAAGGTTTACCGGCGCTTGACTTGCCGTCGCGTCTTGGTGCGGGAACAACAAGACAACCGCCAGGACAAGACCCATTAACACCCATTTCGCCCTATTCCCTACCAGGATCGACGCATACATTGTTTTCATGGTGCCTCCTCCTTATTCTGTGGCAGTTTCCGTTGTCCCAGCTAAGCGCTCTTGGTTGTTCCGACTCCTTTCCCGGTCTTGGGTTTTCCATTAGCCAGGATTATGCGGCAGCCTGGGCTGCGTCTGTCCCAACTTGGTGCCCGGGACCTCTTTTACCAAGTTTAAATCTGAAGCGCCCCTCTGGCTTGATCGGCCTCGAACTCCCGGCAACTGATCTTATGGTTAGATATCCGGCGGGCGTCCGGCTCATCAGTCACCCAATTCTCCTAATCCCACAATAATAGCCGCCAGGGCTGGTCGCTGGATAGGGGCTGCTTCGTAAGGGTATTGCCGTCTAAGGTAACCGCAGCATTCCGTGCCAAAGCTCTGCCGTCCAGCCTTGCTCCGGTCTTCACCGTAATTGCAGTAAATGCCAGTATGTTTCCTTTGAAGACCGAGGTCGTTTCCAGAGTCGCTGAACTGCCGACCTGCCAAAAGATGTTGCGGGCCTGGGCGCCGCCGGCCAGAATTACCTTACGGCCGGTTCCCACGGTGAGGGTGGACGCCATCTGGAAGATCCAGACAGCATTCTGGTTGCCTTGGGCGTCGAGCGTAAGATCCACTGACGTTATGGCAAACGCACCCGACGCAGATTTATAGAGGCCAGGGGCCAGGGTCTGGCCGCCTAGTTCTTGACCGGGTGAGATGGCACCTAGTGTCCGTCCAGCGGCGTCGTTAAACGCGGTGGTCAAGTCGCCTTGGGCCAGTGCTGCGATAGGATCGCCCAGGTGTTTCGTCCCGTTCACTATTACGGCCGGACCTCCAGGCACAAAACCATTACTTGGCCACACCCCGACAGCTCCATTACTCGTGCCGTCATTGGTGCTGGTACTCGTGGTGCCGGCCAGAACCGCGAAAGAGGCGGCCGATCTAAGGTTTACCGGCGCTTGACTTGCCGTCGCGTCTTGGTGCGGAAACAACAAGACAACCGCCAGGACCAGGCCCATTAGCAGCCATTTCGCCCTATTCACTACCAGGATGGACCGATACATGGTTTTCATGGTGCTTCCTCCTTTTCTATATTAGACCCTATTTTTAGTTCGGATGTTACGGGAGCTTCCCGGCGTCGCGTGGGCAGTTTCCGTCGTACCAGCTAATCGCTCTTGGTGGTTCCGGCTCCTTTCCCGGTCTTGGGTTTCTCATTAGCCGGGATTATGCGGCAGCCTTGGCCATCGCAGTTTAAAAATGGTTTTGAGAACCTCTTTCCGTCTGAAGTTTGATTTTAGCATGGTCTCTATTTATGTCAATCAATACAAAATAATTTCCATATATTACATGCATGCCATGCATTCACGCAAAATTTTTCAAAATTGTTGGATAATTATTTGGTATAACGGTCCCTACATAACTGTGGAATTGGGGGGGGGGTACTAAGCGAGATTAATAGAGATCTTAAAAAAAAGCGGAAAGAGTCGGATTGCGACTATCTTGCCAGAATCGGCAGTTATCGCTTGATAAGGGAAAATTGCAGATATGATCTGTAGATAGAAAGTTTTTAGATTCCTGATAAGTCCAGATACGTAGTAGGCGATTGTGAGAATCGCACAGCGCATTCTCATAATCGTCATCATGAACTAAGCCTGGGTTAGGAGAGGTAGGTTGATTTTTTGCTATGGGGATTCAATAAATGGTGTTTGGGGCTGTGATGGTTT